>NZ_JAMTDV010000012.1:43578-46362 GCF_023806565.1 Accumulibacter sp. | reverse complement strand
CGACGACAGTGATCGACGCCAACACGGAAATCTGGAAGTTCGTGTCGCGCTTCAGTCTGTCGCCGTAGTGTCTGGGCACGCCATCGTGCGCAAGGATTCGACCCGGCAGATGATGAATCCCCGCGGCGACCGGCGCAAGTTGCCGCAGGTGGCTGCAGCGCAAGCCCCCGGTTGATGTGAAACAAGGGGCCGCCCGAACGCCGTCATTCCGGCGCAGGCAGGAATCCAGCGCGGTAGCGTCTGGGCACCAGCCCCGGATCGGAGTCGGGGGTGAGGTTCCTGCGCCGGTGCGACGGGTTTGATGCTTCGTGGTGTATTCGAAATCATGCCCGTCAGGGCCATTGACCGAGACTATCAAGGTCATTGCCAGAAAAAATTGGATTCTCGGGCACGCGGAACCTACCATCAGGAAGAGATGATCGGCGAGGTCGTCGATCGTATCCCGTGGAAGGAGATAGCCATGTCGACCGAAGCAAAGTGCCCATTTTCCATTGGCCAAGGTGCCCGTACCACGGCTGGAGTCCAGTCCAATCGCGACTGGTGGCCCAGCCAGCTGAACCTGGACATCCTCCATCAACACGCGCCGGCAGCGAACCCGATGGACCCGGACTTCGACTACGCCGAGGCCTTCGGCAAGCTCGATTTCGCCGCGTTGAAAAAGGACCTTCACGCGCTGATGACCGATTCGCAGGATTGGTGGCCCGCCGACTGGGGCCATTACGGCGGGCTGTTCATCCGCATGGCATGGCACAGCGCAGGCACGTACCGCACCGCCGACGGGCGCGGCGGCGGCGGGACCGGCAACCAGCGCTTCGCTCCGGTCAATAGCTGGCCGGACAACGCCAACCTGGACAAGGCGCGGCGGCTGCTCTGGCCGATCAAGCAGAAGTACGGAAACCAGATTTCCTGGGCCGACCTGATGATCCTCGCCGGCAATTGTGCGCTCGAATCGATGGGCTTCAGAACCTTCGGTTTTGGCGGTGGCCGGGTCGATATCTGGCAGCCCGAGGAGGACATCTACTGGGGCCGCGAAGACCAGTGGCTCGGCGACCAGCGCTACACGGGCGACCGCGAACTCGAAGTTCCTCTGGCAGCGGTGCAGATGGGGCTGATCTACGTGAACCCGGAAGGGCCGAACGGTGTTGCCGACCCGGTCGCGTCGGGCCGTGACGTGCGTGAAACCTTCGCGCGCATGGCGATGAACGACGAGGAAACCGTCGCGCTCGTCGCCGGCGGTCACACTTTCGGCAAGGCGCACGGCGCAGGCGATCCCGCGCTCGTCGGACGCGAACCCGAAGGTGCGCCGATCGAAGCGCAAGGTCTCGGCTGGATCAACCGCTTCGCTTCGGGCAAGGGCGCGCACACCACGACCAGCGGTATCGAAGGCGCCTGGAAGCCCAACCCGACGAAATGGGACAACGGCTACTTTGCCATCTTGTTCGGTTACGAATGGGAACTCGTCAGGAGCCCGGCCGGCGCGCAGCAGTGGGTGGCCAGGGACGTCAAGCCCGAACACATGATCCCCGACGCTCACCATCCAGGCAAGAAGCACCCGCCGATGATGACCACGGCCGATCTGTCGCTGCGCTTCGACCCGATCTACGAGCCGATCGCGCGCCGCTTCCACGAGGATCCGCAGGCTTTCGCCGACGCGTTTGCACGCGCCTGGTTCAAGCTGACGCATCGCGACATGGGTCCGAAGGTCCGTTACCTGGGCCCCGAAGTTCCGGCCGAAGACCTGATCTGGCAGGACCCGGTTCCCCCGGTCGACCACCCGCCGATCGATGCCAGGGAGATCGCCGATCTCAAGGCGACAATTCTCGGCGCCGGGCTGTCGATCGCCGAACTGGTATCGACGGCGTGGGCTTCCGCGTCGACGTTCCGTGGCTCCGACAAGCGCGGTGGCGCGAACGGTGCGAGGATTCGCCTCGCACCGCAACGTGACTGGCAGGTCAATCAACCGCCTCGGCTGGCGAAAGTGCTGAGCGTCCTCGAAGGCATTCAGCAGGAGTTCAACGGTTCGCAGACCGGCGGCAAGAAGGTCTCGCTCGCCGACCTGATCGTGCTCGGCGGCTGTGCGGCAGTTGAAGCGGCGGCGAAGGCGGCCGGCTCGGCGATCGAAGTGCCCTTCGCGCCGGGAAGGACCGATGCCTCGCAGGAACAAACCGACGTCGAGTCGTTCGCCGTGCTCGAGCCTCGTGCCGAGGGTTTCCGCAACTATCAGCAGCACGCGTACTCGGTGGCGGCCGAAGAACTGCTCGTCGACAGGGCGCAGTTGCTGACCCTCAGCGCGCCCGAAATGACCGTGCTCGTCGGCGGCCTGCGCGTGCTCGGAGCGAACGCCGGCGACTCGCCGGACGGCGTGTTCACCAAACGCCCGCAAGCGTTGACCAACGACTTCTTCGTCAACCTGCTCGACATGCGCACGGTCTGGGCTGCCGACGCCGATTCACCGGGCCGCTTCGTCGGCCGCGACCGGGCGACCGGCGAGGTCAGATGGACGGGCACGCGGGTCGACCTGATCTTTGGGTCCAACTCGCAGTTGCGCGCGCTGGCCGAGGTGTACGCACAGCAGGACGCGCAGGCGAAGTTCGTCCGCGACTTCGTTGCCGCCTGGACCAAGGTGATGAACCTCGACCGCTTCGATCTCTGAGCCATGCAAGGCCGCGAATCTTGAATGCGCTTCTCGAGTTTGGGCAATTGGCGGTTCGCCATGTTTTCACTCTTTGGGTGGCCATGCCTGACCAGTCGGTCAACAGGACGGCCTGCCAGCTATGCTGGCAG
>NZ_JAMTDV010000012.1:0-43478 GCF_023806565.1 Accumulibacter sp. | reverse complement strand
GGTGGCCATGCCTGACCAGTCGGTCAACAGGACGGCCTGCCAGCTATGCTGGCAGGTTCCCTCCGCGATTCGCGCTTCGGTCGCCGGTTTGCGTCGACCGTAAGCGGCATGACTGCCAGTAGTGCCACATCAATCCCGGGGGGGGCCGCCGGCGTGCAGGCGGCGGTGCTTAGAGCGGAATTCTGAGCTTACAGGGTCGGATTTCGACCGCGACGCCTGGAGTGACGGCAGTGTGGAGTGTCTCGTAGCATTGCACTGGATGCCGGAACACGGACCTTAAGGTTGGCGCTTTCCTTTTTCCACCGGCCATACGTCCAAGTCGAACAGGCGCGTCGACCAAGCCCCCGACATGGAGGAATGAGCTCTTGCCAGCCGGGAAGACAAGCGCGCGGTCAAACCTCGATGTTGATGCGCGCGTCGTCGGCGCCGCGGCGGCGGCCTCGGTTCGAGCGGGTGTCGAGGAGGACCGGGCGGTTTTCCGAACGGCGCTCCCCGTGCCGACGTTCGACCGGTACCGACGAGCCTTCGGCGAGCGGTCCGACGGTCGCAGGGCCGGGCAGTTGAGCGGGCACTTTCCTTTCGCCTGGCGGCAGGGGCCCCGCCTGCTCGTGCAGCGTGGCGGCAAAGTCGCCGGGAATTCTCGTGACCCCGGCCACGGGTTCGACCTTTCGCTCTCCTTCGACTTCCTTGGCAACGTTGGCGACGGGCGGTATCGCTTCCGGTGGAATCCTCATCATGGGCCATCCTCCTTTCGATTTGCCGCGGCGGCGAAACGAATGCCTGGCAAGCCTTTCGGCAGATGACAGGTGCCGGCGACAGCCCGCAATGTAGCATCGGGCGGCAGCAGACGCAGCGGTAAACTGCACGCCAGCGCATCACATTCGCGTCTCCTGGGCGTGCGTGCGTGGGGTCTTGCCGCACCGACCGGGTGTTGTGCAATCATGCTTGCAGTCGGTCAAGATTCCCGATGGACATCGCGACAGACAACCTTGCATCCGTGCGCCGGTGTCCGCACGTATTGCCAGAGTGGCCACACGACAGAAGAGGAAAATGATGTCCGCCATCTCCACCGCCGATCCGCAACGCGATTGTCAGGAAATCGTTCGCCACCTGGCGACGGTCGTTTTTCCCTGGGATACCACCCGTTCGCTCGAACTCGCGCTGTTCCGCACCTTTGCCTCGGTGCGCATCGGCGGCCTGCTGCACGCCACCGGTGAGTTCGAAAGGCGCGCCGGGAAGCGCTACGACGATACCGACCTGATCATCAACGAAATCATCGAAAATGGCTTCGACAGCCCGCGCGGCGCGCGCGCGATCGCGCGCATGAATTCACTGCACGCGCGCTTCCGGATTGCCAACGAGGATTTCCTGTATGTGCTTTCCACTTTCGTCTTCGAGCCGATCCGCTGGAACGAGCGCTTCGGCTGGCGGCGCATGAGCGAGTCGGAGAAACTGGCGTGGTTCTCGTTCTGGCGGCAACTCGGCGAACGCATGCGGATTCGCGACATTCCCGAGACCATGCCGGAGTTCGAGTCGTATGGTCGTGCCTACGAGACCGCCAATTTCCGATTCACGCAGGCCAACCAGCGAGTCGCACTGGCGACGCGCGAGCTGTTTGCCGGCTGGTTTCCCGCCTTGCTGCGGCCGCTCGTGCGGCGCAGCATCCACGCCTTGCTCGATCCGCCGCTGCTTGCCGCTTTTGGCTTGCCGGCGGCGCCGCGCTGGCTGATCTGGACCGCCGAGCACGCGCTCCGGCTGCGCGCCGGCGCGCTGCGCTGCCTGCCGAAACGGCGGCGACCGAAGCTGCGCACGCAGATCCCGCGCGGCGACTATCCGCATGGCTACCGCATCGAATCGCTGGGCCCACCCCCTGCGGACTGATCGCGCGCTGCCTGCATCCGAACGCGCAGGCGGTGCGTATCCTGTAGCATGCGTCTGTCGACGCCCATTTTTTTACGACACTCGAACAGGGGAGGAAAGGAATGATCAGAATCATGGCCCGCATCACCGCCCGGGCAGGCGCCGAAAAGGAGCTCCTCGCGGTCCTGCAGGATTTGCTTTTGCCAAGCCGAGGCGAGGAGGGCTGCCTGAGCTACGAGCTGTTTCACAATCAGGACGATCCGCTCGAATTCGTGACCAGCGAGCAGTGGCGCGATCAGGCCGCCGCCGATGCGCATCTGGCCAGCCCGCACGTGGCGACGGCGATCGCGCGTGCCGGCGAACTGCTCGGGCAGCCGCCGCTGATCCACCGCTTCACGCAGGTCGAGTGAAGCGCGCGGGCAGGCCATTGCGCTCGCTCGCGGGAAGCGCCTCTGCCTCTCCGCCCTGCATCCCCGCTGCTGCCGCGCGATGTACCAGCGGAAAGTGTGGATGCCGGTAGGCGATCGCGAATTCCTGCGGGGCGACGCGTCCCCGTGCGGCGTGGCCAGCGCGGCGCCCGGTCGGCGTCTGCGGTCGCGCTGGTGGCGTGCGCTCGCGCTCGTGACCCTTCTGGTCGTCGGCGCCTACCTGGGTGCACTGGCGTGGATCTACCGTTATCAGGAAGATCTGATCTTTCAACCCGATCGGCTGTCGCCGTCGTACCAGTTCGCACTCCCCGACGTGCGCGAGCTGACGATCGAGGTCGATGGTGCGACGCTCTCCGCCCTGCATCTGCGGCTGCCGAATCCGCGCGGTGTCGTCTTCTATCTGCACGGCAACAGCGGCAATCTGGCGACCTGGTTCACCCATGCCGACCTCTACCGAGCGGCCAATTACGATCTGTTCATGATCGACTATCGTGGCTATGGCAAGAGCAGCGGCCGCATCGCCAGCGAGCAGCAGTTGCGCGCCGACGTGCTGGCTGCCTGGCGCGCGGTCGCTGCGCAGTATGCCGGCAAGCGCAAGGTCATCGTTGGGCGCTCGCTCGGCACGGCGCTAGCTGCCGGTCTGGCTGCCGAGGTGCAACCCGATCTGACGATCCTGGTGTCTCCGTACTGCAGCATGACGCAGTTGATGCAGGCACATTATCCGCTGCTGCCGACGCTGCTGCTGCGCTATCCGCTGGCGACCTGTGCCGACGTCCAGCGCCTGCATGGCCCGCTGCTGCTGGTGCATGGGGAGCGCGATTCGCTGATTCCGATCGAACACAGCGAGCGCCTGCAGACGGCGGCGCCGCAGGCCAGGCTGCTGCGACTGCCACTGGCAGCACATACCGACGTACATCGGTTCGCGGGCTACAACGACGAGTTGATACGAACCTTGCAAGGACTCTAACCACCGCCGACAGGCAGAGAGGATACGCCATGCTCCAGGGACTGATGCAGGACCGCCCCTTGTTGATCTCGTCGCTGATCGAACACGCGGCGCGTTTTCATTCGCAGGCCGAGATCGTTTCGCGCACTTGCGAAGGGCCGATGCATCGTTGCACCTATGCCGACATCGGCCGGCGTGCGAAACGGGTGGCGAATGCCCTGAGCGGGCTCGGCGTCGCCACCGGCGACCGGATCGCCACGCTGGCCTGGAACGGTTACCGCCACATGGAGCTGTACTACGGCGTCTCGGGGATGGGTGCGGTGCTGCACACGATCAATCCCCGCCTGTTTCCCGAGCAGGTCGAGTACATCGTCCGGCACGCCGAGGATCGGTTCGTCTTTTTCGATCTGAGCTTCGTGCCGCTGATCGAGAAGCTGGCGCAGGCGGCAACCGGCGTCCGCGCTTTCGTGCTGATGACTGACCGTGCGCACCTGCCCGAGTGCGACATTCCCGGCCTGCTCTGCTACGAAGATCTGCTGGCTGCCGCTTCCGACGAGTACGAGTGGCCGCAGTTCGACGAACACACGGCCTCGTCGCTCTGCTACACCTCCGGTACCACCGGCAATCCGAAGGGCGTGCTCTACTCTCATCGTTCGTCGGTGCTGCACTCCTGGGCCGCCTGTGCCGCCGACGGTCTGGGCATCGGTGCTGCGGAAACGCTGCTGCTGGTCGTTCCGATGTTCCACGTCAATGCCTGGGGAATGCCCTACGCCGGCGCCATGAGCGGCGCCAGACTGGTGATGCCGGGTCCGGCACTCGACGGCAGGAGCGTCTATGAACTGCTCCGTGCGGAGAAGGTGACGCTTGCCCTGGGTGTGCCGACCGTATGGCTGATGCTGCTGCAGCATGTCGAGGCGAGCGGTCTGCGGCCGAAGGAGGAGCTGTGTCTGCGTCGCGTCGTGATCGGCGGCTCATCGGCGCCGCGCGCGATGAGCGAGTGCTTCGAGACCCAATTCGGCGCTTTCGTCGTGCACGCCTGGGGAATGACCGAGATGTCGCCGGTCGGCACCGTCTGCAATCTGTTGCCCAAGCACCAGGGATACACGCTCGAACAGCGTCTGACCGTGCAGGAGAAGCAGGGGCGCGCCATCTACGGCGTCGAAATGAAGGTCGTCGACGACGACGGTCGCCGCCTTCCGCATGATGGTCGGACGGCCGGCCATTTGCTGGTGCGCGGACCGTGGATCACCAGCGGCTACTACCGCGAGGCGGGCCAGGATCTGCTCGATGCCGACGGTTTTTTCGACACGGGCGACGTGGCGACGATCGACGCCGATGGCTACATGCAGATCACCGACCGCGCCAAGGACGTGATCAAGTCCGGTGGCGAGTGGATTTCCTCGATCACCCTCGAGAACGCCGCGATCGCCCACCCGGCGGTCGCCGAAGCCGCGGTGATCGCTGCCGCGCACGACAAGTGGCAGGAGCGGCCGCTGCTGATCATCGTCCGCAAGCCCGGACAGACCCTGACCCGCGACGAGATGCTGCAGTTCCTGCAGGGCAAGGTGGCCAACTGGTGGATTCCCGACGATGTCGCTTTCGTCCACGAGTTGCCGCACACCGCGACCGGCAAACTGCACAAGCTCCGGCTGCGCGAGATGTTCAGGGATTACCGACTGCCGGGCGGGTGAGCGCTGCGCGCTCTTGTCCGCAAACCTGGCGCGTGCTCAGAACAGGCGTGCCAGATGCGCCAGGAGTTCGCGCTCGCTGACAAACCCGAGATCGTACATGGCGCTCAGTCCTTTGGCGTGCTCTTCGCTGAGGCCGGCGACGCAGATCACGAAGTTCTTGCCGTCCAGCCCGAGGCGTTTGCGTATGTTCAGGTACTTATCGATGTCCTGACGGAACTCGCCTGCCTTGCATTCGATGCAGATAGGCAATTGGCCGTCGATCAGTGCAAAAACGTCGAGTTCGTGGCTGTCATTGTTGGTCAGCGTAATGCTCAAGCGGCGCGCACAGGAAAGAGACTTCCTGCGTTCTCTCGCGTATTGCAGGCAGGTCATCAGTACATACCATTCGAGCCATTCACCGTTAAAGAATTGGCGAATCGCGGGAGCGGTCTGCAGTACAAGCAGGAGACGGTTTTTCTGGCGGTCGGGAATGTACTTGGCAAGAAATGAAAACTCGTGCAGTCGCTCGCAGAATGCCGAAATGGCCTGCACGTCCTCTGCCGATCGGTTGACCAATGGAATGCTGGTGCTCGGATATTCCCTCTGCTGTGCCCAGCGAATGCGTTCCAGCACGTCTTTCACCAGCGGCAGATCGCTGCCGATTGCCATTGCCACTTCGTCAAAAAACCCCGTCGTATCGACGCCGCGAAGGTTCGCCTGAACGGCGACCTGTTTGCGGCGGAACCAATCGACGATCGGTTCGTGCTGCTCTTTGGAGGCAAGCTGATCCGTATTCGAGAGATCGATCATGTTCGCCGCAGAGGGCGGCGTGGCGATCATGGTCTGGCTGGTAGTCTGGCCGTCAGTCGACGGAGTGAGGCGAATGACCTCGCGCCTGGCCTCGAAATATTTATCGAGCAGCCTTCCAACGAAGAAAAGGGTTTGGTATGCCTGGCCCGGATGACCGCAGCGTGGACAGAGCACGGTAGAGCCCACCTGAGTGTCGGCGCATTCCTGCAGGTGAGCGCACTTGTTGCAGCGAAAGATGGCCATATCTGGAACTCTGGTTCACGCAGATGAGTGCTTCTGATGGATTCCTTGCCTTGACAACGCTGAAGCGACGATCAGAAGCATGAGACGGGATCGAGGTGAGGTACAGCGCAGGGCTTCGAGCCCACATAGTATGCCTGCACTGATTGCAGGCGGTGCACTTGTCGTTCTCCTGCTCGTTTTTCCGGCGCGGGCTGCCAGTGCGTGGGGTTGCACTGCGCGCCCCTTACCCCGCCTGTTCGGCCATCCTCTCCCCCATGCGAATCGGGCGTGCCGCTGCCCAGACCGGGTCGAAGCGCAGGGTATCCTTCGGGAAGAGCAGGACGACCGTCGATCCGAGCAGAAAGCGGCCCATTTCATCGCCCTTGCGGAGCACGATCTGGCGATCGCCGTAGGACCACTCGCGGATTCGTCCGGGGCGTGGCGGGTTGACGGTGCCGTGCCAGACCGTGGCCATGCTGCCGACGATGGTGGCGCCGACCAGGGTCAGGACGAAGGGGCCGAAGGCCGCGTCGAAGACGCAGACGACGCGCTCATTGCGGGCAAACAGACCGGGAACGCCACGCGCGGTCGTCGGATTGACCGAGAACAGCGCGCCGGGGACGTGGATCATGCGCGTCAGGCGGCCATCGACCGGCATGTGGATGCGGTGGTAGTCGCGTGGGCTGAGGTAGAGGGTGGCGAACGCGCCATCGACGAAGCCGGCGGCGAGCTGGCGGTCGCCGCCGACGAGGGCGGTGGTCGAGTAGCGGTGGCCTTTCGCCTGAAAAATCTGATCGCGTTCGATCGGACCGAACTGGCTGATCGCGCCGTCGACCGGGCAGACGAAATCGGCCTCGGCAAGCGGCCGCGCACCAGCGCGCAGCGGGCGCGTGAAGAAGTCGTTGAAGGTCAGGTAGCTCTGCGGATCAGGATCGACCGCTTCGTCGAGGTCGACGCCGTAGTGGTTGACGAACCAGCGGATGACGCCGGTGGTCAGACCTCCGGCGCGATGGCTGGCCAGTTTGCCGGCGGCGGCGGTGAGTGCCTGTTTCGGCAGCAGATACTGGGCCAGCACGGCGAGACGGTCGGACACGATCGAGCCTGTCGAAATGAGGAGGCGCGATTATACGGGTTCGCGCCCCGGGCGGGAGCTTCGCCGGTTTCGGGCAAGGGCCGGGGCAAGGCGCGCTTCCTTCGCCGCCGTTCAGCGGGCGATGCCGCCGGCGCCGAGCTAACCCCGAATTGCGCTAACGCAGCGACGCATTGATCCTTTCGAGCGCCGCCGAACCCGGGCTCAGTTCGGCGGCGCCGAGCGAGTTCAGCGGTGGCAGGACGGTATCGAGCTGCTGGTGCAGGTCGCGCGCGTCCTCGTCCACGTACAGCAGGCCGGTCACCACCTCGCCGCGGGCGGCGTGCTCCTGCACGTAGCTCATCGCCCGGATGCGGTCGGTCGGGTCGTAATCGGCGTGCAGCTTGCGCAGATGAACCACCGAGCCATCGTGCTGGCGCACCGCGAGCAATTCGCCGGCGTCGTACTCGGCGGTGATTTCCTCGCGCAGCGGGAAGAAGTCGATGCGGTTGACCGCCTCGTTGTGCTCGCGCACGTAGTCGTAGCTCTTGGTACTGCCGCTGTGGTTGTTGAAGGCGATGCACGGCGAGAGGATGTCGATCACCGCCGCGCCCTGATGCGCGAGCGCCGCCCGGATCAGCGGCACGAGCTGCGTCTTGTCGCCCGAGAAACCGCGCGCGACGAAGGTTGCACCCATCACCAGCGCCAGCATCACCAGATCGATCGGCGCGTCGTTGTTGGTCTGTCCCTTCTTCGACTTCGATCCCTTGTCGGCAGTCGCCGAGAACTGTCCCTTGGTGAGCCCATAGACGCCGTTGTTCTCGACCAGGTAGGTCATGTTGACGCCGCGGCGCATTACGTGTGCGAACTGCCCGAGGCCGATCGACGCCGAGTCCCCGTCACCGGAAACGCCGAGGTAGATCAGTTCGCGGTTGGCGAGGTAGGCGCCGGTGAGCACCGACGGCATGCGCCCGTGGACGGTGTTGAAACCGTGCGAGTTGCCGAGAAAATAGTCGGGCGTCTTCGACGAGCAGCCGATTCCCGAGAGCTTGGCGACGCGATGCGGCTCGATGTCGAGTTCCCAGCACGCCTGGATGATCGCCGCCGAGATCGAGTCGTGGCCGCAGCCGGCGCAGAGGGTCGAGATCTTGCCTTCGTAGTCGCGGCGCGTGTAGCCGACCCGGTTCTTGGCGAGCGAGGGATGGTGCAGGCTGGGCTTGGCGAGATAGGTCATTTCAGGCCACCATGTGTTCGCGGAGCGGGCGCACGTTGAGGCGCGAAACGCGCTCGGCGATCTCCTGGGTGATGAAGCGCGCGGTGATCGGCGTACCGTCGTAGTGCAGCACCGGGATCAGGCTCGCCGGATTGACGCCGGCTTCGTTGACCAGCAGCGTCGTCAGCTGGCCGTCGAAATTCTGCTCAAAGACGAACACCCTGGAATGTGCGGCAATGAAATCGGCGATCTCGTTCTGGAACGGGAAGGCGCGTACGCGCAGCGCGTTGATGTAGATGCCGTGGTCGGCGAGCGCGTCGAGCGCTTCCTGCATCGCCGGGCCGGTCGAGCCGTAGAAGATGGCGGCGAAACGCGCCGGATACTTCGCCGCCGAAAGCACCGGCAGGGGTACCAGCGACTTGGCAGTGTCGAATTTCTGTTGCAGCCGCTGCATGTTGTAGATGTAGTCGGCGCCTGCCTCGGAGTAGCCGGCGTAGGCGTTCTTGGTGGTGCCGCGGGTGAAGTAGCCGCCCTTGGTCGGATGCGTTCCCGGATAGGTGCGGTAGGGGATGCCGTCGCCGTCGACGTCGAGGTAACGTCCGAAGTCGGCGCCGGCGTCGAGTGCCTCGCGGGTCATCACCTTGCCACGGTCGTATTCGCGGCTGTCGTCCCAGGTGAAAGGACGGCACAGCCGCTGGTTCATGCCGATGTCGAGATCCGACATGACGAATACCGGCGTCTGCAGGCGTTCCGCAAGATCGAGTGCCTGCGCCGACATTTCGAAACATTCGTAGGGATCTTCCGGGAACAGCAGGACGTGCTTGGTGTCTCCGTGCGAGGCGTAGGCGCAGGCCAGGATGTCCGCCTGCTGGGTGCGCGTCGGCATGCCGGTGGAGGGGCCGCCGCGCTGGACGTTGATCACCATCGCCGGAATCTCGGCGAAATAGGCGAGGCCGATGAACTCGGACATCAAGGAAACGCCAGGGCCGGAAGTGGCGGTAAACGAGCGCGCGCCGTTCCAGCCGGCGCCGATGACCATGCCGATCGACGCCAGTTCGTCTTCGGCCTGCACGATCGAGTAGCGACGTCCGCCGGTTTCCGGGTCGATGCGCAGTTTCTGCGCGTAGCGCTGGAAAGCCTCGGCGACCGACGACGAGGGAGTGATCGGATACCACGCGCAAACCGTCGCACCGCCGTAGATGCAGCCGAGTGCCGCGGCAGTGTTGCCATCGACGAATATGCGATCGCCGACGCAGTCGCGGCGCTCGACCTTGAGCGCGATCGGTTTGAGGTTGGCGCGAGCGTAGTCGCGGCCCAGCGTCAGGGCACGGATGTTGGCGTCGAGCAGTTTTTCCTTGCCGCGGTACTGCTCGGCGAAAAGCTTCTCGATTTCGGCTGCGTCGATGTCGAGCAATGTCGCCAGGGCGCCGACGTAAAGAATGTTCTTGAACAACTGCCGCTCGCGCGCATCGCTGTAGTTGTCGTTGCACAGCTCGGTCAGCGGCATCGCGAGGATGTGGATGTCGTCGCGAAATCGCGAGCGCGGCAGCGGCTTCGAGCTGTCGTAGAAGAGGTAGCCGCCGGATTCGATTTCCCGCACGTCCTGATCCCAGGTCTGCGGATTCATCGCCACCATCATGTCTACGCCGCCGCGCCGGCCCAGATAGCCGTGCTCGGTGACTCGCACCTCGAACCAGGTAGGCAGGCCCTGGATGTTGGACGGGAAGATGTTGCGCGGCGAAACCGGCACGCCCATGCGCAGGATCGCACGCGCGAACAGTTCGTTGGCCGACGCCGAGCCCGAGCCGTTGATGTTGGCGAACTTGATGACGAAATCATTGACCGCTTCGATCTTCTGCATTTTCGCTCCTCAGGCGGCTGCTTGTTGCGAATCCTGCGCAAGCGCCGCGTTGCGGCAGCCGGCGCCGGCGTGTGTCATCACCAGCAGGAACTTCTGCATGTCCCACGCTCCGGTCGGGCAGCGCTCGGCGCACAGGCCGCAGTGCAGGCACACGTCCTCGTCCTTGACCATCACCCGCCCGGTCTTCAGTGTCTCCGACACGTAGAGATCCTGGCTCAGGTTGAGCGCCGGAGCGCGCAGCCGTGGTCGCAATTCCTCCTCATCGCCGTTGCTGGTGAAGCTGATGCTGTCCATCGGACAGATGTCCATGCAGGCGTCGCACTCGATGCACAGCCTCGACTGGAAAACCGTCTGCACGTCGCAGTTCAGGCAGCGCTGCGCTTCCTTGAAAGCCAGCTGCGGGTCGAAACCGAGCTCGACCTCGATCCTGATGTTCTTCAGCGCCGCACTGACGTCGCGCAGGGGTACGCGCAGGCGACGGTCGATCGAGATTGCGTTGTCGTAGCGCCAGGCGTGAATGCCCATCTTCTGCGAGACGAGATTGGTCATCGGCGCCGGTCGCACGGCGATGTCCTCGCCGTTCAGCAGCCGATCGATCGATACCGCCGCCTCGTGCCCATGCGCCACCGCCCAGATGATGTTCTTCGGCCCGAATGCGGCGTCGCCACCAAAGAAGACGTTGGGCAGGGTGGACTGCATCGTCCGTTCGTCGAGTTTGGGCAGCCCCCACTTGTCGAACTCGATGCCGGCATCGCGTTCGATCCATGGAAAGGCATTCTCCTGGCCGACGGCGACCAGCACCTCGTCGCAGAGGAAGTGCGCGTCGGGTTCGCCGGTCGGCACCAGCGTGCGCCGTCCGCGCTCGTCGTATACCGAACGCACCTTCTCGAAAGTGACGCCGGTGAGCCGTCCGCTGTTGTGCGTGAAGGCCTTGGGCACCAGGTTGTTGAGGATCGGGATGCCTTCGTGCATCGCGTCCTCCTTTTCCCAGGCGCTGGCTTTCATCTGCTCGAAGCCCGAGCGGACGATCACCTTGACGTCTTCGCCGCCGAGCCGGCGCGCCGAACGGCAGCAGTCCATGGCCGTATTGCCGCCACCGAGCACGATCACCCGCCGCTTGATCGAGGTGACATGGCCAAAGGCGACGTTCGCCAACCAGTCGATTCCCAGGTGGATGTGCGTGGCCGCTTCCTTGCGCCCGGGAATGTTGAGATCCTGTCCGCGCGGCGCGCCGCAACCAACGAAAACCGCGTCATAGCCTTCGGCGAGCAGGGCTTTCAGCGAACGGACGTACTGCCCGCTGCGAAAGTCGACCCCCAGGTCGAGCACGTAGCCGGTCTCCTCGTCGATGATCTCCTCGGGCAGACGGAATTTCGGGATCTGCGTGCGGATCATGCCGCCGGCGCGGGCGTCGCCGTCGTACACCACCACTTCGTAACCGAGCGGCGCGAGGTCGCGTGCCACCGTCAGCGAGGCCGGACCGGCGCCGACGCAGGCGATGCGTCGGCCGTTCTTTTGCGCCGCCGGCCGTGGCAGGCGAGGCCGGATGTCCTGCTTGTAGTCGGCGGCGACCCGCTTCAGGCGGCAGATCGCCACCGGCTCCTTGCGCTCGTGGCCATCGGTGGTTTCCTCCTCGACCCGGCCGCGGCGGCAGGCCGGCTCGCAGGGTCGGTCGCAGGTGCGTCCGAGAATTCCCGGGAAGACATTCGACACCCAATTGACCAGGTAGGCCTCGCTGTAGCGGCCGGCAGCAATCAGGCGGATGTATTCGGGAACGGGAGTGTGGGCAGGGCAGGCCCACTGACAATCAACGACTTTGTGGAAGTAGTCGGGCGTGCCTATATCGGTGGGCTTCAACACGTATCCTTTCTTCGGTACGAGTCCGGAGCCACGGCCGCTGGCTCCCAAGAGCGGCATACTAGCGCGGCGCCGGAGCCGTGAAAAGAGTTGTCGTGCAAAGTTGCGAGCTCATGCGGCGCGGTTGAGCGCTTGCCGCAGGCTGTTGCGCACGCGTTGCAGCATTGGTCCCGCTGTAAAATTCTGGTTTCGTTGTACGGGGAGTATCGCTGATGGTTCGCATGTCGGTTTGCTGGTTTCTTGGCTCGCTGTTTTCCCTTGTCGCGCACGCCGAAGTCGTCGAGATCGACCCGGCGCAAGTGGCTCGCCTGAGTGCCTCGGGCGTACCGATCATCGACGTCCGCACCGAAGGGGAATGGAAGGAGACCGGGGTCATCGCCGGCAGCAGGCTGCTGACTTTCGTCGATGAACGTGGCCGGTCTGATCCGCCTGCGTGGTTGGCGAGCGTACAGGAGGCGACGAAAAGGAAGCAGCCGGTGATCCTCGTGTGTCGCAGTGGCAAGCGCAGCCGGGCCGCCGGCGAGTTCCTGTCGCAGCAGGCGGGCTATTCGACCGTGTATGACCTGAAGGGCGGGATTCTCGCCTGGGACAAGGAAGGGCTTCCGCTGGCGCCGGCGGTCACTGCACCGACCTGTCCGACCGGAGCGCGCTGCTGACAGTTTTCGCGGTCAGTCATTTCTGGGGCTGCTTTCGTCGAGCAGCGCCTGGTAAGTCCGGAGATCGTGCGACGAGTAGCAACAGAACAGTACCTCGCGCACCTGGCCAAAATCCCGCACTGCCGAGCGGACCGTCGCTACGGCGATGCCTGCCGCCTGCTCGATCGGGTAGCCGTAGATGCCGGTGCTGATGCTCGGCACGGCCAGGCGTACGACCCCGTGCGCGGCGGCGAGCTCGATCGAGCGGCGATAACACGAAGCGAGCAGTTCCGCCTCGCCGTTGGCACCGCCACGCCAGACGGGTCCGACGGTATGAATGACATAGCGGGCAGGCAGGCGAAACGCTTCGGTCAGTTTTGCGTCGCCCGTCCGGCAGCCGCCTAGCCGACGGCATGCGTGCAGCAGTTCGGGACCGGCAGCGCGGTGGATCGCCCCGTCGACCCCGCCGCCGCCGAGCAGCGACGAGTTGGCGGCGTTCACGATGGCGTCGGCTGCCAGCGTGGTGATGTCCGCTTGCAGTGCATGGAGCAGGGTTGGCGTGTTCACCGGAACGCAAAGTCCCCCGGACAAGAATCTTAGGCCAGCCGCCCGCGGCTGGTCGTCGACGCTTTGCGTAGCGCTTCCCGAGTGCTGTTCCGACCACGGATGCGCGGGTACCGCCATCCGGGTCCCCCGTCCGGCAATCCAGAGCCCGCCGCGATCGCCATGGTGGGGTCAGGCCGCCAGGCCAGGCGTTCGGTGACCGTCGATCAACTGCAGCAACTGCGCGAAGACCTTTGGCGTGCCGGCGACCAGGTTGCCAGTCTGCAGGTATCTCTCGTTGCCGGCGAGGTCGCTAACCAAGCCACCGGCTTCGGAAATCAGCAGCGCGCCGCCGGCGATATCCCAGGGCGACAGGCCGAACTCCCAGAAGCCGTCGAAACGTCCGCAGGCGACGTAGGCGAGATCCAGCGCAGCGGCGCCCGGACGGCGAATGCCGGCGCTCTTGCGCGCCAGTTCCTTGAAGATTGCCAAATAGGCGTCGATGTGGTCGTAGATCCGGTAGGGGAAACCGGTGCCGATCAGTGCGTCTTCCAATCTGATGCACTTGCTGACCCGGATGCGACGTTCGTTGAGGAAGGCGCCGCCGCCCTTGCTGGCGGTGAACATCTCGTTGCGCACGGTGTCGTACACCACCGCTTGCGTGACCTGTCCGCGGTGGGCGAGGGCAATCGAAACGGCGTACTGCGGAAAGCCGTGGATGAAGTTGGTCGTGCCGTCGAGCGGATCGATGATCCACTGATACTCGCTACCGTTGGCGCTGCCCGCGGTCTGGCCCGACTCTTCTGCTAGAATCCCATATTCGGGATACGCCTCGCGCAGCACCTCGATGATTGCCGCCTCGGCTTTCCGGTCCACTTCGGTGACGAAATCACTCTGGCGCTTGGTGGTGACCTGGAGGTGGTCAAGGTCGAGTGAGGCACGGTTGATGATCTGGCTGGCTCGTCGCGCCGCCTTGATGATGATGTTGAGAGCTGGATGCATGGCTTTTGCGGAAACCGTCGGGTGACGGTTGCCACCCGATGGGTATGGAAGAATCCCGATTCTAATATGAACCTGCCTGTGCGGTCTCGATCTGCAGGCTCGCCACTCGACCGCGTGCGAGTCGTTCTCTCGCACACCAGCCATCCGGGCAACATCGGCGCCGCTGCGCGTGCGATGAAGACGATGGGCTTGTCGCGCCTGCTGTTGATCGATCCCAAGCGTTTCCCGGACGACGAGGCGGTGGCGCGCGCGGCAGGCGCCGCTGACGTTCTTGCTCAGGCAGAGATCTGTGCCAGTCTTGACGCGGCCCTGGCTGACTGCGTCTTTGCCTGCGCGGTTTCGGCGCGGCACCGCAACCTCGGGCCCCCGCCGCTGGCGGCGCGCGCTGCTGCCGCCGAAATTCTGGCCCGGGCAGGCGCGGGCGAAGTGGCACTCGTCTTCGGCAACGAAACCGCCGGACTGTCGAACATCGAAGTGCAGCGTTGTCAGCGAACGGTCTTCATTCCGGCGGCTCCGGATTACAGTTCGCTGAATCTGGCTTCGGCAGTACAGGTGCTGTGCTACGAATTGCGTCTCGCTGCATTCGCGGGGTTGCCACCGGTAGCGAGCAAGGCGGTCCCCTTTGCCTCGCCACCCGCGAGCCACCAGGAAGTGGCCTTGTTTTTTGCGCACCTTGAACGGGTGATGATTGGCAGTGGCTTTCTCGACCCGCAACGGCCGCGGCGGCTGTTGCCCAAATTGCGGCGCCTGTTCGGCCGCGCCGAACTCGAACGCGACGAAATCAACATCCTGCGTGGCTTGCTCGACGCAGTCGAGCGGAAGTTCGCGGAGCCCGCGCCGCACGCCGAAGGTGTCCCTAATAGTGGAACGATTTAGTCGGATATTGTATGATGCTGCAAAGTGAACGAGGATTGCCTTTCGATGTTCAACCATCTGCGTGAAGACATTCAGTCCGTGTTCGACCGTGACCCCGCAGCCCGCACTTTCTGGGAGGTGCTGACTTGCTATCCGGGCGTGCATGCGATGCTCTGCCATCGCCTTGCTCACTGGTTGTGGACGCATCGCCTGTACTGGCTGGGACGAGCGGTTTCGCACCTGGGACGATTCTTCACGGGAATCGAGATTCATCCGGGAGCGGTCGTCGGCCGACGCTTTTTCATCGATCACGGGATGGGAGTGGTGATCGGCGAAACAGCGGTGATCGGCGACGATGTCACGCTCTACCACGGAGTCACGCTGGGCGGTACCTCGTGGCACAAGGGGAGGCGGCATCCGACGCTGGAAAACGGCGTCGTGGTCGGTGCCGGTGCCAAGGTACTGGGTCCGATCACCGTCGGAGCGGCGGCCAAGGTCGGGTCGAACGCCGTCGTGATCAAGGACGTGCCGGCGGGGGCAACCGCGGTCGGAAACCCTGCACGCATCATCGACAGCGCGCAGGCCAAGAGGCGCGAGGAGATGGCCGGACAGTTGGGTTTTTCGGCCTATGCGCTGGCCGGCGATCAAGACGATCCGCTGGCCAAGGCAATTCACGGGCTGCTCGACCATGCGGTCGAGGCGGACCGGCGTTTTGAACGTTTGCTCGGAAAGCTCGTCGAAGTCGGCGTCGACATCCAGGGCGACGTGCTGGGCGGCGATCAGTTCGATCCCGAATACTTGAGTAAAATAGTTGATTAAAGCTGGCGCCATCATTATACTGTAGCAATTCGATCAACTATTGTGCGTGGAGGATCTATGCGACTAACCACCAAAGGACGTTTCGCAGTGACCGCGATGATCGACCTGGCGCTGCGTTGCAGCGAGGGTCCGGTTTCGCTGGCAGGAATCAGCGATCGTCAGAAAATATCCCTTTCGTATCTCGAGCAGCTGTTTGGCAAGCTGCGTCGCTATGGTCTGGTTGACAGCGTGCGTGGTCCGGGCGGTGGCTACTGTCTGGCGCGGCCGACGAATGAAATAACGGTTACCGACATCATTCGCGCGGTAGATGAGCCGCTTGACGCGACCCAGTGCGGCGGTCGCGAGAACTGTCGCGACGATGAGCGCTGCATGACGCACGAACTGTGGGCGACGCTGAACGACAAGATGTACGAGTTCCTGAGTTCGGTAACGCTGTCCGAGCTTGTCGAGCAACAGCTCGGGAAGACCGGGGGCAAGGTCTCGGTTCTTCATGATACGCGCCGCGCAAAGCCGCGCGCGCGCGCCAAGGCGGCTCCCGTCAGCGGCTGAGGCGCGAGGTGTTCGCTCCCGTCTATCTCGATCACAATGCCAGCACGCCGACCGATCCGGCGGTGCTCGAAGCGATGCTGCCGTATTTTTCGCTGCGCTTCGGCAACGCGTCCAGCCGGCACGAGTACGGGCGAGCAGCACGGCGGGCGATCGACGAGGCGCGCAGCCAGGTCGCTGCTGCGGTCGGGGCGCACGCTACGGAAGTCGTTTTCACCAGTGGCGGTTCGGAAGCCAACAATCTGTTGCTCAAAGGCGCTGCTGCCTGTCTGCGGCCCGGTCTGGTGGCAGTGAGTGCGATCGAGCACCCATGCGTGATCAAGCCTGCCGAACAACTCGCGCGGCGTGGTTGGATGCTCGAAAAACTGGCGGTCGACTGCGCCGGGCGTGTCGATCCCGCACATTTCGCGCAGGTGATGGAGCGCAAGCCGAAAATCGTCTCGTTGATGCTGGCCAACAACGAAACGGGCGTGCTGCAGGACGTGGCGTCGCTCGCTGAACTGGCGCGCCGGTCGGGTGCGTGGTTTCACAGCGATGCGGTACAGGCGGTTGGCAAGATTCCGGTCGACTTCCGCCGGCTCAATGCCGCCGGTGTGCATGCGCTGACGCTGTCGGCGCACAAGATCGGCGGTCCCAAAGGTGCCGGCGCTTTGTTGCTGGACAAGCGGGTCGAACTCGAACCGTTGATCGCCGGCGGCGGTCACGAACGCGGCTTGCGCTCGGGAACCGAAAACGTCGCGGCGATCGTCGGTTTCGGTGTCGCCTGCGAGCTGGCAGCGACGCGGCAGGGCGAGTTGGCGCGGCGATTGCGCGTCCTGCGCGGGCAACTCGAAGCCGGTCTGCAGACGCTCGGCGCGACAATTTTCGGCCAGACTGCGGAGCGGCTGCCGAACACCGTCTATTTTGCGTTTCGTGAACTCGACGGCGAAACACTGGTCGGATACCTCGATCGGGCAGGTTTCGCAGTCGCCAGCGGCGCTGCCTGTTCCAGTGCCAATCCGGAGCCCTCGCACGTGCTGCGGGCGATGGGAGTTGATCCCGGACTGGCTCGCGGTGCGGTGCGTGTCAGTCTTGGTGTCGGTAACGACGAAAAGCAGGTGGCCGGCTTCCTGAGTACGCTGCAGGCAACCATCGCCGGGCTGCAGCGGCTGACCGCGATGGCGTTCTGACCGTTACCGACAGGAACATTCTGTGCGAGCACGAACACTCTCATGAACACCCCGGAGCAACCGTGATGCTGAAACTGCCCATCTATCTCGATTATTCGGCAACGACGCCGGTCGATCCGCGCGTAGCCGAGAAGATGATCCCCTATCTGGTGGGGAAATTCGGCAACCCTGCCTCGCGTTCGCATTCCTTCGGCTGGGAAGCCGAGGCGGCCGTCGAGGAAGCGCGCGAGGAAGTCGCGAAGCTGGTCAATGCGGATCCGAAGGAGATCGTCTGGACTTCGGGAGCGACCGAGTCGAACAATCTGGCGCTGAAGGGGGCTGCCCAGTTCTATGCCGGCAAGGGCAAGCACCTGGTCACGGTCAGGACCGAGCACAAGGCCGTACTCGATACCTGTCGCGAACTCGAGCGCCAGGGATTCGAGGTCACTTATCTCGAAGTCATGGACAACGGCCTGCTCGACCTCGACGTGTTCCGCGCATCCTTGCGCCCGGATACCATCGTCGTGTCGGTGATGCTGGTCAACAACGAGATCGGTGTCATCCAGCCGATCGGCGAAATCGGCGAGATTTGCCGATCGCGCGGGATCATCTTCCATGTCGATGCCGCGCAGGCGACGGGCAAGGTGGCAATCGATCTGGGCGCATTGAAGGTCGATCTGATGAGCTTCTCGGCGCACAAGACCTACGGCCCGAAAGGGATCGGTGCCTTGTACATTCGTCGCAAGCCGCGTGTTCGCCTGAACGCGCAGATGCATGGCGGTGGTCACGAACGCGGCTTCCGCTCCGGCACGCTGGCCACCCATCAGATCGTCGGCATGGGCGAGGCTTTCCGGCTGGCACGGCTGGAGATGGGCGCCGAGAACGAGCGCATCCGCATGCTGCGCGACCGTCTGCTCAAAGGGCTGGCGGACATCGAGCACGTTTATGTCAATGGCGACATGGAGCATCGGGTGCCGCACAATCTGAACATCAGCTTTGCCTACGTCGAAGGCGAGTCGCTGCTGATGGCGATCAAGGATCTGGCGGTATCCTCCGGCTCGGCCTGTACCTCGGCGTCGCTCGAGCCGTCGTACGTGTTGCGCGCGCTCGGTCGCGATGACGAACTCGCGCACAGTTCGATCCGCTTTACGCTGGGGCGTTTCACTACCGAGGAAGACATCGAGTACGCGATCAAGTTGCTGCACGAGAAGATCGGCAGATTGCGCGAACTTTCCCCGCTGTGGGAGATGGTGCAGGAAGGGATCGATCTGAGCACGGTCCAGTGGGCCGCACATTGAGGAAATGTTGAAGGAGAAGCAGGATGACATACAGTGTCAAGGTGCTGGATCACTACGAGAATCCACGCAACGTCGGTTCGTTCGGAAAGGAAGAAGAGGGGGTGGCCACCGGCATGGTCGGCGCGCCTGCCTGCGGTGATGTGATGAAGCTGCAGATCAAGGTCGGCAAGGGCGGCGTCATCGAGGACGCGAAGTTCAAGACGTATGGTTGCGGATCGGCGATCGCATCGTCTTCGCTGGTGACCGAGTGGGTAAAGGGCAAGACGGTCGATCAGGCCCTCGAGATCAAGAACACGCAGATTGCCGACGAGCTGGCGCTGCCGCCGGTAAAGATTCACTGCTCGATCCTCGCGGAAGACGCGATCAAGGCGGCAGTGGCCGACTACAAGAAGAAGCACGGCGAGCCAGTCTCGGCTTGACAGACCAGTAAAGCAGGAGGTTTTTCATGGCAGTGACGCTTTCCGAACGGGCAGCCAGGCACGTGGCGAACTACATGGTCAAACGCGGAAAGGGCATCGGACTGCGGCTTGGCGTGCGCACCAGTGGCTGTTCCGGGATGGCCTACAAGCTTGAGTTCGCCGACATCGCACGACCGGACGACATCGAATTCGAGTCGCACGGCGTCAAGGTTCTGATCGATCCGAAAAGCTTTCCCTATCTCGACGGTACCGAGCTCGACTACGCGCGCGAGGGTCTCAACGAAGGATTCCGCTTCAACAACCCGAACGTCAAGGACGCCTGCGGCTGCGGCGAGAGTTTCAACGTCTAGTGCGTCGACCGAGCGGGGGAGCAGCGGGCTCTGTCGCCTGTTCGCGCCGCCGGCCGAGGGGGCTTGCGCTGCCGAAAGATCATGGACTTCAATGCCGATCACTTCACGCTTTTCGATCTGCCGATCGCTTTCCGGCTCGATTCGGCGCAACTCGACCGGCGCTACCTCGAAATGCAGTCCAGGGTTCATCCGGACCGTTTCGCGAGTGCCGGCGAGGCGGAACGGCGGCTCTCGCTGCAATGGGCGACGCGCGTCAATGAGGCCTACCAGACGCTCAAGAGGCCCTTGCTGCGGGCAATGTACCTCCTGCAACTGGCGGCGCACGATGTCGCCATCGACAACAATGCCGTGATGCCGGCGGAGTTCCTGGTCGAACAGATGGAATGGCGCGAGGCGGTTGGCGAAGCGCGCGCCGCTGGCGAACACCACGAACTCGAGCGCTTGCACCATCGCCTGCAGCGGGACCTGCGTGATCGCTACGAGGCCGTCGCCGTCCTGTTAGACGACCGGCGCGATCTGGAAGGAGCGGCGGACCACGTGCGGCGCCTGATGTTCCTGGAAAAGCTGCTCACCGAGATCGACGATGCGATGGCGGCCTGCGAGGAGTAGGTAGCAAGCAAGGCTTCTGCACCGAGCCACCTGCAACAAGGACCAGGAATTCCTTCATGGCACTTCTACAGATTGCGGAACCGGGTGAATCCAGTGCGCCGCACCAGCACCGACTGGCCGTCGGCATCGACCTGGGAACGACCAATTCGCTGGTGGCAACGGTGCGCAGTGGTCTGGCGGTTGTCCTCAGCGACGAGCTCGGGCGTCCGTTGCTGCCTTCGGTGGTCCGCTACATGCCGGATGGGCAGACCGAAGTCGGCTACGACGCACAAACCCGGCAGGCGCTCGATCCCCGCAACACGATCGTCTCCGTCAAGCGGTTCATGGGCCGCGGCCTGGCGGACATCAGCAATCGCGAGGGAATGCCCTACCGCTTCGACGACGCGCCGGGCATGCTGCGCCTGCACACTGTTGCCGGTCTGAAGAGTCCGGTCGAGGTTTCGGCCGAGATCCTGCGCAACCTGCGCCTGCGCGCCGAAGCGTCGCTGGGAGGTGCACTGTTGGGGGCGGTGATCACGGTTCCCGCCTATTTCGACGATGCCCAGCGGCAGGCCACCAAGGATGCTGCCCGGCTCGCCGGACTGCCGGTGCTGCGCCTGCTCAACGAGCCGACCGCGGCAGCGATTGCCTACGGTCTCGACAACGCCGCCGAAGGCGTCTATGCGGTGTATGACCTTGGTGGCGGCACTTTCGACATTTCGATCCTGCGGCTGTCGCGCGGCATTTTCGAAGTGTTGGCGACCGGCGGTGACTCGGCGCTCGGTGGCGATGACTTCGACCACCGCATCTTCTGCTGGATCCTCGAAACGGCTGGGCTCAAGCCCTTGTCGGTCGAGGACGCGCGCGTGCTGCTGACGCGCGCCCGCGAGGCCAAGGAATACCTGACCTTTCATGGCGTGGCTCCGATCAGCGCGCGTCTCGACAGTGGCGAGATCGTCGACCTGACTCTGAGCACCGAGATCTTTTCCGAGATCACGCAGACCCTGGTGGCGAAGACCATGCAGCCGGTGAAGAAGGCGCTGCGCGATGCCGGCCTGTCCGTTGCCGACGTCAAGGGCGTGGTGATGGTCGGCGGCGCCACGCGCATGCCGCAGGTGCAGCGCGCAGTCGGCGATTTCTTCCGGCAGGACCCACTGAACAATCTCGATCCCGACAAGGTCGTCGCCATCGGGGCGGCCAAGCAGGCAAACCTGCTGGCCGGCAATGGCGCCGCCGGCGACGACTGGCTGCTGCTCGACGTCATTCCGCTGTCGCTCGGGATCGAAACCATGGGCGGACTTGTGGAGAAGATCATTCCCCGTAACGCAACGATTCCGACGGCGCGTGCACAGGAGTTCACGACCTTTCGTGACGGCCAGACGGCGCTGGCAGTGCACGTCGTGCAGGGCGAGCGCGAACTGGTTGGGGACTGCCGCTCGCTGGCCCGCTTCGAACTGCGCGGGATCCCCCCGATGGTGGCGGGTGCTGCTCGCGTCCGCGTCACTTTCCAGGTCGACGCGGATGGTCTGCTGGCAGTCACGGCGCGCGAGAAGACTTCCGGCGTCGAAGCGAGCATCGTGGTCAAGCCCTCGTATGGCCTGTCGGACGACGAAATCGCCGAAATGCTCAAGGATTCGCTGCAGCACGTCCGGGACGATGCGCTCCAGCGAGCGCTGCGGGAAGCGCAGATCGACGCCGAACGCCTGCTCGAGGCGGTACGCGCGGCGCTGGTCGGCGACGGCGAACTGCTGAGCGCAGACGAGCGGGCGCGCATCGACGCCGACATTGGCAAGCTGCAGGCAGCGACGCGCGGCGACAACCGCCGCCAGATCGTGCTGGCGATGGATGACCTCGAAGCCGACACCAAGGACTTCGCCGCACGACGCATGGACAAGTCGATCCGCCGCGCTTTCGCCGGCCGCAGGATCAGCGAACTCGACAGCGATACGACGATTGCGCACACCGGAGAAGCGACATGACGCAGGTCATCGTCCTGCCGCACGTCGAGATCTGTCCCGAAGGTGCGCTGATCGAGGCACAAGCGGGCGAATCCCTTTGCCAGAACCTGCTCGAAAACGGGATCGCCATCGAGCATGCCTGCGAAATGTCGTGCGCCTGCACCACCTGTCATGTCATCGTGCGCGAGGGATTCGAAGCACTCGAACCTTCCGACGAGATCGAAGACGATCTGCTCGACAAGGCCTGGGGTCTCGAACCGAACTCACGGCTGTCGTGCCAGGTGATCGTCAATGAAACGCCATTGGTGATCGAAATCCCGCGTTATTCGATCAATATGGCCAAGGAGGGGCATCGATGAAATGGACCGACATCAACGAGATTGCCGTCGAACTGGCGGAAGCTCATCCGCAGATTGATCCGCTGCAGATCAACTTCGTCGACCTGATGAACTGGGTGCTCGCTCTGCCCGGCTTCGAAGACGACTCCCGGCACTGTGGCGAGAAGATCCTGGAAGCGATCCAGCAGGCCTGGATTGACGAGCTGCAATGAAGCCCGACGACACCGGTGGTGGCCAGCGCAACGTTCTCGGCGGACCGCTGGGTTCGTGCAGCGAGAAGCCGATGACCGGGTTTTATCGCGACGGTTGTTGCAACACCGGGGACGAAGACCTTGGCAGCCACACGATTTGCGTGCTGCTAACCAGCGAATTTCTGGAATTTTCCAAGGCGCGTGGCAACGACCTGTCGACGCCCCGTCCCGAGTTCGCCTTTCCCGGACTCAAGGCGGGCGACCGCTGGTGCCTCTGTGCCATGCGCTGGCGCGAAGCCCTGCACGCGGGCAAGGCGCCACGCGTCGTTCTCAATGCCACCAATGAAGCCGCGCTGCTGATCGTCGGCCTGGACGACCTCAAACGGTACGCGATCGATCTGAATTGACGTGCCGGCGCTGCCAGCAACTCGCGGCAGGAATGGCGCCAGCGGCCAGGGCAGTACGGCCGGCATCCGTTTGCGCGCTGGCCGGAGATCGGTCGAATTGTTCTGGGGAGTGTGTCGATGAAGAAATGGGTCGTTGCCTGCGTGCTTGCCGGCGTTCTGTTTACCGCGGCAGCGGCCGACCGGGGGCTGCCACAGGCGATTTACCAGGCGGCGAGGAAGGGCGACGCAGTGGCCCAGTACAGGGTTGGCGAGATCTACGATCTTGGTCGGGGCGTCGCGCAGGATTACCGGGAAGCCGTCCAGTGGTATCGTCGGTCGGCCGAACAGGGCTATGCGCAGGCACAGTTCGCGCTCGGAGAAATGTACAAGAATGGCGATGGCGTTGCCAAGGACCTCGCGCAGGCCGCGCACTGGTATCGCCTTGCAGCGGAGCAGGGAAACCCGGGTGCCCAGCTCCTCCTCGGCGTGCTCCATGAAAGTGGCCTGGGTGTTGCGCTCGACTTCAGGGAAGCGGCGAAGTGGTATCGTCAGTCTGCTGATCGGGGGGATGCACGTGCGCAATTGCTGCTGGGCGTCTGTTACCAGCTCGGTCAGGGTGTATCCAGAAACCTCGTCGTTGCCTACGCGCTCTACAGCGTATCGGCCCGCAACGATTCCTCCCCGGGCAATCCGGCGCCGAACCATCGTGCTCAGTTGGCTCGCAGCATGAGCCCGGCGGAAATCGACGCGGCGAAAGGCCTGTCCGGCGAAATGTCCCGCGCCGGCAACTTCTCGCCGGCGCTCGATCGCTACCTCCAGAGCTCTTCGTCCGGGCCATGACTGCCTTTCGGCCACATACCTGGCCACGATGTACACTATCGTGTCGCAGATCCGGTAGCCGCGATTGGCAGGAAAGATTTGGCAAGAAAGCACATTGATCGACCCGCCGGAAGACGGTTACAATAGCGGGTTTTTCCACCTTGCTCCACCGTTCGCATGGCGGGGGGCTTCAACCACAAGGAGTATGCATGCGCCATTACGAAATCGTCCTCATCGTCCATCCCGACCAGAGTGAACAGGTCCCGGCGATGGTCGAGCGGTACAAGTCACTCATCGCCGGGCGTGCCGGGCAGATCCATCGTCTCGAAGACTGGGGACGTCGCCAGCTGGCCTATCCGATCCAGAAGTTGCACAAGGCGCACTACGTGCTGATGAACATCGAGTGCGATGGCGCGACCCTGAGCGAACTCGAGCATGGCTTCAAGTTCAACGACGCGATTCTTCGACACCTGACGATCAAGACGAAGCGTGCGGTGAGCTCGCCTTCGCCAATGATGAAGGACGAGAAGTCCAAGTCGCTGCTCGAGGTGCGCGCGCCGACAACGGCCGAGCAGTCGGCTGACTGATTGTCGAGGCGCTGCTGAATCGGCTCGAGCTGACCGGAACCCTGATCGAGCGGCAGGGGCTGCGCTTCACGCCGGCTGGCGTGCCGGTCACGGAATGCCTGATCGAACACCAGTCGGAACAGGTGGAAGCCGGCAGTCCCCGTCGCGTCGAGTGCGAGATCCGGGCGATTGCGCTGGGTCCGACGGCACGCTGGCTGGCGGCGGCAAGTCCCGGCGCGGCGCTTCGCCTGACCGGCTTTCTCGCCGCCCGTAGCCGAAACAGCAAGCAGCCGAGACTGCATATCACTACGATCGAATTTGTCGAAGGAAATCAAGATGGCAAGATTCTTCAAGAAGAAGGATGACAAGAACGTCAAGAAGCGGGGAAGTGGTCTGTTCAAGCGGCGCAAGTTCTGCCGCTTCACTGCCGAGAAGATGGAAGAGATCGACTACAAGGACGTCGATCTGTTCAAGGAGTATATCGCCGAGAACGCCAAGATCATGCCGGCGCGCCTGACCGGGACCAAGGCGGGTTATCAGCGCATGCTGTCGGTTGCCATCAAGCGCGCCCGTTTTCTCGCGCTGCTGCCGTACACCGACAATCACCAGTAGGAGACGACGATGCAAATCATTCTGATGGAAAAGGTCGCCCACCTCGGAAACCTCGGCGATCTCCTCAAGGTGCGCGCTGGCTATGCTCGCAACTATCTGATTCCCAAGGGGAAGGCCAAGCGTGCGACGCCTGCTGCACTGCAGGAGTTCGAAGCGAAGCGTGCCGAACTCGAAAGCATTGCCGGCGAGAAACTGGCCGCCGCGCAAGCACAGGCCGAGAAGCTCGGTGGAGTGGTGGTGACGATTGCGCGCAAGGCCGGTGTCGATGGTCGCCTGTTCGGTTCGGTGACAAATTTCGACGTCGCCGATGGCTTGCGCGCGCTTGGATTCGAGATCGAGAAATCGGCGATTCGCATGCCTGCCGGTCCGCTCAAGACGATTGGCGAGACGCAGTTGGAGGTGTCGCTGCACAGCGACGTGCTGGCGACGGTGACGGTCGCCGTCGTCGTCGAGCAACCGAAGCTGTAGCTCGCCGCCCGTCGGTAACAGGGCCCTGCCGGAAGGCAGGGTTTTTTTTTCTCCGGCAGGAAATGGCGCGCTAAACTCATTCCTTTGCCCGGCGCGGACGGCGGAGGATCGGATACAGGCGAAACCTGTTGCGCCCGCCGCTGTTGACGCGCCAGGTCGATCGAAGACCACTGGATGGATTCCGATGTCCGACACGACGCTGGCCCATTTGCGCGTGCCACCGCATTCACTGGAAGCGGAGCAATCCGTGCTCGGCGGCCTGCTGCTCGATAACGCCGCCTTCGACAAGATCGCCGACGTAATGGCCGAGGGCGATTTCTATCGCGACGAGCACAAGCGCATTTACCGCCAGATTCGCAAACTGCTCGAGCGTGGCAAGCCGGCCGATGCGGTGACGGTTGCCGAGGGCCTCGATCTGGCCGGCGAGGGCAATGCAACCGGCGGGCTTGCCTACCTTGGCGAACTGGCGGCGAACACACCGTCGGCGGCGAATATTCGACGTTATGCGGAGATCGTCCGGGAGCGGGCAATTCTTCGGCTACTGGTGACTGCCGGCGATGAAATCGCTGGCAGTGCGCTCAACCCGCTCGGCCGAGATGCCAAGACCCTGCTTGACGAGGCGGAGGCAAAGGTCTTCGCGATCGCCGAAGGCGGCTTTCGTCACCAGTCCGGCTTCGTGCACATCAACCCGCTGCTGACGCAGGTCGTCGAACGTATCCAGGAACTGCACGATCGCGACAATCCATCGGACATCACCGGCGTGCCGACCGGCTATCACGATCTCGACGCGAAAACCTCGGGCCTGCAGGGCGGCGACCTGCTGATCGTCGCCGGTCGTCCGTCGATGGGAAAGACGTCGTTTGCGCTCAATATCGCCGAGTATGTGGCGATCGAGGTCGGTCTGCCCGTGGCCATTTTTTCGATGGAGATGGGTGGAACGCAGCTTGCGATGCGCATGCTGTCGTCGGTCGGTCGGCTCGATGCGCATCGCGTACGCACCGGCCGTCTCAATGACGACGAGTGGTCGCGCCTGTCCTTTGCCCTGGGCAAGATGCACGAGGCACCGATCTACATTGACGAGACCCCGGCACTCAATCCGATCGATCTGCGCGCGCGTGCGCGCCGCCTGCACCGCCAATGTGGCAAGCTTGGCCTGATCGTCATCGACTATTTGCAGTTGATGTCCGCCACTTCGCAGGGCGAGAACCGGGCTACCGAAATCTCCGAGATCTCGCGATCGCTGAAGGGTCTCGCGAAGGAACTGGGCGTTCCGCTGATGGCGCTTTCGCAGCTCAACCGGTCGCTCGAACAGCGACCGAACAAGCGTCCGGTAATGTCCGACCTGCGGGAATCGGGAGCGATCGAACAGGACGCCGACCTGATCATGTTCATCTACCGTGACGAGGTCTACAACCCGGATACGCCGGACAAGGGAGTCGCCGAAATCATCATCGGCAAGCAGCGCAACGGGCCGATCGGCACCACCCGCCTGACCTTTCTCGGCGAATACACGCGCTTCGAGAATTTCGCCAATCCGGGCTCGTATTGAGCGGCGACTGCCGCAGGGCGACTGCGTTCAGACCTCGACGCGGCTGGCGTTGACCGTGTAGTTGAAGTGCTGGCTGTCGGCGGCGTCGAAACGAATGCCTCCCGCCTCGGCCTGCGGCAGCACCAGAAAGGGCAGTGGTCTGCCGGTGGCGCCATAGAGGCGCACATCCTGCGCCGAATTGTAGGCGATCCAGTTCATTTCCCAGAAACCAAATAGCAGCTTTCTGAGAACCACGAGCTTCGGGTCGCTGCTGTTCAAGTGCTCATCATGGATGGCCTTGCGCACATCACCGGGATCGACCGGGATCCAGCCGTATCCCGGCGTATAGAACTCGGCGCGGCAATGTTGCACGGCGCGCAGGTTGCCGGTGGCGCCGAGTCCGGCGAACAGCCGCGAGCTGTCGACACGCAGTCCGAACACAGGACGTGCTGGGATCCCGATCGAGCGACACATCGCGACGAAGAGGAGCGAGATGTCGGCGCTCTTCCCGCCCAGTTGGCCACTGTCGAGCATCGCTTCGACATCGCCCTGGCCGATGCCATTGCGCGCCGGATCGTAGCTCGTGTTTTCCACCACCCAGTCGTAGATCGCCTTGCCCTGGGCGACCGGATCCTTGATCCGGCCGACCGCCCGTTCGGCGGTACGGCGCACGAGCCCGTCGGTCGGCACCAGATCGGTCGTTTGCAGGCAGCGGCGGAGAACGTCCCCTCGTTCGGCGACGCTGCCGCGTCGAGTGATGTCGAAATGACGGTCCTGTTTCGCTACCTGACTGAGGAGTTGCAGTTGCGGCGTTGCACTGCCGTCCTTCCAGTCCGCGTAAAACACTTCCATTTCGGCCACGGGGTCGCGGTAAATGCCGGCGCTGTCGAAATTTCCTCGCCAGCTATGGCCCAGCGAGCGTTGCCAGAAAGTGTCCTTGTATTGGGCCAGCGGTATCCATACCCGCAGTCGTCCCTTGACGTTGCTGATCGTGATTTGCGAGGTGATATCGTAGTTTCGCCAATTGGGCAGAGGCTCGTCCGGCAGGCTGATGGCGTTGCGAGCTTCGGCGGGGGCAGCCGGAACGGTCGCGGCCGGCTGCGTTGCCGCTGGCGTTTCGGCAACCGGGCGGTAACTGTGTCTGCCGCCCTTACTGGAAGAGCTGGCGCGGCCACCGCCCCGCGCGCTGCCCTTGCCGCCGGAACTGCCCTTGCTGCTGCTCTTGCCGCCCGAGCTCTTGCCACTTCCGTGAGCGGTGGATTTTGCCGGAGCCGAACTGGTGGCCTTCTTGCTATTGGCGGCGAGCACGGGCGCCGGCGCCAATAGCGAGAGAAGCGCAGAGGCGGCAAGGAAATCGCGTCGTTTCAATCGACTCTCCGGTAAGCGTGGGATCCTTGTCGCACGGATCCGGCAGCACGGATCGGTGGCTAAAAACGGCCGGGCCGTGTCATGCGACACGGCCCGATCCTTCCGGAAAAATTATAGCACCTCTGCCGCGTGGTCGGCCAGGCGGGAGCGTTCGCCGCGCTGCAGCGTAATGTGTCCGGCATGTTTCCATCCCTTGAAGCGATCGACGACGTAGGTAAGTCCGGAACTTCCTTCCGTCAGATAAGGCGTGTCGATCTGGGCAAGGTTGCCCAGGCAGATCACCTTGGTGCCGGGTCCGGCACGGGTGACCAGGGTCCTCATCTGCTTCGGCGTCAGGTTCTGCGCTTCGTCGATGATCAGGAACCTGTTGAGGAAAGTGCGGCCGCGCATGAAGTTGAGCGACTTGATCTTGATGCGGTTGCGGATCAGATCGTGCGTGGCGGCGCGGCCCCAGTCACCGGCATCGTCATCGCTCCGGTTGAGAACTTCGAGGTTGTCTTCGAGCGCGCCCATCCACGGTCCCATCTTCTCCTCTTCGGTTCCCGGCAGGAAGCCGATATCCTCGCCGACGGGAACGGTGACGCGGGTCATGATGATTTCGCTGTAACGTTTCGCTTCGAGTACCTGGGTGAGAGCTGCGGCGAGGGTAAGCAAGGTCTTGCCGGTGCCCGCCTGGCCGAGCAGGGTGACGAAATCGACTTCCGGATTCATCAGCAGGTTGAGGGCGAAATTCTGTTCGCGGTTGCGCGCCGTGATTCCCCAGACACTGTTCCTGTGGTGGGTATAGTCGGTCAGCGTCTGGATCTCGGCGCTCAGGCCGGAGACTTCGCGGACGATTGCATGCAGCGCCCGGTCGCCCGCCTGGAAAAGAAACTGGTTGACCAGCAACTGTGCGCAGAGCGGTCCCTTGATTCGGTACAGCGTGCGACCGTCCTTCTTGTGCGACTCGATGTCCTGACCATGCTCGTCCCAGAAATCAGCCGTAAGCTCCTGCATTCCGGTGTACAGCAGATCGGTGTCTTCGAGGACCTTGTCGTTGAAGTAATCCTGCGCCTGCAGCCCGAGGACGCGGGCTTTGATGCGCATGTTGATGTCCTTGGAGACGAGGATCACCGGGCGCTCCGGATGTCGTCGCTGCAGGTCGATGACGACCGCCAGGATCTGGTTGTCGACTTTTGCTGTTGGCAAGCCCGCGGGCAGGTCGCCGGCGACCGCTTGCGTCTGCAGGAAAAGGCGGCCGTTGGCCAGCTTGCGGGAAGGTCCGTGGAGCGGAATGCCCTGGTCGATCGTCCCGTCCATGCTGTTGACGATCTCGTCAAGTGTGCGCGTCACCTGGCGAGCATTGCGGGCGATTTCGGACAAGCCTTTCTTGTGGTTGTCGAGTTCCTCCAGGGTCATCATCGGCAGGAAAACGTCGTGTTCCTCGAAGCGGTAGAGGCTGCTCGGGTCGTGCATCAGGACGTTGGTGTCGAGGACGAAAAGCTTCGCGGGCGTGCGGTCAGCCGAATGCTCGGCCGTGACTGCGGTATTTCGGACCATGGGAGCGCTTGCCGGATTGGATCGATGAGCGAGTCAGATCTGGCTGATGAAATCGAGCACTTCCTGGGCATGACCGGCCACCTTCACGCCACGCCATTCACGCCGCAGCACGCCCCTGCGGTCGATGACGAAGGTGCTGCGCTCGATGCCACGAACCTGTTTTCCGTACATCGATTTTTGCTTGATCACCGCGAAGCGGCTGCAGAGCAATTCCTCGGCATCGGAAAGCAGGTCGAACGGGAGATCCTGCTTCGCCTTGAAGTTTTCGTGTGATCTGATGCTGTCACGCGAAACGCCGACGACGATGGCTCCGGTTGCGACGAACCGGGCGTGGAGGTCACGAAACTGTTGCGCTTCGGTGGTGCATCCGGGCGTGCTGTCCTTGGGGTAGAAATAGAGGACGACGATGCTGCCCTGGCAGGCGGAAAGAGTGAAGGCGCGGCCGCCGGTCGCGGGCAGGCTGAAATCTTCTACTGTCTGATCGATCATTGCTGGCTTTCAGGAAACGGGAGTTCGATTGTTGTAAGAAACCCAAGCCTCGGTCAAGCAGCTCGATGTCGGCGGTCTGGCCACGCCGGTGAGGCTCAGCAGCTATAGGTGCCTTGCAGGAAAAGGATGCGCTGATCCAGTTCAAAGGCGGCAAAGGCCCGCTCGTAATGTGCAAGCAGCGCATGCAAGAGAACTGCCAGCGAGAGCAGGCCAATCGCCCGGCCGTTCTCCAGCACCGGAAGATGGTGCAGCCTGTTTTCGGTCATCACGACCAGGCATTCCTCGGCGGTCTGTTGCAGCGTAGCGAAAAACGGGCTGGGGCGGATCAGTTCTGCCACCTGGGCATGCGCTGCCGCTCTGTTGCCGAGGACGACCTGGCGCAGGTAATCGCGTTCGGAAAACATGCCGGCAAAGCGCTCGCCGTCCACCGCGACGAGCGCTCCGAGATCGTGCTCGGCCATCTGCCGCAAGGCATCCTGCGCGAGCGTGCGAGAGTCAACCGACCACGTCGCCGGCGGGCCCGGAGGGAGGACCTTGCTCACCGTCAAGGTACCGATACGGGGATGCTTTGCCAATTTCATCGCTTCATCCTCGCTTCCGACACTGCGGGTCTGCTCGCGCGCCATTCTTCGCACACCGGGCGGAGCAAGCGGTGCTGCCTGCCGTGTGTGCCTTTTTGTCCGGGGATTAAGACCGGCAAACTGCTTTCCTGTTCCCGGCGGTCGGCAGTCGGCACCAGTAGCTCACGCGATTCTTGCGCGAACACGACCTACTGCTTCGGGGCCGGGCGCCAAGGCAAGCTTACCGGATTTAACCTCGCTTCACGCGCGCGGGACAGGTTGATCCACGAATCTCGGACATGGGGCTCGGGTTCGAAGCTCTCGATCAGACGTTGGAGCAGTCGCACCCTCTCGTCAGGCGGCAAACCCAGTACTTCAGCCTATACTGCCTCCGAACGGAAACGCTACTCATGAAGATATCACAGTGCGTGACTCGCCGTCGTGACTGTGCCGAGCCGCGAGGGGAAGTGCTTCGCGCAGGTGGTCAGTCCCGCGGCCCACACTCGGCGGAAAAACTCGACGCTGTCCCCCACTTGAAGGCTGTGGCTGCGAGTTTGGATGTCAGGCAGGAGAAGCCTCATGGCGTGCCTGCCGGTCTGACGCCTGAAGAGATCTTCTGTCACGCCTACTCGGTGTGTCACAGTCCCTGCTGCCGCAGCCGCTACTTCGAGTTCCTGAAGGGCGACTTTCCGTGACGTCCGCTGACCGGTAACCGGGAACGGTTCCGTGCGCTGACCCGACTCGTTGGCGAGCTCACCGCCCTACAGTGGCTGCAATCTCCCAAGTTCGCCCAGCCCATCACGGAGTGGATCGGCGGCAGAGCCACTCCGTGGTCGAGAAGATCTCCTGGTCGCGCGACGCCGTGTGCGTAGACAAGGTGCAGACTACCGGTTTCCGCGGCGTGTGGGAGGAAATTGGGAACTTCCACATCGGCGGCTGTCGGGTCTGCGAGAAGTGGCTCAAGCACCGCAAGGGCCGCACGCTGCGCAACCGCGACAGATTGCCCGCCGACCTCCGGGCCGACCCATACTTCAAGCGCGTACCGTCGATGCAGGTCGAGCGCGGCAGGACGGCGCTCGCCTTCCAAGCCAGGGATGACGTGCGCGAAGTCGCGTACGCGTGCGTTCCGCGCTGTCATCGAGAAAGCCGAGACCGGCTTCGAGAATGCGTTGTCAGAAAGTTCGCCCCCATTTGCTTTTCGTTGTATACTGTACGAATATACAGTAACGAAGAAAGGAGGCCAGGGCCATGGCCAAGTTACTCACCCTGCGACAACGGGAAATTCTCGAATTCATCCGCAACACCGTGGAGAGCCTTGGGGCGCCCCCGACACGCGCCGAGATTGCCAGTGCCTTCGGTTTTGCCTCGCACAACGCCGCTGAGGAACACCTCAAGGCGCTCGCCAGAAAGGGCCTCCTCGTTCTCGAACCGGGCTCGGCGCGCGGCATCCGGCTGGTCGAACAGCTCGGTCTGCCACTGATCGGCAGTGTGGCCGCCGGCAGCCCGATCCTGGCCATGGAAAACGTGCAACGCCGATACCTGCTCGATGCCAGCCTGTTCCGGCCGCGTGCCGACTTCCTGTTGCGCGTGCGTGGTCTGTCGATGATCGACGCCGGCATTCTGGATGGCGATCTGCTCGCCGTGCATCGCAGCAGCGAGGCGCGCAACGGCCAGATTGTCGTTGCCAGGCTCGATGATGAAGTGACGGTCAAGCGTTTCCGTCAGCACGGCGAGGTGATCGAGTTGATCGCCGAGAATCCCGATTTCAAGCCGATCATCGTCGATACGGCGGCACGGACACTGGCTATCGAAGGAATTGCCGTCGGCTTGATCCGCGACGGCGAGGCAATGTGAGCACGATCTCGCCGGTAAGCGCCTCGCTGACGCTTTCGCAAATCCTCGAGCGTTCCGATGTCTGGCGGGGAGATGCGCTGGCCAGGGCACCGCTGCCCGGCGTACCCACGGGTTTTGCCGAGCTTGACCGGGAATTGCCCGGTGGCGGTTGGCCACGTGGCAGTTTGACCGAGATCCTGCCGGCACGTCGCGGGGTGGGCGAACTGAGCTTGCTGTTGCCGGCGCTGGCGCGGATCTCGACCGACGAACTCGCCTGGCTGGTCTGTGTCGCACCGCCATATCCGCTCTATGCTCCCGCGTTGCAGGCGTGTGGCGTCGATTTGTCACGCCTGCTGGTGGCCAGCGCGCCCGGTCGTGATGCCGCCTGGGCCTGCGAGCGTTCACTCGCTGCCGATGGGGTTGGCGCTGTCGTCACCTGGTTGCCCGAGGTCCAGGTCAGATCGCTCCAGCGTCTGCAACTGGCTGCCGAGGCCAGTCGTACGCTGCTGTTCATTTTTCGTCCGGCGGTCTGTGCCAGTCAGGCGTCGCCGGCGCCGTTGCGCCTGGTGCTCGCAGGAGAAGAAGGGCAAGTCGTCGTCCGTTTGCTCAAGCGCCGTGGCAGCGTGCAGCCGGTGCCCCTGTCGATCGCCATTCAACGTCCGCTACGCCTGAAAAGTCGCGAAGAAAGTCATGCTCTGGCTGGTTCTGTCCCTGCCACGCCTGCCACTCGAAGTGTTTCCCTGCCTGCCACCGCCTGCTGCCATCATCCATCGTGAACGTATTGTCGTTATCGACGATGTGGCAGCATCGGCTGGCGTGCTGCCCGGCCTGCGGCTGGCCGAAGCGTGGGGATTCCTGCCGGGCCTGTCCGTACGGGAACGCGATCTGGCGCGCGAGCAGGCTGCGCTGATCCGGCTTGCCTGTTGGGCAGGCAACTTCACTTCGGAAGTCAGCCTGCTGCCGCCACGGACGCTGCTGCTCGAAGTGGCCGGATCCCTACGCCTGTTCGGCGGGGCAGCAGCGCTGTTCGAGCGAGTGGTCGCCGGCTGCAGCGAGCAGGGTTTTGCACCGCAGGCGGCCTTGGCGCCGACACCGCTTGCCGGACAATGGCTGGCATCTGCCGGCGACGATCGGGCCTGTCTCGATACGGCCGAACTGCCGCATCGCCTCGGCAAGCTGCCGCTGGCAGTGCTCGAACTTCCAGCTCGAAAACATGCTCGTCTCGTCGGCTTTGGTGTGCGTTCGATCGCGGACATGCTGCGCCTGCCACGTGCCGGCCTGGCGCGTCGCCTTGGAGCCGATCTGGCGGATGATCTGGCACGCGCTCTCGGCGACTTGCCGGATCCGCGACCACGTTTCGTCTTTCCGGAGCGCTTTGCCGAGCGGCTGGAACTGCCGATGCCGGTGGACAGCGCGATGGCTCTCTTTTTTGCCATGCGTCGCCTGGTGGCCACTTTATGCGGCTGGCTTGCCGTACGTGCCGCGGGAATCCGTGAATGCGTTTTCGAGCTCGCCCACGAGTGCGGCCGCGGGCCACGCTCGGCTACCATGCTCGTCCTCGCTTTCAGCAGCGTCACGCGCAGTGCCGAACGGATTGCCCGTGTGCTCGACGAACGCCTGCAAAGGCTCGAATTGCCGACCACAGTCCTCGCGATCACCCTGCAGGTGGAAGCACCGGCAGCACTTCCCGGGCATGCGAAGAGTCTGTTCGGCGCGCGCGGCAAGAGTGCTGGCGATTCGCTGGCCGTACTGATCGAAGGTCTGCAGGCGCGCCTTGGCAAGGACAGCGTGCATGCCCTGTCGGCGGTCGCCGAGCATCGCCCGGAGAATGCTTCGCGGCGAGTCGCGCCGACAGTCATGCCTTTTGCCGGCAACCCTGATTCCGCAGGCCCGGAGCGTTTCCCTTCTCGCCGAACGGTTGCCCGCATGCGGGAGAGGAAGACGTTTGGGCAGGACTCGGGGCAGAATGTGCGAGTCGTTGGCGCGGTTTTCCCATTGCAGTTGCCAGCAGGAAGAGAATCGCCGCCGCCCTCTGCGCCGGACGTGGCGAAAGCGGCGCCTGGCCCGCGTCCCCTGTGGCTGCTCGCCAAACCACAGGCTTTGGACGAAGCAGCCGGCCGGCCGCAGTACGGTGGTCCGCTGCGCCTGCTCTGCGGTCCCGAACGCATCGAGAGTGGCTGGTGGGACGCCGCCGAGCCTGATGCGGTTGGTGATGTGCGTCGCGACTACTTCGTGGCCATTTCGACAAGTGAGGAATGGTTATGGATCTTCCGTAGCCCGGCGGGATGGTTCCTGCATGGCTTGTTTGCCTGAATGTGGCCTGATCTTACTGGAATTTTTCGAGCCCTTTTCTTATACTGTGTCGACAAGAAGAAACTGACGTCTTACCGGAGAGCGTGCGATGCAGATCCATGGTGCCAGCTTGTTGCCCGAGGCCTTGCTGATCGATCTGCCTGAAATCGACGCGCAGCACGAAGAGATCTTCCGGCGCATCGAGTCGCTCAAAGCGGCATGCTTTGGCAGCCAGTCGGTCTCTTTCGAAGACTTCGACAGCCTCCTCGCTTACCTGGAGTACCATTTCGCCAGCGAGGAGCGCCTCGCCCGCGAAGTTGGCGTGGATTTCCGCGAACATGCCACCGTTCACCGCAACAACCTGTACGCCCTGCGCAGGGCGTTCGATGAAGTGCGTTGTGGCGCGCGCGATGTTCACTCCTTCTTGCGCTACGCCGAGTACTGGTTCGAGCGCCATATCTCGGAGGAGGACAAGCCCTTCGCCCGCGGCATCCGCCACCATCGTCCGGGGTTCGTCAGCGCGCCGTCCAGCCTCTCTCCCTGATCCTGGCCTGCCTATCGGTTCAGCATATTCCGTGCCCGCCGCGCTCCGACCGTTCCTCGGCGCCGAGTTTGCACGATTGCCACAACCCTTCGCACGAATCGCAGACCACCCGCAACGCCGCTCGGCAAATGCCCCCGCAATGGCCCTTCCGCATTCTTTTTTGCGTTCTTCCGAGCATTCTGGCAAGCTGATAACCGTAACAGCATATCTCGTCATATTTCATCGCATACCCCCTCCCAGGGCCGTTCGCCGACGGCCTGACCCCTCATCAAAGAGCCCTTACCAACCATGAACATCACCGCCTCAGCCGCCTGGAAGGCTATTGAAGCGCACCGGCAGTCGATCTCGCCAGTGCATCTCAGAGAACTGTTTGCCCGCGATCCGGGACGCGTCGCAGCTCTTTCGCTCAGCTACGACGGGCTCCTTTACGACTTCTCGAAGCAACGAATGGACTCGACGACACTGGCCCTGCTGGTCGCGCTGGCTCGTCAGGCGCGGCTTGACGAATGGACGGCCCGCATGTTCAGCGGGGAGAGGATCAACGCCAGCGAAGATCGATCGGTACTGCATGTCGCCCTGCGCCGCTCGCGTGCCCCGTTTCCCGGCGCTGATCTCGATGTCATGCCGGAGGTGCTGGCGACGCGCCAGCGGATGGCAACTCTTGCCGACCGCATTCGCTCCGGGCAGGCACTCGGCTTTACCGGCATGCCGATTCGGCATGTGGTCAATATCGGTATCGGTGGATCGGATCTCGGACCGAAGATGCTCGGTTGCGCCTTGCGCTCCATCTCGCATCCGGCGCTCGACGTACACTATGTCTCCAACCTCGACGGTGCCCAACTGGCTCCTCTGCTGCAAACGCTCGATCCGCGCACGACACTCTTCCTGGTCGCCAGCAAGACTTTCACCACGCAGGAAACCATGCTCAACGCGCAGACGGCCCGCAACTGGATACTGGCCAATCTCGGCGACAGTGCAGCGGTATCCAGGCATTTCGCCGCGCTGACCGCCAAGCCCGAACGCGCCGTCCAGTTCGGGATCAGCGAGGATGCGGTCTTTCCGCTCTGGGACTGGGTGGGAGGGCGTTTCTCGCTGTGGTCGGCAGTTGGCTTGGCACTGATGATCGCGATCGGCCCGCACGCTTTTGCCGAACTGCTGGCCGGCGCCGAGCGAATGGACGAACACTTCCGAAACGCCCCCTACGAGCGCAACCTGCCGGTGGTGATGGCGCTGATCGGCATCTGGAATACCAATTTCCTCGGCGCGACGAGCAACGCGGTACTTCCGTACAACGAGTCGCTGAAATATTTTCCGTCGTTCCTGCAGCAACTCGAAATGGAAAGCAACGGCAAGTCGGTCGGCATCGACGGAAAGCCCCTCGACCATGCCGCGAATCCCATCGTCTGGGGCGAACTCGGCAATAACGGTCAGCACGCTTTCTTCCAGCTTCTCCATCAGGGTGGCCGCCTGGTACCCTGCGACTTCATCGCTGCCGTGCGCTCCGACTACCCCTTGCCCGGCCACCAGGAGGCGCTGCTCGCCAACTGTTTCGCGCAGAGCGCGGCACTGGCCTTCGGCAAGACGGTGGCCGAGGCGCGCAGCGAACTCGAAGGCACGATGCCGCCTGCAGTGCTCGCCTCGCTCCTGCCGCACAAGGTCTTTCCCGGCAATCAACCGTCGTCGACGCTGCTGCTCTCCCGTCTCGATCCGCAGACACTCGGCGCACTGATCGCCCTCTACGAGCACAAGGTTTTCGTGCAGGGCGTGATCTGGGGGCTCAATTCGTTCGACCAGTGGGGGGTCGAGCTCGGCAAGGCAGTGGCCAGCAGCATTCTGCCGGCCATCGGCAATCCACTGCTGGCGGAGAAGCTCGACGCCTCGACCCGGAGCCTGCTGGCGTTCACCCGAGAGCATATCGGATGAAACCGTATCTCTCCCGTATCGATCCAGGGCATTCCATTTGCGACGAGGCATGACATGAGCAGGCAAGTGATCAGTATTCCCAGCGCGCCTTTCCCGGGGCAGAAACCGGGAACCTCCGGGCTGCGGAAAAAAGTGACCGTATTTCAGCAGGAGCGGTATCTCGAGAATTTCGTCCAGGCGATCTTCGATACGCTGTCGGGCCAGCAGGGACAGACGCTGGTACTCGGTGGCGATGGCCGCTACCACAACGACGTGGCCATCCAGACCATCCTGCGCATGGCCGCGGCGGCCGGTTTCGGTCGCGTGCTCGTCGGCCGCGACGGGATTCTCTCGACGCCTGCGGCGAGCGCGGTGATCCGCAAGTGGCGGGCCTTCGGCGGTATCATCCTGTCGGCGAGTCACAATGCCGGTGGTCCCGACGGTGATTTCGGGATCAAGTACAACCTGGGAAACGGCGGTCCGGCCAACGAAGGCTTTACCGAAGCCGTTTATCGGCGCACTCAGGAAATCACCGTTTATCACACCGTCGAAGCGGCGGATGTCGATCTGCGCCGGATCGGCGACACGGCCATCGGTGACATGCGGGTCAGCGTGATCGATCCGGTGGCGGACTACGCCGAACTGCTCGAATCGCTGTTCGACTTCGATCGTATTGCCGGACTGCTCGCCCGTCCCGACTTTCGCATGCGTTTCGACGCCATGCACGCAGTCACCGGTCCCTATGCGCGGGCCATACTCGAAGGCCGTCTCCGCGCTCCCGCGGGCACGGTGGTCAATGGCGTTCCGCTGCCCGACTTCGCCGGTGGGCATCCCGATCCCAACCCAGTATATGCCGCCGATCTGGTTGCTGCACTGGCGGACAGCAAGTCGGGGTTGTCGTTCGGAGCGGCATCGGATGGCGATGGCGACCGCAACATGGTCGTCGGGCGCAACTTCGTCGTCAGCCCGAGTGACAGCCTGGCCGTGCTCGCCGCCAATCATGCACTGATTCCGGCCTACGCGGCCGGTCTTGCCGGGGTTGCGCGTTCGATGCCGACCAGTTGTGCGGTGGATCGAGTGGCCAAGGAACTCGGCATCCCGTGCTACGAGACGCCGACTGGCTGGAAGTACTTCGGGTCGCTTCTCGACGCCGGCAAGTGCACCCTGTGCGGCGAGGAGAGCGCCGGTACCGGATCGAATCACGTGCGTGAGAAGGACGGCCTGTGGGCCGTTCTCTACTGGCTCAACATTCTCGCCGTGCGCGGAATGCCGGCCGACGTGATCGTTCGTGAACACTGGCGGCATTTCGGACGCAACGTCTACTCCCGCCACGATTACGAAGGGATCGAGACGGCGCAAGGCGATCGCCTGATGCACGAACTGCGCGCTCGCCTGCCGCAATTGCCGGGTGCGGACTACGGCGGACTGCGCATCGCTGCCGCCGATGATTTCGCCTATACCGACCCTGTCGATGGCTCACGCTCGGAGCGACAAGGCGTCCGCATCCTGTTGGACGATGGATCGCGTGCGGTTTTTCGCCTGTCGGGCACCGGTACCGAGGGGGCCACGCTGCGCGTCTACCTCGAACGCTTTGTTGCCGACCCCAGTCAGCACGAAGTTCCGACGCAGGAAGCGCTGTCGCCGTTGATCAGTCTGGCCGATGCCGTTGCGCAAATTGCTGGCATCACCGGCAGAAAGGCTCCGGACGTGATCAGCTAGCCGGCTGCGAACGGGTGACACCTGATGGCGCCACCAGATACGGTGAATCAAGCTAATAGGGGATACGAAGATGGTTGATAGAAGGACATTCCAGTTGCCACGCAGGGCGATCGCCCTGGTTCTCGCCGGTGGGCGGGGCAGCCGCTTGCACGAACTGACCGACCGCCGTGCCAAGCCGGCGGTACATTTTGGCGGCAAGTTCAGAATCATCGATTTTGCCCTGTCGAACTGTGTCAATTCGCAGCTTCGACGAGTCGGTGTCGTTACCCAGTACAAGTCGCACAGTCTCCTGCGCCACCTGCAGCGCGGCTGGAATTTCCTGCACGGCGAGGTCAATGAATTCGTCGATCTGCTGCCGGCGCAGCAGCGCATCGACGAAGAATCCTGGTATCGCGGTACGGCCGACGCCGTTTATCAGAATATCGACATTCTCGAGACCTACTCGCCGAAGCCGGAATACGTCGTGATTCTCGCCGGGGATCACGTTTACAAGATGAACTACGCCCTGATGCTGGTGGACCATGTGGAGAGCGGGGCGGAGTGCACGGTGGCCTGCATCGAAGTGCCGCGTGATGAAGCCAGTGGCTTCGGCGTCATGGCGGTCGACGACAAGGGATGGATCAAGGAATTCATTGAAAAGCCGGCTGACCCACCCGGGATGCCAGACAAACCAGACATGGCGATGTGCAGCATGGGCGTCTACGTTTTCAACGCCGCGTATCTGTACGCCGAACTGGAGCGCGACATCGACGACCCGGATTCGAATCACGACTTCGGCAAGGATATCATCCCGCGCGCCGTGGCCAACGGGGTTGCCGCCGCGCATCCGTTCTCGCGCAGTTGCATCGTGGCTCCGGACGAACCTGGCAGGGAGCCGTACTGGCGCGACGTCGGGACGATCGATGCCTATTGGGACGCGAACCTCGATTTGACCGCGACGAGTCCGGCCTTGAACCTGTACGACCGCAACTGGCCGATATGGACCTACCAGCAGCAGCTGCCGCCGGCCAAGTTCGTGCATAACCACATGGACCGGCGTGGAACTGCCATCGAATCGACGGTGTCGAGCGGCTGCATCGTCTCGGGCGAAATCAACCGATCGCTGCTGTTCTCCGGTTGCCGCGTCCATTCGTATGCGCGCGTGAACCTGTCGGTCGTCCTGCCGGACACCACGATCGGTCAGCGGGCACGTCTCTCGCACTGCGTGGTGGACAGCAATTGCAACATACCGGCGGAGATGGTCGTTGGCGAAGATCCGGCCGAAGACGCCAGGCGTTTCCGCCGCACGGAAAACGGGGTGACGCTGATCACTCGCAAGATGCTCGAACAGCTCCACTGACGCGGGTTCACCCTTTTGCGCATCCTGCACGTCGCCGCCGAAGTCTACCCGCTGGTCAAGACGGGCGGACTTGCCGACGTCGTGGCCGCGTTGCCGGCGGCCCTGGCTGACCGAGGTCTCGACGTTCGCTTGTTGTTGCCGGGAATGCCGGCCATTCTGAACGGCGTCAGCGACCTGCAGAGAGTCATCCGCCTCGGTCCGGCTTTCGGGGCTGCGGTCATTACGCTATGTCTAGGCCGGCTGCCCGATAGCGGGCTACCGGCCTACGTCATCGACGCGCCATTCCTGTATCGGCGCGACGGCAATCCGTATCTGGGCCCGGACGGTCGCGACTGGAGCGACAATCATCGGCGCTTTGCCCTGCTCGGCTGGATTGCCGCGCATCTGGCCGGGGGTGATCTCGATCATGACTGGCAGCCGACCGTGGTGCATGCGCACGACTGGCACGCGGGACTGGCGCCGACCTATGTCGCCCAGAACCCGGCGCTGAATACGGCCACCGTGTTCACGATTCACAATCTCGCTTTTCGTGGCCTCTTTCCGCTCGATCATCATACCGACCTCGGTCTGCTGATCAGCGGCGCCGATCAGAGTGCGCTCGAGTTTCACGGGCAGTTGTCATTCATGAAGTCGGCACTCGTTCATGCAAAACGAGTGAATGCCGTCAGCCCCACCTACGCCCGGGAAATCTGTACGCGGGAATTTGGCTGGGGCCTCGATGGTCTGCTGCGCGGTCGTGGCAGCGACCTGTCGGGCATTCTCAACGGTGTCGATTACTCGATCTGGGATCCGACTTCCGATCCGGCGCTGCCCAGGGCCTACAGCAGCGACAACCTGAGCGGCAAGACCGTCTGCAAGCTACAGCTTCAGGCGGAAATGGGCTTCACCGTCGATGCCAAGGTACCGCTGTTTGCCGTGGTCAGCCGACTGACCTCGCAGAAGGGGATGGACCTCCTGCTTGCGGTCCTGCCGACGCTGCTCGCAGAAGGTGGACAACTCGTCGTCATCGGCAGTGGCGACGCCGATGTGGAGGCAGGATTCCGCGCTGCTGCAGCGGAGCATGGCGACGCCGTATCGGTATACCTTGGCTACGATGACGCATTGTCTCACCGTATCATTGCCGCCGCCGACGTCCTGCTCGTTCCGTCGCGTTTCGAACCTTGTGGACTGACTCAGCTTTACGCGTTGCGTTACGGCACATTGCCCCTCGTACGGCGGATCGGTGGCCTGGCGGATACCGTCGTCGCCATCAGCGCGGAGACGCTCAGGCGGGGCACCGCCAACGGTTTCGCCTTCGACGATGCCAGCCGTCGTGCGCTGGCTGCCTGCATTGGCGAGGCCTGCGCGGTCTTTCGCGAACCGGCCGTCTGGCACCAGGTTCAGCAGTACGGCATGGCGCAGGATTTTTCCTGGGCCGACTCTGCGGCACGTTATGAGGCGCTCTACCGCAGTATCTGACGACCGGGTCGTCATGCCGCAGGCGGCTGGCGGTAGCGTCGGGCGTGCAGAACCGTTTCCTCCGCGCTGCGCCGCGGTTACACTGCCGCGGTTCCCGACGTGAACCTTTGAAGGAGGATTTCTTGTCCCTTGCTCGTTGCCTGATTCGACCGTTCGCCGGCTTGCGGCCGCGCCCTGCTGATGCTGCTGCGGTACTAGCTCCGCCCTACGACGTACTTTCCAGCGCCGAGGCGCGGCAGGCCGTGGTCGGCAAGCCGCTCTCCTTTCTCCATGTCTCCAAGGCGGAAATCGATCTGCCGGTCGACATCGATCCCCATTCGCCGGCAGTGTATGCCCGCTCGGCCGAGAATTTCCGTCGCATGATCGACGCCGGAATCCTCCGCCGCGACCCTCGTCCCTGCTACTACGCGTATCGGCTGGTCATGAACGAACACGTTCAGACCGGGCTGGTCGCCGTTGCCTCGGTTGCCGCCTACGACAGCAACCGCATACGCAAGCATGAATTCACCCGGCCCGACAAGGAGGACGACCGGGTGCACCAGATCGAAGCGCTGAATGCGCAGACCGGCCCGGTGCTGCTCGCCCACCCGGACAGCAGCGATGCCGAGCGGCTGCTCGCGCTGGTCACCGAGAACGACGCCGTCGCCGATGTCACCGCCGACGATGGCATCCGCCATACCTTGTGGGCGATTGATGCACCGGCATGGATCGCACGCATTGGCGAGATATTCAACGCCATGCCGAATCTCTACATTGCCGATGGCCATCACCGCTCGGCTGCGGCATCGCGCGTCGCCGCGGCACGCCGGGGCAGGAGCGGAGCAGGAGACAGCGCCGAGTACTTCCTGTCCGTGATTTTTCCGGCGTCGCAAGTGCAGATCATGGACTACAACCGCGTCGTACGCGATCTCGGCGGACTGAGCGAAGCCGCTTTTCTGACCGCCGTTGGCGACCGGTATGCGATCCGTCCGTCGGTCGTGCCAGTCAGGCCGATGAACAGCGGTGTCTGCGGCATGTACCTGGGCGGCCGCTGGTACGAGTTGACGATCCGCCCCGACCTTCTTCAGGCCTCGGACCCCGTGCGCCGGCTCGACGTCTCTACCCTTGCGGAACAGATCCTCGCTCCGCTTCTGGGGATCGAGGATCTGCGGCGGGATACCCGTATCGATTTCGTCGGCGGCATGCGCGGATTGAGTGAGCTGGAGCGACGCGTAGACAGCGGTGAAATGGCCGTCGCCTTCGCCATGTACCCCACCCAGATGTCCGACCTGATGGCCGTTGCCGACGCCGGCCAGGTAATGCCGCCGAAGTCCACCTGGTTCGAACCGAAGCTTGCCGACGGACTGGTGTCGCACCTGCTCGATCCAGCTCCCGGTTAATGTGAAAGTCGCCTCAGCGACTCACGAACCTCCCCTCGCCCGCTTGCGGGA
>NZ_JAMTDV010000011.1:37948-46447 GCF_023806565.1 Accumulibacter sp. | reverse complement strand
GCCGGCACCTCGGCCGGCGGCATGACCGGTGCGATGATGCTTGGCGCCCTCGCCAACCGCGCCGAAGCGGTGACCACCGATCCCGGCGGAGCGGCCGGCAATCCGCTTTTCGACAGCTGGGTCGAGTCGATCGACATCGAGTCCCTGCTCGGCGTTGCTGACCTCTCCGCCTACCCCGACGGCTACCCGCGCTCGCTGCTCGATTCGACTCCGCTCGACGAAATCGCCCGCCAGGCGCTGCGCATGCCCGCCAGCGTGCAGCCGCCGGCTTTCGTGGCCGAACCCTTCCACCTGATGCTCACCGTCACCAACCTGCGCGGCGTCCCCTACAGCCTGGGTTTCGAGGATTCGCGCTTTCGCCACGACATGCTGCTGCACGCCGATGTCGTCCATTTCGCCTTTGCCCGGCAATTCGACGAAAAATCCGGCCATACTGCCTACCGCCTGCCCTGGGATGAACTCGGCAAGGCCGCCCGTGAGAGCGAAGTCAGCCTGCTGCGCCAGGCAGCGCTGGCCACCGGTGCGTTTCCCCTCGGGCTGGCGCCGCGGTTGCTGCGCCACCGCTTCGACCCCCGGCAGCCCGACCTCTACAGCCGGCGGCGCTGGCGGGTGCGCCGGCCGTTCTCCCGGCAGGCGCCGGAAGACCAAGGCGAGTGGCAGGGGCTCGACGCAGAAGCACGCGATTTTCTCGCGAAACGCCCGGCGCAGTGGTCTCAACTGCAAAAAATCGACTGTTCCTGGCCGGTACCGCGGCCCGACGACTACGGCTTCCTCTGCGTCGATGGCGGCGTGACCAACAACGAACCGATGGAACTCGTGCGCCGCGTGCTCACCGGCGATGACAGTTTCCTCGCCTCCGACGGTCTGGCAACCAGCCAGGCGATGATTCTGGTGGCACCCTTCCCCGGCGGCGAGCGCTTCGCCAGCGGCGCCTACGACCCGGAACAGGATCTGCCGCATGTCCTGCCGACGCTGATCGGGGCGATGAAGGACCAGTTGCGCTTCAAGCCCGACGAACTGCTCACCGCCATGCAGGACGACTTCTTCAGCCGCTTCGTCGTCGCACCGTCCAGGCGGGACCCCTCGCGCGGCGAGATCAATGGCGATGGCGCCATCGCCTGCGGGGCAGTCGGGGGATTTTCGGGTTTCTTCGACCGGGGCTTCCGGGCTCACGACTACTTTCTCGGTCGGCGCAACTGCCGCAATTTCCTCCTCAAGCATTTCGTCCTGCCCGAGGAAAACCCGCTGTTCGACGACACCTACCGCGACCAGGTGCTCCGCGAGGGCAAGTCGGTGAGCAAGAAGGGGGTCACTTGCCTGCCGATCATCCCGCTCTACGGATCTGCGGCCAGCCCGACGGTGGACGGTGCCGTCCCACCTTGGCCGAAGATCGGCGAAGAGCGCCTGGCGGACATCAGGCGCTGGCTGGTACGGCGCTACGATGGGCTCACCGACCGCACCATCGACGATCTGCTCAGCGAATCAGGCTTTGCACGCGTCCTCGCCAGGATCGTTCGCAACCTCACTCGCCACGACGCGACCGACTGGATGCTGAAAAACCTCCGGGACGCCCTGCGGCAGCACGGGCTGCTGTAACCATCCGGGACGTCCGCTGGTCTGCCGTTGTGTTGGCGCGGCCGGCGCCGGGAAACGGCCCGTCGGGCGCGGCGTCTACCCGAGCCGTTTCATCCCGAGCCTGACCATCAGGCTTTCCGCCGGGCAGAAGCGGGTGAAACCGCTCTGCAGAAGATTGGCGCCGACGAAGGCGGTAAACCAGAGAAAGTATTTGGAGACGAAGAGCGGGCTCTCCGGCACGCCGAGGGCCAGCGAAACGAGAACGAAACTGCCGGCCATGATGCGTACGGCGCGATCGGTGGTCATGTCGGGTACTCCTTCGAGAACACTGCGTAGTAAAGCACCGGGATCACCACCAGCGTCAGCACGGTGGAGACGAAGATGCCGAATATCAGGCTGATCGCCAGCCCGTTGAAGATCGGATCATCGAGGATGAACAAGGCGCCAAGCATCGCGGCAAGGCCGGTCAGCGCGATCGGCTTGGCACGCACCGCCGCCGAGCGGATGATCGCTTCGCGCAGTGCCATTCCCTCCGCGAGCTGCTGGCGGATGAAATCGACGAGCAGGATCGAGTTGCGCACGATGATCCCGGCCAGCGCGATCATGCCGATCATCGAGGTTGCCGTATATTGGCTGCCGAGCAGCGCGTGTCCCGGCATGACGCCGATGATGGTCAGCGGAATCGGCGCCATGATGATCAGCGGCACGAGATAGCTCTTGAAGTGGGCGACGACCAGCAGGTAGATAAGGATCAACCCGACCGCGTAGGCAAGCCCCATGTCGCGGAAGGTTTCGTAGGTCACCTGCCACTCGCCATCCCACTTGATGCTGTACGAGGCGTCGGGCGTGGTCGGCTGGCGGATGAAATGCTCGCCGAGCGAACCGCCGCCGTGTTCGAGCGCGTCGAGTGGACGGCCGGCAAGCGCTGAGCGCGCGGCGAACATGCCGTAGAGCGGCGAATCAAGGCGGCCACCCATGTCGGCGACGACGTACACCACAGGCAGCAGGTCCTTGTGATAGATGACCGTCTCGCGCGGCATTTGGCGCACCTCGACGAGTTCCGAGACCGCCACCAGTTGTCCCGCGCGCGAACGGACGCGCAGCTTGAGCAAGGCGTCGAGCGAGCTTTGCGTCTCCGGCGGCAAGGTCACCCGGATCGGGATCTCGAACTTCGCCGAAGTGTTGTGCACCGGCGTTACGTCGTCGCCGGCGAGTCCGAGGCGCACCGCGTCGACGATGTCGCTCTGTGCGACGTCGAGCAGCGCCGCCTTGTTCTGCAGGACATGGAGAATCGTCTTGCTGCCCTCGGCAGTGATCGAATCGTCGATCGCCACCAGGTCCGGCGTCGCTTCGAGCACCCTGCGCACCTCGCGCGCCACTGCGATCTGGCCACGGTAGTCCGGTCCGTATACCTCGGCGACGATCGGCGAGAGAACCGGTGGCCCCGGCGGTACTTCGACGACTTTGGCGTTGCCGCCGGCACGCCGGCCGATCGCTTCGACAGCCGCGCGCACCGAAACGGCAATCTCGTGGCTCTGTCGGGAGCGCTGTCTGTGGTCCACCAGATTGACCTGCAGGTCGCCGAGTTCCGGCGTCGCACGCAGGTAGTACTGGCGCACCAGGCCGTTGAAATTGATCGGGCTGGCGGTACCGGCGTATGCCTCGTAGTCGCGTACCTCCGGCACCTGCAGCACCTCGCTGCCGATCTCGCGCAGCACCCGTGCGGTTTCCTCGAGCGGCGTGCCGACCGGCATGTCGAGGACGACCTGGAACTCGCTCTTGTTGTCGAAGGGCAGCATCTTGAGAACCACGAGTTCGAGCAGCGCGAGCGACAGCGAAGCGAAGATCAGGAAGACGATGGCGAACAGCAGCCAGCGGCGTGACGAGCGTCCTGTCCGCACGTCGAGGAAAGGGGTCAACAGACGGCGAAAGAAGCGGTCGAGCCAGGCCGAGCTTCGCTGCTCGCTTGCCGGCGGCGCCGGATGGCGTTCGCGGGCAAGCAAACGGGCCGCCAGCCAGGGCGTGACGACGAAGGCAATGGCCAGCGAGAGGAACATGCCGAGCGAAGAGTTGATCGGGATGGGGCTCATGTAGGGCCCCATCAGGCCGCTGACGAAAGCCATCGGCAAGAGCGCGGCGATCACCGTGAAAGTGGCGAGAATCGTCGGACCACCGACTTCATCGACTGCCTGCGGGATGATTTCGAGCAGCGGCCTGCCGGGCTGCAGCGCCTGCCAGCGGTGAATGTTCTCGACGACGACGATGGCGTCGTCGACCAGGATGCCGATCGAGAAAATCAGGGCAAACAGCGACACTCGGTTGAGCGTGAATCCCCACGCCCAGGAGGCAAACAGCGTCGCCGCCAGCGTCAGCGACACGGCGACGCCGACGATCAGCGCCTCGCGGCGGCCGAGAGCGAAGAAAACCAGTACGACCACGAACGCAGTTGCGAAAACCAGCTTGCCGATCAGCTTCTGCGCCTTGTCTGTCGCCGTCTGGCCATAGTTGCGGGTAACCGTGACCTCGACGCCGTCCGGGATCAGCGTCCCCTTGAGCGAATCGACGCGCTCGATCAGCGCGCCCGCGACATCGGCGGCATTGACGCCGGGCTTCTTCGAGATCTGGACGGTTACCGCCGGAAACTCGCCCTCGCGCGTGCCGATCCAGACGTAACGGCCAGGTTGATCGGGACCATCCTCGACGCGTGCGACGTCGCCAACGAACACCGGCTTGCGGTCTCCGGCGGCACCCCGTACGGCGACGACGAGTTGTCGCACATCGGTCGCGGATTCGAGATAGCTGCCGGTCTGCACCAGCACTTCGCGGTTGCCGGCAACGAGCGTTCCCGAAGATTGCAGCGTGTTTCCCAGACGCAGCGCCGTGACCAGATCCTGCGGCGTGACGCCGTACGCCTGCATGCGTTCGCTGTCCATCAGCACACGCAGCACGTGATCCGGACCGCCCAGGGTGGAGACGTCGCGTGTTCCCTTGATCCGCTTGAACTCGATCTCGGCAGCGCGTGCCACCTGCTGCAGCGCGAACGCCGAGCGCTCCGGATCGGCGGTCCACAAGGTCAGCGAAACGATCGGCACATCGTCGATGCCTCTCGGCTTGACCGTCGGTTCGAGCACGCCGAGATTCGGCGCCAGCCAGTCGCGATGCGAATTCACCGTGTCGTACAGGCGGACGACGGCGTCGTTGTACTTGACGCCAACCGCGAACTGAACGGTGACCACAGCCATTCCTGGCCGCGACAGCGAATAGACGTGTTCGATTCCCGACATGCGCGACAGCACCTGTTCGGCCGGCGTCGCCACCAGGTTCTCGACGTCGCGAACCGATGCGCCCGGAAAGGGAATGAACACGTCCGCCATGGTTACGTCGATCTGCGGCTCCTCCTCGCGCGGCGTCACCAGGGTGGCGAAGATTCCCATCAGCAGCGCCACCAGGGCGAGCAGGGGCGTCATCTGCGAACTGGCGAAGAGACGGGCGATGCGGCCGGAAATACCCATCGGCTTACCTGCCTGGCAGCGCCGCAGACTTGACCTGAATGGCCGCTTTCACCGGGTCGAGGACAATCCGTTCGCCCGCCTGCAGCCCGGCCAGCACCTCGACCTCGCCGACCCCCACCGTCTCGCCCAGTCGAAGCTGGCGCAGGCTGAGCGCCCCCTGCTCGTTGGCCACATAGACCGCGGCAACCTCGCCACGACGCACCACCGCGCTCTGCGGAACAGTCAACTTGCGGTCGCGACCGATCACGAAATGGACGCGCGCATGCATGCCGGGAACGACTCCGGAGATTCCGGCTGGCAGGCCGACGCGTACCGATGAAACGTGCGTCGCCGAATCGGCGGTGGGCAGAACCATCACATCCGTCGCATCGACCCACCTGCCGAGTTCCGGAAAGTCGATCCTGGCCCGCCGCACCACACGCATCTGCGCCAGACGGTACTGTGGAATGCTGGCCGTTACGCGCAGACTCCCCGGCTCGTAGACCGACAGCAGTGGCTTGCCGGGAACCGCCATTTCGCCGAGTTCGGTGAGCCGTTGCGCAACGATTCCGGAAATCGGCGCGAGCACCGTCGCGTAACCGACGCCGACCGTCGCCTGCCCGTGCGTCGCCTGCGCCGCGTCCAGGTCGGCTTTCGCCTTGTCCAGCGCCGCCGAGCTGACGAAGCCCTGCTGCTGCAGGTTCCGCATCCGCTGGTAGTTGGCGCGGGCATTCACCAGTTGGGCAGTGGCGCCGGCAGCCACCTCGCTCGCTTCGCGGGCGTCGATCCTCATCAGGACATCGCCCTTCCTGACCGATTGGCCCGCGTCGACCCGCACTTCGACGACCCGTCCCGCGACCTGCGCCGCCAGCGTCGCCTGATTCACTGCTTCGACCAGCGCTTCCGCCGGCAGCGTCAGGTCGACCGGATGTGGCTGCACCACCTGTTCGGGCAGGGCCTCTGCCCGCACGCAAAGGGACGAGGCAGCAGCCAATGCGGCGAAGAACAAACGCCAACGACAGGGGTGACGACGTGTATGCCCGGACATGTTTATAAGGATATACTGATATACCATTGAAGACAACCACCTGTCCCCGTCGTCGACACGGATCAACGACCGTCCGCCGATGCAGGCAGTTCGGGGCTTGACGCCCGCACGGCGGGGATGAGACAAAGCCGGGATTCGTCGATCGGAGGATTGCCATGCAACACCTGTACCTCGCGCTGGCCCTGCTCGTCGCCGGCTGCAGCAGTGTGCCATCGACCGCCCCGCCGATTTCCGTCGGCGGCGAGATTCGCCAGCCCGAAACGGGCACCGGCGTCACCGCGCAGCCCGGCTGGCACGGCGACCGGTTTGCCGTGGCGACTGCGAATCCGCTGGCCAGCGAAGCCGGGGTGACGATGCTGAAGGCCGGTGGCTCGGCGATCGACGCGGCCATCGCGGCGCAAATGGTGCTGACGCTCGTCGAACCGCAATCGAGCGGAATTGGCGGGGGCGCTTTCCTTCTCCATTACGACGGCCGCGAAACGGTGGCATTCGACGGTCGCGAAACGGCGCCGGCGGCAGCGAGTGAAACGCTGTTTCTCAAGCCGGACGGCAAGGCAATGACTTTTCACGAAGCCATCGTTGGCGGCCGTGCGGTCGGCGTGCCGGGAGTCGTGCGAATGCTCGAAGCAGCGCACGCCGAATTCGGCAAACTGTCCTGGGCGAGTCTGTTCGAGCCGGCGATCCGGCTCGCGGAAAACGGTTTCCCGATCGGCCAACGCCTGCACGCTCTGCTCCAGGCAGATCCCTATCTCAGGCGCGACCCGTCGGCCGCTGCGTATTTCTACGATGGCAACGGTGAACCGGTGGCAATCGGCAGCATCCTTCGCAACCCCGAACTCGCCAGCGTGCTGCGCCGGATCGCCGACGAGGGATCGCGTGCGCTGCACGAAGGCGCCATCGCCCAGGCGATCGTCGACAAGGTCCGGCTACACCCGGACAACCCTGGACAGTTGCGCATGAGTGACCTGGCCGGCTACCAGCCGAAGCGGCGCACGCCGTTCTGCAGCAGCTACGCGCCGCGCCGGGCGGAAGCACCCCGGAGCTACCTGATCTGCGGTTTCCCGCCACCGAGTTCGGGAGCGATCGCCATCGCCCAAATCCTCGGCATCCTCGACGACACCGACGCCGGCTCGCTGCCATTTGCCGATCCACTCTGGATGCATTACTACACCGAGGCTTCCCGCCTGGCTTTCGCAGATCGCTCCCGGTACGTCGCTGATCCCGATTTCGTCGCCGCACCTGCCGGCAACTGGTACTCGCTGATCGGCCCCGACTACCTGGCCGGCCGGGCGCGGTCGATCGGCCCGCGCAGCATGGGTACCGCCAGGCCGGGCATACCCTCAGCGGCAACGACGACGCATGCCTCGATGCCCGAACAGGTCGAGCATGGCACTTCACACCTGAGCATCGTGGACGGTTACGGCAACGCGCTGGCGATGACCACCACGATCGAGGATGCGTTCGGCGCACGCCAGATGGTGAAAGGATTTCTTCTCAACAACCAGCTCAGTGATTTCTCCTTCGTGCCGCGCGACGACAATGGCGAACCCATTGCCAACCGTGTCGAACCCGGCAAGCGCCCACGCTCGTCGATGAGCCCGACGCTGGTTTTCACTGCGGACACCGGCGAACTGGTGATGAGCGGTGGTTCACCGGGTGGCGCGCTGATCATCCACTACGTCGCCAAGCTGCTCTACGGGGTACTGAACTGGGGACTCTCGCCGCAGCAGGCGATCGACCTGGCGAACTTCGGGTCGCTGAACGGCCCGACGCTGCTCGAAGAAAAGCGCTTCACTCCGGACTTTGTCGAAGCGCTTGCGGCGAGAGGGCACGAAGTCAAGGAAATCGGCATGAACAGCGGATTGCAGGCGATCGAGAGGAACCGTCGCGCTTACCGCGGTGGCGCCGATCCCCGGCGCGAGGGCAGCGTGATGGGGGAGTGATGGCTCTCCTCCATCCGCCCCAAACGTCCTCCCCGTCAGACCCTGGAGGCGAACAGTCGCTCGATTTCGGCCAATCGCTCGGCTCGCACGCCCTCGGGAACGCCGATGGCACGAACGACCTTGCGGATCATTTCGAGCACCTCGTCGCGCGCGCTCTGATCGCTGCCCAGCATCGCCGGAATCGCGGCAAGCGCAGTTTTCTGGTCGAGGAGGAGCGAGAAAAACTGTTCTCGCACGATCGACTTGAATTCCTGCAGGCCGATGCCTTGTTCACTTTCCGCGCGAATCTGCCGCAACACCTCGAACGAACGCTCATCGACCCCGGGCCCGGCCAGGCCGATGTATACCAGGCTGCGAATCGCCGCCTCGCGCAGTCCGCCCGCTTGCAGCCGGGAACGAAGCTGCGCCATGCGTTCCTGCATCAAAGCGAGTCGGTCAGGCT
>NZ_JAMTDV010000011.1:0-37848 GCF_023806565.1 Accumulibacter sp. | reverse complement strand
GCGGACCGTCGTCCGCCGCGCCGAGGCCGAGAAGCGCCTGTACGAAGGGATTGCCGTAGGTCGTGAGGAAAATCTGCTCGACGGTCTGACCCCGGGGGTCACGCCACCCGTCGAGAGCGGCGACGAGCTGTGCGGAAACTGCTTCCTGAAACTTCATCCACGGGTTGTCAGGCGAAGCGGGCCGGCGCTGCTCGCGAACGCTCTCGGCAAGTCTTGCCACCTGCTGCATCAGCGGGTTGCGGTCGGAGAACAGCTCGAACGGGAGTTCGCTCGGCTGCATCTGGTGCTGCCAGTTCGCGAACTGCTCGTTGGCGAAGGCGCGGACGAAAGGCTGAAACAGCGTGCGGCAGCACCCGAGATTGATCTCGGACAGCCGACGCACGGCCGAAAAACGACGCTCGTCGTCTTGATTGGGCTGGACGATCTGTCGCAGATCGGACAGTTTCCGGTGCTCGAAACGGCAATCCAGTCGCCCCCGACGAGTTCCCTGTTGGCCGCATCCGCCGTCTTGGGAGTCAGCACGCCCTCATACAGTCTGGGAGGCAGGACATCGATGAGGTCGATGTTCGAGGCGAAGTCCTGGTGTTCCTTGCGGGCGATCGCACCGGAAACGAAAATGCCGAGGCGTCCAACACTTTCATGAACGGTATAGACGATGGTTAGTCGGCTGGCCAGAAGGTCCTGGTCATTCTCGTAGAGATCGACGATCCAGCCGAGCGCCTGCTGTGGCGGCGTGATGTTGTCTCCCTCCGAGCAGAAACAGACGATCGGCGAACGGATATTGCGCAAGTCGATCCGGACGCCATCGCTGGTCGTGATCTCGGCGGTCGCCAGACGATTGCCAATGAACAGTTGATCGACGATCCACTGCATTTCCTCGGCATTGAGGTTTACATGCCCTCCCCACCACTCCTCGAATTCGAGGAATCGCTCGGCATCCGTATCGATCTTCGACCAGATGTTGTAGTTCTTGCTCCAACAGGTGTTGGCCGGATCGAGATTTTCGAAATTGCTGACCAGACCGGCGCCGTCGAACTTGCCTGCTCCGAGATCACCGGTCAGCGCCGTGAGCCAGCTGCCGCCGGACAATCCGGCGTTGTAACGCATCGGATTCTTGCCTCTGACTCCCGCCCAATAGGACAGCGGCGCCCCGGGAACGATGATTGGCCCGAAAAGCTCCGGTCGTACCGCGGCGAGGATCATGACCGCCCAGCCGCCCTGACAGTTGCCGATCACGCACGGTTTTCCGTCGGCATCGGGGTGCAGTTCGATGACCTTTTCCAGGAACACCGCTTCCGCGCGCATGATGTCCCCGATCGTTTGTCCGGGCATTGGCTCTGGGGTGAATCCGACAAAGTAGCAGGGATGTCCCGCACGCATGGCCACCCCCAGTTCGCTGTCGGCCTTGAAGCCGCCGATGCCGGCGCCGCGCCCGGCGCGCGGATCGACCACCACGAACGGCCGCTTCCTGCGATCCATGCTGACCCCGTCCGGGGGCTGGATGCGAACGAGCAGATGGTTGGCCGGTCGCGCGAAAGTTCGACCGTCGAACACCAGTTCGGCATCGTAGCGAGTACATGCGGCACCTGCATTGCCCGATGCTCGTAGTACTGATTGCTGCGCTGGCGCAGCACGTCCCAGAAAAGAATCGTGCGCTGCGTGGCATCCAGCAGGTACTCGGAAAACGGATCGGTGAACGACTTACCGCTCGACGTCGTGTTCGCGGACGACGGGATCGCCGCGGAGGAGCTGGGCAAATCGGGCATGATGCGCATCTCCTTCTGGGTAAGCTGCTTGCGAAAAGGGGAATCCACAATCATTCGACCCCCTGCCAATCGCGCAGCCCCACGTGCTGTTCGCGGTGTTGGCGCCTTTGCCGACGATTCGATCCGACCCGAGCCTCTGGTGGCGCCAAGCCCGGCTTGACGGCGCCTGGCAGGCCCGCCATACTCGCTCGACATGCTCGTGCCGGCATCGGGTTGCCTCGGGACCAGGCGCCATAAGGCCGTCGACACACCTCCCGCAGCAGCAGCCCGCTTTCGCGGCGGGCACCAGATCCCGCGCATCGGCAGGAGATTGCCATGGTTGAGCCACTGATCGCTTCCGACGACCCGACGTTGCAGCCAATCGGGATTCCTCCCCAGCCACTCGCCGGCCGTAAGGCTCTGGTCATCGGCATCGCCAACAAGGACTCGATCGCCTATGGCTGCGCTCGCGCTTTCCGCGCCTTTGGCGCAGAGCTCTCGATCACCTACCTCAATGACAAGACGAAGCGCTACACCGGTCAGCTTGCGCAGGCGCTCGGCGTCGACGACGAGCTTTACCTGCCGTGCGACGTGCGTGAGCCGGGCCAGTTGGAGGCGGTCTTCGAGACCATCTGGCGGCAATGGGGCAAGCTGCATGTCGTCCTGCACTCGATTGCCTTTGCTCCGATGGAAGACCTGCACGGCCGGATGACCGACTGTTCGCGTGACGGTTTCCTGATGGCGATGGACGTGTCGGTACACTCGCTGCTGCGCGTTGCGCATTTGGCCGAGCCGCTAATGGAAAAGGACGGTGGCAGCATTTTCACGATGAGCTACTTTGGTGGCGAAAAGGTCGTACCGCATTACGGTATCATGGGACCGGCTAAGGCAGCGCTGGAATCTGCGGCCAGGTACCTGGCCGCAGAGTTGGGACCGAAAGGAATTCGCGTCAACGTCATTTCGCCGGGACCGGTGATGACCCGCGCCGCATCGGGAATCGATCGTTTCGACGAACTCCTGGCCAAGACGAAAGAGAAAGCTCCGACTGGGAAGCTCGTGACGGCCGAACAGGTGGGCCTGGCGACAGCAGCACTGGCCTGCGATTTCGCCACGATCGTCACCGGCGAAGTGCTCTACATGGACGGCGGCTACAACATCATGGGGTAGTCCCGAGCAGTCCTCTCCCGGTGCTTCGAATCCAGCAGGAAACGCCGATTCGGTGCGAGCGTACGGTGATTACACGACGACGCAGTTTTCGCTCAGGAAGGCAATCGCCTCGCTGAGTGTGCCGTCGCTCGTGTCGCGCAGCACTTCTTCGGCGTCGGCAAGGAAGTCTCGCCATAGCGCTTCCAGGTCATCCTGCATTTCGTAAGGCGCGCACGCCCGGATGAAGCCAAGGACCGACTGCCGCTGGAAGCCCTCGTCCCGAATCTTGCGAATCAGCGCACGAGCGGCTGCTTTGCCGAGTGCAGTCCTGGCCGGCACGCCAGCCGCGAGGCAGATGAAGATCGTCAGCAAGGAATTGTCATCGGTCTTGCCACCAGTGATTTTCTGCCAATCTTCCGAGACCGCAGCGTCGAACAGACTCGCGTCCTCCGGACCGAAATCGCGCAGGAAATACAGCGGCTCGAGTTCCCGGATCAGTCGGTGGATTGGCTCGGAGACATCAAGAATTCGCGGCAGATCCTCCTTTTCCACCCGTTCCAGTTCCCGCCGGGCAACCGCCAGATAGGCTGCGGGCAAGTCCTTGAATACTGCCGTGAGCTGTTTTCTGCCCTTGGCTGGCACGCCCTTCCTTCTGATTCTCTCGATCAGTGCGATCAAACCGGCGGCATTGGGTACCGCGGCGTGGCCGGTGCCGCTCATATGGACGAGGATGGCGGTGCGAATGATCGACTCGACGGCAACCGTCGACACGGCCGATGCCGGCATGCCGAGGTTTTCGGCAAACCAAAGCCCTGCCGAAATCGCCAACTGATAGTCCAGCCGTTGCTCGAACGTCCGCTGATATTCGGCCAGGCTGCGGCGCATCGACCACTCGGCCAGGAACTCCTTTTGCGACTGTCGGACGAGGATCCCGTACGATGCGTCCTCGGGCATCGCCCAGAGTCTCTTGATCATTTCGGAACCGCCACGCGAGTGGGAAAGAAAGGTGCTGTCGCGCAGCGAGTGCGCCGCCACTTCGAGATCGCCTCCGCTGTGCTGCTCCAGGAACAGGCTGACGAGATTGACGATCCGTACGCGCGCCTCCTCGATATTTGGCCGCAGGTACTGCGTCCCGAAGAACTCGGCAATCTGCACCATCCCCTTCGCCGCTTCGTTCAGAATGCTGTCGAGTCTGCTCTGGTCAATGATGCCGGTGCGCACTCCATGCGCTAGCGCCCGTTCGAAAAAGGGGCGGTCGTCGAAAACTGCGACTTGCTGACTGCTGTGCTGCATGCGTGAAGCGATCCTTCCATGGGGAAGCTAGCGGGTACCGGTCGGCCGGTTACAGCGCGGATTCTTCCTCCGGCTCGGCGGGCGGCCGCTCGGCCATCGGAACCTCGACTGCTGCGCCAGCGGCTTCCCCGGCTTGTGCGCGCGCACGCAGAATCAGCAAAACGTCACGGAAAATCTCCGGGGAATGATAGCGAAGCGTCCACGCCAGTTCCATCCAGTCGTGGTCATTGACCTCGCTGTGACTGAGGATCGCGCGATTGGCGCCGGGATCGGAGAGCGCGTCCAGGCGTTCCTCGTCGCTCATGTCGTCGTACGCGTCGTCGGCGTCGGCGTCGGCAAAGAAATCGAAACTTCCCGTCCGAAAGAAATGCTCGATGTTTTCGCTGCGCTCGCAAAGATAGTCGGCAAGCACATCGCAGCCCCCCTCGACTTCACCGATCGCCTCCAGAAACTCGTCCGGATCGCCATCGGGGCGAAATATGACCGAATTGATCATGCCGTGCAGCCGCTCGTGACTCTGATCGCCGTAGCGCCGTTCAAGAACAATCGCCCGGGCAAACTGCTCCGGGGAAACCAGCAGATTGACCACCGATTCCTTCGACGAATCGAAGTCTCGCAGCACCGCCAGCAAATCCTTCGCCGCCAGGTCGTCAAGGGCGACCATCAGGGCGCCGTCGCCATCGCTGTCGACGATCGAGGCCAGGGCTGCTTCAGCGCCGACGATGTCGCCAACACGGATCAGCTTTTCCGCTTTGACAAGGACTGGGTGACTCATCAATGATCCCCGGAGAATTGATCCCTGCGGTCGAAGCCCTGCTCTGCAAGCCACTCGGCACCTGCCTCATCGAGGTCGAAGTCGTCCTCCGCCTCGTCAAAGTCCTGGTCGACGGACTGCCTGCCGCTCGCCGCCGGCAGTCCGTCGAAACGGCCCTGCAGGAACTCGAGGCAGGCGGTCACCACCAGGAACTGCTCGCCATTCGGATTCTCCAGGACGATCCTGGCCAGATCCGCGGCCCAGGACTCGAGCGATATCGACCCCAGCAACGCTGACCAGGGCGGCAGGTCCTCCGGTTCCAGCAGGGCAAGATCGCGCATCACTTCCGGGCTGGCGAAACGCATGCCGCCATGGAAGGCGACCGCGACCATTTCCGGGTTGCACTCGAGCATGGGCAGAAGTTGGGGAAGCTGCCCGCGCTTCGCCTTCAGTCGCTTGGCGAGGACATCATGACCGGCCGAATCCGTCATCAGATCTTCGAGTTCCGCCTCGTAGGCAGATTTCAGCTCCGCGAAGTAGGGCGACAACCTCATTCCAGGACTCCTTCCATATAACTCTTCCAGATTTCCCGCGCCGTTTCCAGAGGCTTCTCGAGAAGATTGCGCCGTCGATTTTCATCGTAAGCATGCCGCAGGTCGGGATCGGATAGCGTTTCGTAGGCTTCCTGGACGTCCCGAAACTTGTCGGTCGCTGTCGGATCGGTATTCCGGTCAGGGTGAAGCTGTCCGGCTTTCCTGCGATAAGAGGCGCGCACCGCGTCGCCTGAAGCGTCGCTGGCGATGCCGAGTATGGCGTAATAATCCTTCATGCGTCCTTATCGAGTATCTGGTGTCACCAACGGCAAGCAGAAACCGCCTGGCTTCGCATGGCGAAGTGCGACCGGGACGGCGAAATCCGCTGCCGCGGAATGGCGACCCCTAGGAGAGACGCAACCGCTGCCACAGAGTGCTGGTCAACGCCACCTGGTTGAGCGTATAGAAGTGCAGGCCCGGCGCACCACTGGCGAGCAATTTTTCGCAGAGTTCGGTAACGACGTCAAGGCCGAACGCACGGATCGACGCCGCATCGTCGCCATAGGATTCCAATCTCTTCCGGATCCAGCGCGGGATCTCCGCGCCGCAGTTGTCGGAAAAGCGGGCCAGGCTGCTGTAGCTGGAAATCGGCATGATGCCGGGGACGATCGGTGCCGTGATGCCAATCGCCTGGCACTCGTCGATGAAGTGCGCGTAGGCGTCGAAATTGTAGAAATACTGGGTGATCGCGGAATCGGCACCGGCGTCGAGCTTGCGCTTGAAAGCCAGGAGATCGTCGAGCGGGCTTCTCGCCTGCGGATGATATTCGGGATAAGCGGCGACCTCGATATGGAACCAGCAGCCCGTTTCCGCCCGGATGAACTCGACGAGTTCGTTGGCATAGCGAAAGGTGCCCGGCCTCGCCATGCCCGATGGCAGATCACCGCGCAGCGCGACGACGTGGCGGATGCCATGCGCACGATACTGTTCGAGGATACTGCGAATGCTCTCGCGCGTCGAACCGATACACGACAGGTGGGGCGCCGCCTGATGGCCTTCGCGCTGGATTTCGAGAACGGTAGCGAGCGTACGATCACGCGTCGAACCGCCTGCGCCAAAAGTGACCGAGAAGAAACGGGGTGCGAGCAGCGCCATCTGGGCACGCGCCACGCGCAGCTTCTCCGCCCCTTCGGGCGTCTGCGGGGGAAAGAGCTCGAGGCTGAAGGTACCGGGTCTCGGCGTCATGACTCACTCATCTCGTGTCCCTGCCGGCAGGCAATAGGGAGGAAAGGACCGACGAAAAAATGCTGTAAAGGACGGCACCAAACACCCCCGACCAGAAGCCGCCGACGTGAAAGCCTTCCAGCATCGAACCAGCCAGCCAGAACATCAGGCCGTTGATCACGAACAGGAAGAGCCCCAGCGTCAGCAGCGTCGCCGGCAGGGTGAGCACCACCAACAGGGGGCGCAAGACGGCATTGATCAGCCCGAGTACCAGCGCGGCGATCATGGCGGAGCCAAAGGAAGCCACCCGGATCGACGGCATCAGATAGGCTACGGCAAGCAGCGCCAGCGCATTGAGCAGCCAGAGCAGGATCAGACGCATGGCTTTCCCTGTCGATGTAAGCGTCAGTAGCGATAGTTGTCCGACTTGTACGGACCTTCCTTCGCCACGCCGATGTACGCCGCCTGCTCCTCGGTCAATTCGGAAAGCTGGGCATTGAGCTTCTTGAGCTGCAGACGGGCGACCTTCTCGTCGAGGTGTTTGGGCAGCGTGTACACGCCGATCGGATATTCGGCGTTGCGCGTAAACAGCTCGATCTGGGCGATCGTCTGATTGGCGAACGACGAACTCATGACGTACGACGGATGGCCGGTACCGCAACCGAGGTTGACCAGGCGACCCTTGGCCAGCAGGATGATGCGCTTGCCATCCGGGAAGATCACGTGATCGACCTGCGGCTTGATCTCCTCCCAGGCATAGCCCTCGATCGACGCAACGTCGATTTCGTTGTCGAAATGGCCAATGTTGCAGACGATCGCCTGATCCTTCATCTGCTCCATGTGCGCATGCGTGATGACATGGTAGTTGCCGGTGCAGGTGACGAAGATGTCGGCCTTGTCCGCGGCATAGTCCATGGTGACCACCCGGAAACCTTCCATCGCCGCTTGCAGGGCGCAGATCGGATCGATCTCGGTAACCCAGACCTGCGCCGAGAGCGCGCGCATGGCCTGTGCCGACCCTTTGCCGACGTCGCCATAACCGGCGATCAGCGCCACCTTGCCGGCGATCATCACGTCGGTGGCGCGCTTGATGCCATCGACCAGCGATTCGCGGCAACCGTAGAGATTGTCGAACTTGGATTTGGTCACGGAATCATTCACGTTGATCGCCGGAATTCTGAGCTCGCCCCGGGCGTGCATCTGGTAGAGACGATGGACGCCCGTCGTGGTTTCCTCGGTCACCCCCTTGACCGCCGCCAGGCGCCGCGAGTACCAGGTCGGATCGCTGGCGAGCTTGGCCCTGATCGCCGCGAAAAGGATCGCTTCCTCCTCTGAAGCCGGATTCGCCAGTACCGCGAGATCGCTTTCGGCCTTGCTGCCAAGGTGCAGGAGCAGCGTCGCGTCGCCGCCATCGTCGAGGATCATGTTGCTGTAACCGGCATCCGGCCATTCGAAAATACGGTGTGTGTAATCCCAGTAGTCGGCCAGAGATTCCCCCTTCACCGCGAATACCGAGACGCCCGAAGCAACGATGGCCGCAGCCGCGTGGTCCTGGGTCGAGAAGATGTTGCACGATGCCCAGCGCACCTCGGCACCGAGAGCCACCAGGGTCTCGATCAGCACGGCAGTCTGGATCGTCATGTGCAAGGAACCGGTGATGCGCGCGCCACGCAGCGGTTTGGCGGCGGCGAACTCTTCACGAATCGCCATGAGGCCCGGCATCTCGGTTTCGGCGATACGGATTTCCCGGCGACCCCAGTCGGCGAGACCGAGGTCAGCGATTACATGGTCTTGGGTAACAGCATCCGACACGGTAAGGCTCCTTGAAAGCAGTGACCGAGAGCGGAAAGCTGTAGTACGCGCTGGCTGCCAGATCGCAGCCCACGCCCACCCTTCTTCCATGCCCGGCACCGGTTGGTTGGATGAGCGCCGTTTGAAAAATCCGAGCCTGAAACTGTCGAACGACAGCCCTGCAGCGCTCCTCGGATCGAAAACTGCATTATATACTGGCTTGGCGAAGGCGGGCGAGCGCACTCGTCTGCCCAGGACGGCAGAAAGTCGCCCTGATACGGATCAGTACGACAGAGAATCGTAGGCGCCGCCCCGGATTTCGACGGTGACCTGGTTGGGAGCACACACGGCGATCTCGCCGGGACGCGTCAGCCAGCCCTGTCGCACACAGTACTGGCGCGGACCCGGGTCGGCAGCGACTCGTACCCGTCGCCTGTCGACCACGATGCTCGTGATGCCAAGCGGACCCGGAACCTCGATGCGGCGATTGTGGGCCAGATCGAGCTCGGAAAACACCTCGCCACCACGCCGGACGATGGCCTTTTCCGCCACCCCCACCCGCCAGGCCAGCGGGAACGAGAACACACAGAGCGCCAGGCCGAGCAGCACCAGCAGCCAGTCGCCGGGCTTCAGCAGCCCGGCCCAGAGCTTCACGGATTTCCGCCGATGGCCATTGGCGAGCGCAACTCGCGGTGACGCACCAGCACGCGTGCGCAGTCAGAAAATTCGCGCCGCAACCACTCGGCAAAGTAGACCGAGCGATGCTGCCCACCGGTGCAGCCGATGGCAACGGTCAGGTAGTTGCGGCTGTCCTGGACGTAGGAAGGAAGCCAGGTACGAATGAAGCGAGCGATGTCGTTGCGCATGCGCAGCACCTCGGGTTCCGCCTCGAGGAAGGAGATCACCGGTGCGTCACGACCGGTCAGCGGCCGCAGGTTCAAATCGTAATGCGGATTGGGCAGACAGCGGACGTCAAAAACGAGATCGGCGTCGAGCGGTATGCCGTTCTTGAAGCCGAACGACTCGAAGAGCAGCGTCAGGCCCTGACACGGGTCTGCGGATTCGTCGAGGGTGACAAACTCGCGCACCCACTCACGCAAGGCGTTGGCCTTGACTCCACTGGTGTCGATGTGGTGTCCAAGAGCGACCAACTCCGCCAGACGAACCCGCTCCTCGGCAATTGCTTCGGTCAAGGTCATACGATCACTGGCTAACGGATGCCGGCGCCGGGTCTCCGAATAGCGTTTGATCAAGGTCGCATCCTGCGCGTCGAGAAACAGGAACTGCAGGCTCAACTCGTTGGCGCGCAGGGCGTCCAGTTGCAATGGCAACATCGCAACACTATCCCCGCCGCGGATATCGATGACCACTCCGACCTTGTCGTAGCCTTGCAACTCCAGTTGCCCGACGAGCGGCTGCAACAACTGCGATGGCAGGTTGTCGACGCAATAATAATTGGCATCCTCAAGCACCTTGAGGGCAATCGATTTGCCAGAGCCGGAGAGACCGCTGATGAGAACGAGATGCATGACGCGAAGCATACCGGATGGCTGTCTCCAGCAGCAAGCCACTCTGGAATAAACTGCGTACTCCACTGGATCGGATAGTGCTCATGACACCTCTCGAACTCCCCTTTCTCGGCGAGCTTGCGCGGCTTCGGCGTGATATCCACGCGCATCCGGAGCTTGCGTTCCATGAACAGCGCACTGCCGCACTGGTCGCACGCGAGTTGACGAGCTACGGTTTGCAGGTCCATTGCGGGATCGCCGGCACCGGCGTCGTCGGCAGCGTGCGGCAGGGCAGCAGTAGCCGCGCCATCGGCCTGCGCGCAGACATGGATGCGCTGCCGCTGCACGAGAAGAACGTCTTTCCTCACCGTTCGCGCAACGAGGGGCGAATGCATGCCTGCGGTCATGACGGCCACACGGCAATGCTGCTCGGCGCGGCGCGCTACGTCGCGGAACACCAGCATGAACTGGATTTCGACGGCACCGTCCATTTCATTTTTCAGCCGGCCGAGGAATCCGAGGGTGGTGCCGAGGTAATGATCCGTGACGGCCTTTTCGCAAGGTTCCCGATGGACGCGGTGTTCGGCCTGCACAACTGGCCCGGCATCCCTGTGGGCGAAATGGCGGTAATGGCGGGACCGATGATGGCCGGCACGTGCAGCTTCGAGATTGCGGTGCGCGGACAGGGCTGCCATGCGGCAATGCCTCATCAGGGCGTCGATACGCTGGTCGCCACCAGTCAGTTGGTGCTGGCCCTGCAGACGGTCGTTGCCCGCAACTTGCATCCTTGCGAATCGGCAGTGGTCAGCGTCACCCAGATCCACGGTGGCGAAGCGTGGAACGTCATTCCGGATGATGCGGTCGTGCGCGGCACGATTCGCACTTTTACGACGGTAACGCAGGATTTGGTCGAACAGGCCATCGAGCGACTGTGCTCGGGAATCGCCAGGACATTTGCGGCGGAGATCACGGTGCACTTCGATCATCGCTATCCGCCAACCGTGAACAGCGAGGCGGAAACCGAGGTCTGTCGGCGCGTGGCAAGCGAATTGCTCGGAGTCGATCGCGTACGCGGAAACGAGTTGCCATCGATGGGAGCCGAGGATTTCGCGTACATGCTGCGCGAAAAACCGGGCTGCTATGTATGGTTGGGCAACGGCCCCGGCAACGGTGGCTGCACCCTGCATAATCCACACTACGATTTCAACGACGAAATCCTCTCGCTCGGCATCCGCTACTGGGTCAAGCTGGTGCAAACCGTTCTGCGCGGCGAGCGCTGACGCTGCGGGTTACGGTCGGCCCAGGGCCGTCCGATGGCTGGCCCTCTGCCAACCAGTCATCAACCGGGGAAGTCCGCAAGTGTGTCACGGGAAAGGCCGTCGGCACGGCCATCAACTCGACGCATGAACAAAGGGCGACGCCGAGCATGTTACACTCGCAAGGTGGACTGCTCGCTAGCGTGCCCGGCGACCGATCGGTAGCGCGGTGGTTTTGTGTTCCCAAAAAATGGCGGGGAGCACCTGGTGCAGTATTCAGGCGCTCCCCGAGTTCCGGTTCTGACCGGAACTCCCAGGACCATGAAAAGGAGAACAGCGTGTATAGATTAAGAGCAGGGACTTACAGACAACTTACGCGCGCCTAGGGAGACGCCGCCAGTCATGCGAATCCTCCTCGCCGAAGACGACCGCATCATTGCCGATGGCCTCTGCCGATCGTTGCGCCAGGGCGGCTACGCGATCGACTGCGCGTACAACGGTGTGGATGCCGATACGGCGCTGTTGACCAATAGTTACGATCTGCTGATCCTCGACCTCGGACTGCCCAGACTCGCGGGACTGGACGTGCTGCGCCGCCTGCGGGCGCGCAACTCGACAACGCCAGTACTGATCCTGACGGCTCTCGACGGCATCGACGATCGCGTCAAGGGACTCGATCTCGGCGCCGACGACTACATGGCCAAACCGTTCGAGCTCGCCGAACTCGAAGCACGCGTACGCGCGCTCAGCCGCCGCTCGTCGGGCACTTCGCGGACGATCCAGTGCGGATCGCTGACCTTCGATCAGACCGACCGGTGCGCGCTGGTGAATGGCGACATGCTCGAACTTTCGGCGCGCGAGCTCGGCCTGCTCGAAATCCTCCTGTCGCGCGCCAAGCGACTGGTCAGCAAGGACCAATTGGTCGATCACCTTTGCGGTTGGGGCGAGGAGGTCAGCCACAACGCGATCGAAGTCTATATCCACCGTCTGCGCAAGAAACTCGAATCGACCGGAGTCAACATCATCACCGTTCGTGGGCTCGGCTACTATCTTGAGAAACCTGCGGAAGAGAGAAAATCCTGACCTCCAGCGTTCGCTGTTTGGCGAGATTCTGGACTGGATGCTGGCACCGCTTCTTTTCGTCTGGCCGATCAGCATCGCCTTCACCCATTATTTTGCGAACAGCGTGGCGAGCTTTCCCTACGATCAGTCCCTGCGCGAGCATGTGACCGCGATTTCTCGCCAGATCACCTTCGTGGAAGGTCGGCCGCAACTGGCGCTGCCCGGATTGGCGCAGGTCTTTCTGCGCTCGGACGAAATCGACAATGTGTATTTTCACCTGCTGGATCGGAACGGCCGACTGATTGTCGGCGACAGCGAGTTGCCGGCGCCCAGGAATCCCGCAGCATGGTTGAAGGAAGAGCACAGCGAAGTGCATTTCCGCGACGACGAGTACCGTGGCCAAACGCTCCGCGTCGCCTACCTGTATCTGTTCGACGCCGACGCGCAACCCGCCAGCGGTGTCCTGATCGAAGTCGGCGAAACGACCGAGAAACGCTCTCAACTGGCAAACAAGATCATCGCCAGCGTGATTCTGCCGCAATTCGTGATCATTCCGCTTGCGGTCATCCTAGTCTGGTTCGGGTTGTCACAGGGACTTCGCCCACTTACCCGCTTGCGCGACCGGATCGAGGCTCGTCGCGAAGCCGATCTGTCTCCGATCGCGCTACGTCGCGTTCCGGAAGAGTTGCGGCCGTTGACGGAAGCATTCAATGCGATGCTGGCAAGAATGCAGCAAAACGTCACCGCACAACGACGTTTCATCGCCGATGCCGCACACCAGATGCGTACCCCGCTAACCGGCCTGAAGACCCAGGCACAACTGGCAATGCGCGAAACTGATCCGGCAGAGCTCCGGCACGCCCTCGGGCAGATCCTGATCGGCGCCGACCGCGCTTCACGCCTCGTCGATCAACTGCTGGCGCTAGCGCGTGCCGAAGCGAGCGGGCACTCGCAGCAGCCGCTGGTCGCCATCGATCTCGATCAATTGTTGCGCGAAGTGGTGGAAACCTGGGTCGTCCAGGCCCTCGAAAAGCGTATCGATCTGGGTTACGAAGCTGAAGATCACGTTGCCATCCTGGGTAACGCCTTTTTGCTGCGCGAGATGATCAACAACCTGCTCGACAACGCCCTGCGCTACACACCGACGGATGGCCGAGTAACCGCGCGGGTAATTGCGCAGGGCGATTTTGCCCTGCTCGAAATCGAGGACAGCGGGCCGGGCATCTCGGACGAAGAGTCACTAAAGGTTTTCGACCGCTTCTATCGCGCCGAGGGCACGGACGGCGAGGGCAGCGGCCTTGGGTTGGCGATCGTCCGCGAGATCGCTGAACTGCATCAGGCCGACGCCAGCCTCCGGCCGAAGACCCGCGACGCCCCGGAAGGAAGCCCCCCCGGCTGTGTCGCTAGAATCGTCTTTCCTGTTTACCGACGACCACCGCGGATTCTGGTGCCGGAACCTGTGCAGACCGGCTTCGCCTGATTGCCGGGCGGCATCTCAGACGAGCGTTCTCAGATAGCCCGGAGCGAATTCGAGAACGAAATCCCAGAAGGCGGACAAGGCTGGAGTCAAGTGCTTGCTCTTGTGGCGAACGATGTGCCAGCGACGCATCACCGGGGTACCTTCCACTTTCAGAATGGTCAGCCGCCCGGCTCTCAGTTCCAGGCCGAGCGTGTGCTGCGACAGGAAACTGATGCCCAGCCCGGCGATCACCGCCTGCTTGATCGCTTCATTGCTGCCCATTTCCATTCCGATGCGCGCCTTGATCGAGCGCTCATCGAAGAACTCTTCCATCGCCAGACGAGTCCCCGATCCGGGCTCACGCACGATCAGCGTTTCGCCTGCAAGATCCTCGATGGCGACACTCGCCATCCTGCTCAAGGGATGATCGGAATTGGCGACGATTACCAGCGGGTTCGGGGCGAAGGCCACTGCCACCGCGTCGAGCTGTGCCGGCGGTCGACCCATGATCGCCAGGTCGACTTCGTTGCCGGAAAGCAGGCGACTGACCGTGTCGCGATTGTCGATCAGCAGGCGTATGCGCAGGTCGGCCTGCGTCTTGCGGAACTGCGCCAGCAAGCCGGGAGCAAAATACTCTGCCGTGCTCGCGACGGCGACTGCGATGCGCCCGCCCTTCAATCCCTTCAGTGCCAGCAGCGCCTCGTCTGCTTCCTTCAGTGACTGCAGGATCTGGCGCGTGTGATTGAGCAGTATCTCGCCGGCCTCGGTCAGGAAGACCCGCTTCCCGATTCGTTCGAACAGCAGCGTACCGCTGACATCCTCCAGTTGCTTGATCTGCAGCGAGATCGCCGCATGTGTCAGATGCAGGTTCTCTGCGGCGCGGGCGAACGAAAGGTGGCTGGCAGCAACCGAAAAAATCTGGAGTTGGCGAATTGTGGCGTTTCTCATCGATAATTTTTTATTAAACTATACAAACAATATGTTTAACTAGCGTTTTTGTATCATGCGGCTAGAATCTGGGCAATCTCCCGATCGACAAGAGGTTTCTCCTGGAGTATCGCCATGCTATGCGGACGTACCAACGTTAACAAGTTTCTGATCGAGGAACAGCGCCGAAATCCGGCATTGGTCGGTGATTTTTCCATGCTCATCAGCGACGTGGTTCGCTCGTGCAAAGCGATCGCCCAGGGTGTATCTCGCGGCTCGCTGGCCGGCGTGTTGGGCGACGAGGGTAGCGAGAACGTCCAGGGAGAAGCCCAGAAGAAACTCGACGTGCTGGCCAACGAAGCCTTCCTCCACCACTGCGAGTGGGGTGGACATCTTGCCGCAATGGCTTCGGAGGAGATGGAAGACATCTATCGAATTCCCTCCGAGCATCCTCGTGGCAGGTATCTGCTGCTCTTCGACCCGCTCGACGGTTCATCGAACATCGATGTCAACCTTTCGGTGGGCAGCATCTTTTCGGTGCTGCGCTGTCCGGAGAATTGTAGTGCCGACGGACCCAGTACCGCTGACTTTCTGCAACCCGGAAATCGGCAGGTCGCCGCCGGTTATGCGCTGTACGGACCGTCGACGATGTTGGTGCTGACCGTCGGCAGCGGTGTGTACGGCTTCACGCTCGATCGTGACATCGGCGAGTTCCTGCTGACGCATCCCCATCTGCTCATTGCCCCGGACACTCGCGAGTTTGCGATCAACGCGTCCAACGAGCGCTTTTGGGAACCGCCCGTTCAGCGCTACGTCTCCGAATGCCTGGCAGGCAAGACCGGTATTCGCGGCAAGGATTTCAACATGCGCTGGGTGGCGTCGATGGTCGCCGAAGTTCACCGTATCCTGATGCGAGGCGGCGTATTTCTGTATCCGCGCGACAGCAAGGACATGTCCAGACCTGGGCGCCTGCGCCTGATGTACGAAGCCAATCCGATGGCGATGATCGTCGGTCAGGCGGGGGGTCTGGCCTCGACCGGCAGTGAACGCATCACCGACGTGCAGCCAACCAGTCTGCACCAGCGCGTGCCGGTCATTCTCGGTTCGCGGGACGAGGTCGAGCGCATTGAGCGCTATCACCGCGAACACGAAAGCGGCGATGACCAGCCATTCAGATCGCCCCTCTTTTCGACGCGTACATTGTTCAGGGATGACTGAACCCTTGTGCAGCCGGCCGCCCAACGGTAGCACCGAAAGCTTCGCAGGACCGTCCAGTGAGAGGCTGAGCAAGGCCACGATTCGACCGCAAATCCCTTGACGGTTTCCGAGCAGCGAAACAGAGCGAAAATTTTTCCCAACCTACGGAGACCGCACTCCATGTCGATCAAGAACCCAGTCATTGCGATCACCGGATCCTCCGGCGCCGGCACGACCTCGGTGACGCGCGCCTTCCAGCACATCTTTCGGCGCGAAAAACTCAACGCTGCGATCATCGAGGGCGACAGCTTCCATCGCTACGACCGTGCCGAGATGCGTGCAACGATGGCCGAACGAAGTCTCGCCGGCGACAACCATTTCAGTCATTTTGGCCCGGAGGCCAATCTGCTGAGCGAGTTGGAAGAACTGTTCCGGCAGTACGGCGAAACCGGCCGCGGCAGATGTCGCCACTATGTGCACGACGACGCCGAAGCCAAGTCATACGGATCACCGCCGGGCACCTTCACCGAGTGGGTGGATCTGCCGTCGGACACCGACCTGCTGTTCTACGAAGGTCTGCACGGAGCCGTGAAGACCGATACCATCAATATCGCCCGGCACGTCGATCTGTGCATTGGCGTGGTGCCGATCATCAACCTGGAATGGATTCAGAAGCTGCATCGCGACAAGGCGCAGCGCGGTTATTCGACCGAGGCGGTGATGGACACCATCCTGCGCAGGATGCCTGATTACGTCCACTACATCTGCCCGCAATTCTCCCAGACGCACGTCAATTTTCAGCGGGTACCGACGGTCGACACTTCGAATCCATTCATCGCCCAGGATATTCCGTCGCAGGACGAAAGCATGCTGGTGATCCGCTTTGCCAAACCGAAAGGGATCGATTTCGCCTATCTGCTGAGCATGTTGCATGACTCGTTCATGTCGCGACCGAACATCATCGTCTGCCCCGGCGGCAAGATGGGCCTGGCCATGCAAATCATTTTCACGCCGATGATCCTGCAGTTGATGGACAAGAAGCGGCGTTCGCGCTGAGACGTCGCCCCGACCCATTCCCGCGCCCCACCCAAGGAGACTTTCGTGCCCACCGAATCCCGCAAATTCCGCCGTCGTTGCGCCAACGCGCTGCGCTTTCTCGCCATAGACGCCGTGCAGGCGGCAAACTCGGGGCACCCCGGCATGCCGATGGGAATGGCGGACATCGCCGAAGTCCTCTGGCGTCGCCATCTCAAACACAATCCTGCCAATCCGCGGTGGGCCGACCGGGACCGCTTCGTTCTCTCCAACGGCCATGGATCGATGCTGATCTACGCGTTGCTGCATCTTTGCGGCTACGATCTGCCCACCGAGGAATTGAAGCGCTTCCGGCAACTGCATTCGAAAACTCCCGGACACCCCGAATTCGGCATGACTCCCGGCATCGAGACGACCACCGGGCCGCTGGGTCAGGGCCTCGCCAACGCAGTCGGCATGGCGCTCGCCGAACGGCTGCTTGCCGAGACCTTCAATCGCCCCGGACACAAGATCGTCGACCACTACACTTACGCCTTCGTTGGCGACGGTTGCCTGATGGAGGGCATTTCCCACGAGGCATGCTCGTTGGCCGGCCGCTTGTCACTGTCCAAGCTGATCGTCTTCTACGACGACAATGACATTTCAATCGACGGCCATGTGCAACCCTGGTTTGCCGACGATACGCCCAAACGATTCGAGGCCTATGGCTGGCGCGTGGTGGCACATTGCGACGGCCACGACGTCGATTCGATCGAGGCCGCCATACGCCTCGCCAGAACGGCTACCGGCCGGCCCACGCTGATCTGTTGCAAGACGATGATCGGTTTTGGATCGCCGAACAAGGGCGGCACGCACGACGTGCACGGTGCGCCACTTGGCAGCGACGAGATCGTCAACACGCGTCGCCAACTCGAATGGCCGTTTGCCGCCTTCGAAATCCCCGACGACGTGCGTGCCGGTTGGGACGCGCGCACCAGAGGAGAAGCTGCCGAATACGCATGGGACGCGAATTTCGCCGCCTATCGCAATCGCTACCCGGAGCTGGCGGATGACTTCGATCGCCGCATGCGGGGAGACCTGCCAAGCGACTGGCAGGATCACGTTGCCGCCTTGATGGAAGTCTTCGGGAAGCAGACCAGCGCCGTGGCGACGCGCAAGGCTTCGCAAAACGTGATCGAAGCCATTGCCCCCATATTGCCCGAGTTGCTCGGCGGCTCGGCCGATCTGACCGGATCGAACCTCACCAACTGGAGCGGGACCCGTCCCGCCAACCGGGAGGCCGGCGGAAATTACGTCAACTATGGGGTACGCGAATTCGGCATGACCGCGATTGCCAACGGCATCGCCCTGCACGGAGGTTTCATTCCGTACACCGCGACCTTCCTAGTCTTCTCCGATTATGCGCGCAACGCAATTCGCATGGCGTCTTTGATGAAACAGCGGCAGCTCATGATCTATTCTCACGATTCGATCGGCCTCGGCGAAGACGGCCCGACACATCAACCGATCGAGCATGCCGCTTCCCTGCGGCTGATCCCGGGTCTCGACGTCTGGCGCCCGGCCGATGCAGTGGAAACGGCTGTGGCATGGACCACTGCGCTGGAACGGCGCGACGGCCCATCCTGTCTGTTGCTCTCCCGTCAAAGTCTGCCTGCCCTGGCACGGAGCGCCGAGCAGACTGCCAACATCGCGCGCGGCGCGTACATATTGCGCGAAGCGGAGGGGCGAACGCCGGGGGTCGTGCTGATCGGTACCGGCTCCGAAGTCGCACTTCTCGTCGAGGCGCAAGCGATGCTGGGGCAGGAGGGCATTGCGGCACGAGTCGTCGCCATGCCTTGTACGCGACGGTTCGATCTCCAGCCAGTCTCCTACCGCCAGGAAGTGCTGCCGCCAACGATCCCGACGCTCGCCGTCGAGGCAGGGCACCCGGACCTCTGGCGGAAATACGTCGGGCCAAATGGCGCGGTGATCGGCATCGACCGTTTTGGTGAATCCGCGCCGGCTGCGGAACTGTACGCATACTTCGGCATCAACGTTGCAAGTATCGTTGGGCAAGCGCGCCGTCTGGTCGGCATCGCCTAAATCGTCCACCGGCACTGGCAGACATTCACCGGCGGACTTGGCGGGGTTGCCAGGAGTACTACCGGCCACCGATAGCGGAGCGGCCCGGCGCGCGCTTGCGCCAGGCGGCAGCTTGGCGCCAGGTCGGAGGTCGCTGATCGGGCAACAGGCAGCGACTGTCCGAACTGATACAGCAGATCATCATCGCCACCGCTTGCGCCCGCTTGTCCATTCCTGAATCACCCTGCCGATCGAGAATCATTGCTACACTCCTGTTCACTACACTACTTCTTCGCGTCTCGACCTGACGGTGCATCGCCCATGCTGCTCCCTCGTTCGCCAATCCATGGCTCGCTGACCCTTGTGCTCCTTCTCGCGGCCTGCGCCTCCGTCGACAAGCCACCTGCCGCGGACGATTCGGGAAAGGCAAAGGCACCGCAAGTGCAGGCCGCGCGGCAACCCGCGTATGGCGCGCGCCAGGGGAACGCGAAGCCGACGCCGTTTGCCGATGATGCAGCAAGGAGAACAGTCTATTTCCCGTTTGACGGTGCGACGATCGACAACGAAGGGGCAGAGATTCTGCGCCAGAACGCCCAGAAACTGAAAGAGGATCCGCAACTGGTGGTGGTACTCGTGGGACACACCGACAACCTCGGTAGCACGGCCTACAACCTGGCCGTCGCCGACAAGCGCACGGAGGTGGTGAGCGACCGGCTGCGCTCGCTGGGAGTGCCGAGAAATCAGATTCGCCGGCTGCCGATCGGCAGCGAACAAAGCAACAAAGTGAAATGCGACAGTGAAACCTGTCGTCGAACCATGCGACGAGTGGAACTGGTTTATGAGTGGCGCTGAGCGATGGCGCGATCGATCGACCTTGCGCCGCTACGCAGATGATGCGTCCAGCCAGTTGATCGGCACGCGCGTGTTCGCCCTCAACCGGCTTGCCGCCAAACGTTGCGACAATGAGTTTCGCGGATTCCCCAGGCGAACAGCGCCCCAAAGGCTGCCGTCCCGGCAAGCAGCAACAGGCCGGCGTGGAAGTCGTCTGACGTATATAGGCGCGCTCCGTTCGCCGTCAGTCCCCCCTGCCAAGTCCGGTCCATCACCCAGCCAACCAGTGGTTGCAGAATGGCCCCGGCGAGAAAACCACCCATGTTGGTCACGCTGGTCGACATACCGGAAAGCAGCGGGGGATTGAGCTCCTTGGCACAGGCCCAGGTCAGCGTGAAGCCGGCGGTGGTCAGCCCCATGAGTGCAAACAGCGAGTAACTCACGCTCAGGGGCAAAGTGCCTGCAAGCAGCCAGACCAGCCAGATCGCCACGTACAGGTGGCTGCTCAAGATCAGCACCGGTTTACGCCGGCCGAGACGATCGGAAAGCGTGCCGACAGACACACATCCGAGCGCGAAACCGGCAAAGTAAAGACTGACATGGTTGGCCGCGATCGCACGCGACATGCCATGCACCTGGGTGAGGAAAGGCGTCGCCCAGAGACCGGCAAAAGCGAAGAAGCTGCCGCTGATGCCGAAGTTGACGCAGACCCCCGGCCAGGTGTCCCGGTTCCTGAGCACCGACAGCAGACCGGAAAGCACTACCGTGCGGTCGAAGCGCGGCCGACCGGGAACGACCGCCGAGGCGGTTCCCGGCATGTCGACATCGCTGCGCAGCAAGCGCCAGCAGGCCAGGCCAAGCAACACCGAGAGTCCTGCCAGGCCGAGAAACACCGCTCGCCAGCCAGTGACCTGCGCCAGCCACGAGAGAGGCGCACCGGCCAGCACCGACCCCAGGTTGCCAACCAGCATGCTGACCCCAACCAGACTGGCGAAACGCCGCTCATCGAAAGAAAGGGCGATGATCTTGAGCATGGCGATGAAAGTCACCGAAACCCCCAGCCCGATCAGCGTCCTTCCCAGAATGGCCAGTTCGAAGCTGGGCGCCGTGCCGAACAGCAGGCTTCCACAACCACCGACGAGTCCGCCGAGGAGCAGAATCAGGCGCGGCCCGAGCGTGTCGACGAGAACACCCGTCGGCACCTGCATTACCGTATAGACGTAAAAGTAGGTCGCCGCGAGCACGCCCAGCGACGAAGCGGTGGTGTGGAACGCAGTGATGAGATCCTGGGCAATTCCAGCCGGCGCAAAGCGCTGGAAAAATGACAGGACGTAGGCAGCAACCACGACCGCCAGCGCCATCGTGCGCCGACGGTAATGGTGCCGCGTCAGCTCGCTCATTGCGACGTCGCGGACGCGGACAGCCCGGGCAAGCATGGCTCACACACAGGCCGTCGTCGGCTGCGCTTCACGACACTCCCCGGGCGCTCAAATCGCCAGCCAACGCCCTGTCAACCTTGAGGATATGGTTGACCAGCCAGTCGCGGATGAAACCCATCAGTTCGATCGAAATCGATCCGCCGGCCTCGAACTGACGTTTGAATTTCGAAACATCTTCGATCAACTGCCGATGCGCTTGTGCATGTGCTTCACGGTGCGCGTACTGGTGTTTCTCCATCAGTTTCTCTTCAAAGCCGAAGTGGTTGATCGTGTAATCGACGAGTTCGTCAAGAATCGTCCCGCACGCGGCTCGCCCCGCTCCGGTGCGCATGGCGTTGTTCAGCCGGTTGGCGATTTCGATCAGGATCTGGTGTTGGCGATCGATCTCGGAATGCCCGACGGCGAGAGCGGACGACCATTCCATCAGCGGCTTGGCCGCGCCCTCGGCACGCGCTGCCACTGGCACTCGCGTCTCGCCGAGTTCACCGATCCGGAAGCGCTGCACCATCAAGTACATCGCGGCCGACGCCTGCTCGAGATCAGCCGCCGATTGTAGCGACTGTTTGATCACGTTCTCGGTCTGACCGGAGGCGTGCATCACCGAATCGACGTTGTTGACGATGTCCTGGATGCGGCGCGTCTGCTCGCGCGTTGCCTGTGACAGTGCCTGCATCTTGCGCAGGGTGTCCTGCGCCTGCTGCTCGATCGCATGTAGAGTGTCGGCTGCCGAATTGGCCTGCGCAACGCCGCTGGAAATCACCGGTGCAGCCGCCTGCATGCCTTCGACGGCGCTTTCCGTGTCGCTCCGGATGCCCTGCAGGATGGCGCCGATCTCGCTCGTCGCGTTGCTGGTACGCTCGGCCAGTTTGCGCACCTCGTCGGCCACCACGGCAAAACCGCGCCCCTGCTCGCCGGCGCGCGCAGCTTCGATCGCTGCGTTGAGCGCCAGCAAATTGGTCTGGTCCGCGATTTCCTTGATCACCCTGGCCATCTTGCCGATCTCGCTGGTGCTCGCCACCAACTTCGACACCTGATCAGATGACGCCGAAACGGTATTGGCGATGGCCTGCATCTCGACTGCCACCCGCGCCGCCACTTCGGCTCCATCGTGGGCTCGTCTCGCCACTTCATGTGCCCCGCCCTCGGTCGCATGCACCAGGCCGTTGACCTCATCCACACTCGCCGAGACGTCGGTGATCGCCGAGCGGGTGTGTTGCACCGCGCCGGCCTGCACCTGGGTGGCCAAGTTGATCTCGTTGGATTCAGCCGACAAGCGCTCGATGCTGCCCTGTACCTTGCCAGCGTTGATGAAGATGGCACGCAGCATTTCCCGGAGGCTGTTCTGCATATGCGACAGGACAAACAGGACGCTGCTCCGGTCACCTGCCTGCAGCGGCACTTCCTGTGTCAGGTCGCCACCGGCAATCCGGCTCGACACAGCCAAAGCCAGGCGTGGCTCACCGCCGAACTCGCTGACGATGGCATTGCGAATCAGCCAGCTGGTAAGCAGCAAGAGACCGGTGGCGATGAGTGCAATGACGACGCAGCGGGTCGCCTGCTCCCGGAAAATCAGGTTTACGTCGTCGATGTAGATGCCCGAGCCAACGACCCAGCCCCAGGGCTCGAACTTGCGAACAAAGGACAATTTCGGAAACAGCTCGCTGCTGACACCACCTCCGGCCACTGGCTTTGGCCAGAGATATTCGACGTAACCCTCGCCGGCCTTGGCGACCACCTCGTTGAACCCGACGAAGAGGTTTTTCCCGTCGACGCTTACCCGTTCTCCCGCAACTCCGGCTTGCAGCGAGATCGCCTTGTTGAAGCGCGCCTCATCGAGCACCTTTCCGTCGAGCGCCGGCACGGTCGGATGCATCACCATTCTGGGCACCGGCTTTTCCAGGTTGTGAATCCAGAAGTACTCGGTATTGTCGTAACGCAGCCCTTTCACCGCTGCCATCGCCTGCGCCCGCGCTTCCTCCTCGGTCAGGTTACCCTTCTGCTGCTGGCCATGGAAATACTCCAGGACGGCGGTTGCCGTTTCGACCAGATGCCTTGTCTTCACCTGCCGATCCTCGTAGAGAAGGCTGTGCATCGCGGTCAGCGCTTGCCAGACGATCACCAGCATGGCCAGCAGCGCGAGGCCGGTCATCAGAACGAGTCGGTAGGTCAGGCTCAGACGCCGAAGTGCAGCCACCATGTCGGTCCCTCTTTATATTAAGGCGATGGGCGATGCTGGACCAATCCCGCCAAAGATGCAACAGGCTTCCGGCGCACGCTGCTGCGTGCCCAAGGACCAGATCGCGCTGCGCCGGACGCCGGTCACCCGTCGGCCCCGGTACGCCTTGCCCGGAGCCGCCGCACGCGCCGCTGCTTACATGCTGCGTCGGTACTGGCCACCGACTTCGTAGAGCGAACCGGTGATCTGCCCGAGCGAACAGACCCGAACAGCATCCACCAAGACCCCGAAGACGTTGCCGTTGTCGATCACCGTCTGCTTCAGACGTTCGATCATCGCACCGGAAGCGGGCGCGTTGCGCGTCTGGAAGCTCCGCAGCCGTGTCAGTTGCGACTGCTTTTCTTCGTCGGTCGACCGCGCCAGTTCGATCTCGATCTGCGCGTCGCCCTTGGGATTGCGGAAGGTATTGACACCGACGATCGGGAACGAGCCGTCGTGCTTCTTGTGTTCGTAATACAGCGACTCCTCCTGGATCTTGCCTCGCTGATAGCCGGTTTCCATCGCTCCGAGAACCCCGCCGCGCGCCGCAATGGCTTCGAACTCCTTGAGCACGGCTTCTTCGACCAGGTCGGTGAGTTCCTCGATGATGAACGATCCCTGGTTCGGATTCTCGTTCATCGCCAGCCCCCACTCGCGATTGATGATCAGCTGGATGGCCATCGCCCGACGAACGGACTCCTCGGTGGGCGTGGTGATCGCTTCGTCGTAGGCGTTGGTGTGCAGCGAGTTGCAGTTGTCGTAGATGGCGATCAGTGCCTGAAGCGTGGTGCGAATATCGTTGAATGCCATTTCCTGCGCATGCAGCGAACGGCCCGAAGTCTGGATGTGGTACTTCAGCTTCTGACTGCGCTCGTTGCCTCCGTACTTGTTCTTCATCGCAATCGCCCAGATGCGGCGAGCTACGCGGCCGATCACCGAATACTCGGGGTCCATGCCGTTGCTGAAGAAGAACGACAGATTGGGCGCGAAGTCGTCGATATGCATGCCGCGCGCCAGATAGGTTTCGACGTAGGTGAAACCGTTGGCCAGAGTAAACGCCAGTTGCGAGATCGGATTGGCACCTGCCTCGGCGATGTGGTAGCCGGAAATCGACACCGAGTAGAAGTTGCCAATGTCATTATGGACAAAGAACTCCTGGATGTCACCCATCATTTTGAGCGCGAATTCGGTCGAGAAGATGCAGGTATTCTGACCCTGATCCTCCTTGAGGATGTCCGCCTGGACCGTGCCTCGCAGGTTGGCCAGCACCCACGCGCGAATCTTCTGTGTTTCGTCTTCGGTCGGCTCGCGACCGTTGTCGGTGCGGAATTTCTCTACCTGCTGGTCGATCGCCGTATTGAAGAACATCGACAGGATGATTGGCGCCGGTCCGTTGATGGTCAGAGACACGGAAGTCGTCGGTGCGCAGAGGTCGAAGCCGTCGAACAATGCCTTCATGTCGTCCAGCGTCGCGATCGACACCCCGGAGTTGCCCACCTTCCCGTAAATGTCTGGCCTGGCGTCAGGGTCGCAGCCGTACAGGGTGACCGAATCGAAGGCCGTCGACAGCCTTTTTGCCGGCATTCCTTCGGAAACCTTCTTGAAGCGCCGGTTGGTGCGAAAGGCATCGCCTTCGCCGGCAAACATACGGGTCGGGTCCTCGTTCTCGCGTTTGAAAGCAAAAACTCCGGCGGTAAAGGGGAACGAACCCGGAACGTTCTCCTTCATCAGGAAGCGCAGCACTTCGCCATCGTCACGGTAGGTCGGCAGTGACACCTTGCGAATCCTGGACCCCGACAGCGAGGTATGAGTGAGCCGAGTGCGAATCTCCTTGTCGCGTATTTTCACAACGTACTCGTCCTGCGCGTACAGTTCAACGGTTTTCGGCCACATGTCGAGGAGTTTCCATGCCCGCGGATCGAGTTGCCGATCCTTCCATGCAATCAATTCGTCGAAATCGCCAGCCGGCTTGCCGCAGGCGACGAAAAGATCCCTGGCCGTTCGCAGCGACTGACGCTGACGAGCCATCTCGGCCTGCTCGGCGGTGTGCGTGTGGTAATTGCGCACCGCTTCGGCGATTTCAGCGAGGTAACGCACACGCTGCGGCGGTACGATCGCGCGCTGGTTCGACGACTGGCGAACGCCGACAGGCGGCAGCTTGCCCTTCTTCAGCTTCAGGCCAAGGGCATGCAGTTTCGGTGCCATGGCCTGATAGAGCGCAGTCACGCCGTCATCGTTGAAACGGGCCGCCATCGTGCCGAACACCGGCATCTCGTCCGGGCTCTGGCTGAACGCCTCGTGATTGCGCTGATACTGCTTGCGCACATCGCGTGCGGCATCCTCGGCACCCTTTCGGTCAAACTTGTTGATGGCCACGAAATCGGCGAAATCAAGCATGTCGATCTTCTCGAGCTGCGACGCTGCGCCAAATTCGGGGGTCATCACGTAGACCGAAACATCGACCAGCGGCACGATGGCGGCATTGCCCTGGCCGATTCCGGATGTCTCGACGATCACCAGATCGAATCCGGTAAGCTTGCACGCGGCGATCACCTCCGGCAGCGCGGCGGAGACTTCGGAACCGGTTTCCCGCGTCGCAAGCGAGCGCATGTAGATGTTGGGATGCTCGATCGCGTTCATGCGAATCCGGTCGCCCAACAGCGCGCCTCCCGTACGCTTACGCGAGGGATCGATCGAAATGATCGCCAGTCGGAGGCTGTCCCCCTGGTCGAGCCGGAAGCGGCGCACCAGTTCGTCGGTGAGCGACGACTTGCCCGCGCCGCCGGTACCGGTGATCCCGAGCGTCGGCACTTTCAGGCCAGCGGCGGCATGCGTCAGCTTTTTGCGCAGCGCTTCCGGGTACACACCGTTTTCCAGCGCCGTAATGATCTGTGCGAGCTTGCGGCGGTCACCGGCCTTCAGCGCCGCGAGGATTGCGTCCGGGTCCTGCGGCGCCAGCACCGACAGGTCGACGTCGGCGGTCGCCACGACCTCGTTGATCATCCCCTGCAAACCCATCGACTGCCCATCTTCTGGCGAATAGACGCGGGTGACCCCGTAGCGATGCAATTCCTCGATTTCGCTCGGCACGATGACGCCGCCACCACCGCCAAAGACCTTGATGTTCTCGCCACCGCCGGCTTTCAGCAGGTCGATCATGTACTTGAAGAATTCGACATGCCCACCTTGATACGAGGTGATGGCAATTCCCTGGACATCCTCCTGCAGCGCCGCGTTGACGATCTCCTGCACGGAGCGATTGTGGCCAAGGTGGATGACCTCGGCGCCAGTCGACTGCAAGATGCGCCGCATGATGTTGATCGACGCATCGTGCCCGTCGAACAGCGATGCAGCGGTGACGAAACGTACCTTGTGCTTGGGCTTGTAGGGCAAGAGCTTCTTGGCAATGGATAGGTCGGTCATGTCGTTTGCGCTCCACGAAATCGGAAAAGGTCACCACGAATTGCACAGGAAGACACATGGTAGAAAGTTGACGCCAATAAAGCCACTCCCCAAGACGCCGCTAACACTGTAAATATTGCCAACTTGGAATATCCTGTCAATACACGATCTTGCGAGAAGCCAGTGCCGTACCCTGAGAAGACCGCCACGCCACCGGCTGGAGCCACACGCGCAACCGTCGCCATGGCCTTCGTCCAGGGCATGCTCGCCGGTCTCCGTCATGCGGGGCGGGACCCAGCGCCACTCCTTGACCGTACCCACATTCCCAGGCAGATCCTCTGCGATCCGACAGCCCGCGTCCCTGTAGCCCGCTACGCGGACCTTTACAATCTGATCACGGACGAACTGGACGATGAAGGCTTTGGACTCTTTTCACTGCCGATGCGCAGCGGCACCTTCGAGTTCCTTTGTCGCAGCGTCGTCACCGCACCGACACTGGTGGACGCCATCGAACGCAGCATCCGTTTTCTGCGCCTGGTTTTGCCCGACCTCGCCGTCCGCCTCGAGAGCAACCCGGAGCAGGCTTTTCTGTGCATAGGAGAAAGTCGTCCGCTGCAGATTGGCCGCATTTTCGCTTTCGAGTGGCTGTTGCGACTGCTGCACGGACTTTTTTCCTGGCTGGTGGGACGCAGCATCGTCCTCGATTCGGTGGCTTTCCCTTATCCACGACCGCAACATGCCGACGACTACGCGCTGATCTATACCGCCGGCTCGACCTTTGATGCACCGGCACTGACCGCCGTGTTCGCCGCGAACTTCCTGGATCTGCCAGTTCGCCGTGACGAGGCCGCGCTGCTCGCGTTTCTCGACGGAGCACCTGGCAAGCTGACCATGCTGTATCGTCGCGACCGGGAGATGGTGCTGCGCGTACGCAATGCCTTGCGTGATGCGCTCCCGACTCCAGGTTCGCTCGGCGATGTCGCACAGACCCTGCATCTTTCGCCACGCACTTTGCATCGCCGACTGGCAGAGGAGGGATCGAGCTTTCAGGCGGTCAAGGATGCACTTCGCCGTGACTTGGCCATCAGCCGACTCGCCAAGACCAGAGAAGGGATCACGCAGATTGCCACCGAGCTGGGCTTCGCGGACAGTGCCGCCTTCTATCGCGCGTTCGTGCGATGGACCGGTATGTCTCCTGCACAATACCGCCGACGGCTGCACGGGACTGGCAATGGGCGACGCGAACGAGGCTCTCCGGGATAGCCGCCCTAGTGCGCGACGAAGGACCGCAGACGGGCGATCATCTTTCCACCATGAAGCGAGTCGCATCTTCCAGATCGGCTTGGGTGCTGCCCCGGTAGAGCGCATTGACGAACTTGCGCCAGATCAGATCGGGCTCGCCGAGTTCGAAGTCGTAGGCGCCGGGCTCCGCTTGCCGCCATGCAAAGACGTGTGTCTGCGACATTTCCCGCGGCCCCAGCTGAACGATGACCTCGCCCCAGACATTGATAGGGACGGGGGTTCTCGTGTGCGCCCGAAAACCGTAACGAGAGAGTTCGACGATGTCGAGCCGGACTCGGCTTTCGCTACCGTCGGACCCCAGAACCGAGAACCGCGCCGGACAGCGTACCGAAAACCGCCGGTGGCTCCTGTCTGCTGCATTTGCCTGGCTTTCCTCGGGAGCCGGCGGCAGTATCGCGCGGTACGCTGGCAGATCGTAAATGGTGTGCAACAACCTCTTCTTTCGATCGCTCAATTGCATGAAGACACTCGTACGCACATTGAAGAAGTGGTCGAGCAACCCGGGAGTCAGCACCGGATCGTTGGTGGTATAGAAACGGCGCTGCGGGAGTTTGATGTTGGGTAGCTTGACCTCGGTGAAAAACGCATAGAGGTTTTTCTTGGGCGGCTTCGACGCGTAGTGCTTCCGGAAAATCTCCGGGGCAGTACTCAAGTCCAGCGTGGCACCGACCGCTGGCGCACCATTCACGAAATCATAGTTTTCGACCACATTTTGCGTCAAACGCTTGAAAAAGAGCAGCGACTCGTACATCTCGATGTGACTGGGATTGACCGCAATCACCAAATGCCGAGTATCGAAGAAGGTTGTGCAATACTCGTACATGAACTTCATCAGGGGGAACAGAATGCTCCCGCCGGTGCGACGAAAGCGGCGGTGGATCGCCAGCGCCGATACCTCCGCGATGTTTCCCTTCTTTTCGCGCAGCGCCGACAAGTCGAAGATTCTCTGCAGCGGAAAGCCCAGCACGCTCTCCCTGATCAACGACAGCGTACCGACCACTTCGCCATCATACTTCGCGCATAACGTCGTGGTCGTCGGCAGCGCATGGTAAATGGTGACGCGCATCCCGGAAGGATCGGGTTTCATGAACTTGCTGGCGACGTATGCATCATGCAGCAGAGTGAAACACGCCTCGAGTTCCTCCTGCGTTTCGGCGATTTTCAGCTCAAGGCTCGCGTTCGGGGCGGGATCGCAATCAACGAAATTGCGGTAGACGGCGAAGCGCCTCTCTCGCGGGAGAACGTTGAACAGCTTTCTCAGCGTCCCGCCCAGCAGCCTTCGCACCGGCAGGACTAGTTTTCTGATCATCACCATCCCCTCAGCAAACGACCGCCCGAAAGGCCCGTGCCTGCTCCCAAATGGTCGGGACAAGCCCATCACCGCTTCAGGCGGTGGTGGAGTCCGAAAGCGTATACTGCACCCAAATCCTCAACCAAGGGGCAAAACCTTGCCACCACGCCTTCCAGACTTCGGCCCTGCACCAGGCAAACGCTCGGCCGTCCAAGTCCGCCGTGTGCGGTACATCAGTAGGGCGCGCCACTCGCAGATTCTTCCCGAGCAATCAGCTGTTCTTCCGCCACCTCGTGCCAAGCAGGGCGACCTTGTTCACCTCGGTCAATGACGAAAACAATGGTACATAGTTCCGCCGGAGTACAGGAAGGCGCGGGGAGCAGAGGCACCGCCAGCCATGTCGGCATTGCCCGCGACTTGGCCGGTGGCGTTGAAGCCTTGGGCGCGGCTTTCGGTCCCACCCAAGGTACCCAAGTCTGTCAATGCGCCCGCGGATTAAAGAAATGCGTGGATGACACCAGTAGCCATGCCTGCGTAGCCCGTGATCTGCCGGCTGCTGTTTATGGCTAGGCCGATGGTGTTTAGGCTGCCCGGTAACGTGCCAAGGTCGACCGCAGTGTACATTGGCACTGCGGCGGCCATGACTGGCAGACACACAGCGATGACGGCGAAAAAGCCACTTTTGAACCTTGGCATTGCCCGACGAACGTTCATGACGATCTTTGTCGAGGCATCAAGGCGCGGCCAAGCGCCGGGGCTCTTGTGACTGACACAGAAACCGCAGGTTGATGCTTTACCGTTTCACGATATGCCTTGCAGGCGCACGAGAAATGATGGCCAAGAATCCGGCTTGACTACGGCAAATGTAACGCGGGCGCAATCCTTGAAAAACCAAATTCTTTGGAGCGTGCGCTAATCGTTTGATTTATTGGTGGTGATGGGTGGAATTGAACCACCGACCTATGGGTTATGAATCCATCGCTCTAACCGACTGAGCTACATCACCTTAGGACGATCGATTATAGGGCGCTAGCAAGGCCCTGGTCAAGCTGCCAGCGGCCCGCCCGGAGGCAATCGAAAGGAGCATTTGGACGTCCCCTTGCCCATCGCGTGTTTGCCAGCGAAGCGATCCTGACGGGCGTCACGCGAATTCACATGAGGACGATGTCGTACTGCTCCTGTGAATAGCTGGGTTCGGCCTGCAGCGAAATCGGCTTGCCGATGAAGTCGGAGAGCATGGCCAGCCCCTGCGACTCCTCGTCGAGGAAGCGGTCGATCACCGCCTGACTGCCGAGCACGCGGTATTCGCGCGCGTTGAACTGGCGGGCTTCGCGCAGGAGTTCGCGGAGAATCTCGTAACAAACGGTGCGCGCCGTCCTGACCTCGCCACGCCCGCCACAGGTCGGGCATTCCTCGCACAAGACGTGGGCAAGCGATTCGCGCGTCCGCTTGCGGGTCATTTCGACCAGGCCGAGGGCGGTGAAGCCATTTACCGTGAGGCGCGTGTGATCGCGCGCCAGGGCCTTGTTGAACTCGCTGAGCACGGCTGCCCGGTGTTCCTCGTTCTCCATGTCGATGAAATCGATGATGATGATGCCGCCGAGGTTGCGCAGGCGAAGCTGGCGCGCGATCGTCTGCGCCGCTTCGAGGTTGGTCTTGAAGATCGTGTCGTCGAAGTTGCGCACGCCGACGAAACCGCCGGTGTTGACGTCGATGGTGGTCATCGCCTCGGTCTGGTCGATGATCAGATAACCCCCCGATTTCAGATCGACGCGGCGGGCGAGCGCTTTCTGAATCTCGTCTTCGACGCCATGCAGGTCGAAAAGCGGCCTTTCCCCGACGTAATGTTCGAGCAGAGGTGCGACCGTTGGCGTGTATTCGGCGGCAAAGATCGTGAGCCGCTGAAAATTCTCGCGCGAATCGATGACGATGCGCGCGGTCTCGGGGTTCACGAAATCGCGCAGCACACGTTGCGCCAGCGACAGTTCCTGGTAGAGCAGCGCTGGCGGCGCCGCAGTCGTCGACTGGGTCTGGATGTCTCGCCAGAGCTTGCGCAGGTATTCGATGTCCTTGGCCAGCTCGGCTTCGGTCGCGCTCTCTGCCATGGTACGGACGATGAAGCCTCCGGGTTCGTCTCCGGGCACCAGGCGGCCCAGCTTTTCGCGCAGCGCTTCGCGTTCCGACTCCCGCTCGATGCGCTGCGAGATTCCAATGTGCTTGTCCTGCGGGAGATAGACCAGCATGCGCCCGGCAATCGAGACCTGCGTAGATAGGCGCGCGCCCTTCGTGCCCATCGGATCCTTGATCACCTGCACCAGGATGCTTTGCCCCTCGAAGAGCAGGCGCTCGATCGGCCGCAGCGGTTCGTCGCTGGGGCGCGGCTCGCGAATGTCCGCGACGTGCAGGAAAGCGGTACGACCCAGGCCGATGTCGATGAACGCCGACTGCATGCCGGGCAGGATGCGAACGATGCGCCCAACGTAGATATTGCCGACGAAGCCGCGACTTGCGCTACGCTCGATGTGCAGTTCCTGCGCGACGCCCTGGTGCATGACGGCAACGCGCGTTTCCTGCGGCGTGAAATTGATCAGTATCTCTTCGGACATGGCGAGTCGATAGGGAGAATGGGAGTAAGATTCCGCGTCGCCGCATTCTACCCCGTCCCGCACCTTCTCCGGATGTCCGCCGTCGCCGCCCTGCCCGCTCCCGAATTACTCGCCCCCGCAGGGTCGCTGGCGATGCTGCGAGCTGCCATCGCCTTCGGTGCGGACGCAATCTACGCCGGCCAGCCGCGCTACAGCCTGCGCGTGCGCAACAACGATTTCGGCGATCTCGTCGCACTCGGCAACGCCATCGACGAGGCACACGCTGCCGGCAGGAAACTCTACGTGGTCAGCAACGTCCTGCCGCACAACCGCAAGGTCCGCAGCTACCTGAAGGACATGACGCCGGTCCTTGCCCTCGGACCGGATGCACTGATCATGGCCGATCCCGGACTGATCGATGTGGTTCGCGAGAAGTGGCCCGAATTGCCGATCCACCTGTCGGTGCAGGCGAATACCGTCAACTTCGCTGCGGTGCGCTTCTGGCGAAAACTGGGGATCAGACGGGTCATCCTTTCCCGCGAGCTGTCGCTCGACGAGGTCGCCGAGATTCGCCAGGAGTGCCCCGATATCGAGCTTGAAGTGTTCGTCCATGGCGCATTGTGCATCGCTTATTCGGGCCGCTGCCTGTTGTCCGGGTACTTCAATCATCGAGATCCCAATCAGGGAACGTGCACCAACTCGTGCCGCTGGGATTACCGCCTGATGCCGGCGGAAGCCGATGCGACCGGCGACCTGTACGTCGCCGCGGCGCCAGTCCGGCACTCCGGCGCGAGCGACTGGCTGCTCGAAGAGAGGCAGCGTCCGGGCGAACTGATGCCGATCGACGAAGACGAGCACGGCAGCTACATCATGAACTCGAAGGATCTGCGGGCAGTCGAACACGTTCGCCGTCTGTGCGAAATCGGCGTCGATTCGCTGAAGATCGAGGGACGCACCAAGTCACCCTACTACGTCGCGCGCACGACCCAGGTCTATCGTCGCGCGATCGACGACGCCGTTGCCGGGCTCCCCTTCGATCCGGCACTGCTCGGTGAACTTGAAGGACTGGCCAATCGCGGCTACACCGACGGTTTCTACCAGCGTCACCATGAGCATGAACTGCAGAATTACCTGCGCGGCCACTCGGAATCGGGGCGAAGCCTCTACGTCGGCGACGTGCTGGCCTGGGACGCGCCGGGCGAACGGGCGCTGATCGAGGTGAAGAACCGCTTTTCGGTGGGTGATCGTATCGAAATCATCCATCCTTCGGGTAACCGGCAATGCACGATCGAACGGATACAAAACCTCGACGGGGCCGAGATCGGCGTCGCACCCGGCAACGGCCATCGGGTTTGGATTCCCCTGCCGACCGACCTGCCGGGAGCGATGCTGGCCCGCTTCGTCTGAGACGCGGAGCAGCAATGCAGGAACCCCACCTCTTCGTCGACGTGTCGGCGCACGGCTTCGGCCATCTGGCGCAAGTGGCACCGGTACTCGACGTCCTCACCGGCCGGCTGCCCGGACTGCGCCTCACAATACGCAGCGGTTTGCCGACCGATACGTTGCAGGCCCGCGTTCGGTCTGGCTTTACGCGCCTCGCTGGCAGCAGCGATTTCGGCTACGTCATGCTCGATTCGATGCGCGTCGATCTGGCTGCGACCGCCCATGCCTATCGCCGGCAGCATGCCGACTGGGAACACCGGGTCGATCTGGAAGCGGCCCTCCTCGCCGAACTCAAGCCGGACCTGGTTTTCAGCGACGTCGCTTATTTGCCGCTGGCCGGAGCGGCACGGGCGGGCATTCCCTCGCTGGCGATGTGCTCGCTCAACTGGGCCGAGCTCTTTGCGCATTTCTTCGGTGGCGAGCGCTGGGCGGCGACGATTCATCGTCAGATGCTGGCCGCTTATCAGAGCGCCGAATGCTTCCTGCGGCTGACTCCCGGCATGGCCATGGCCGACCTGCCGCGCCTGCGCCCGATCGGTCCGGTGGCCGGTGTCGGCAACGACTGCCGGCAGGCCGTGCGTGCGCAGTTGCAGTGTGATGAGGACAATCGACTGGTACTGATCGCGTTCGGCGGCATTGCTCAACGACTGCCGATCGCCGACTGGCCGCCCATTCCGGGAGTACGCTGGCTCGTCCCGCAGGACTGGGCACTCGCGCATCCGGCCGCCAGCGCCTTCGAACCGCTCGGTCGACCGCTGATCGATCTGCTGCGATCAGTAGACGCCGTAGTCGGCAAACCCGGTTACGGCACCTTCGCCGAGGCGGCCTGCAATGGTACGCCCATCCTCTACGTGCGACGCGACGAGTGGCCGGAACAGGATTGTCTGATCGATTGGCTGCACGACCATGCCCGCTGCCGCGAAATCAGCCAGGCCGACCTGCTCGCGGGGCGTCTGGGTGAAGCACTGGCGGCCCTGTGGCAACAGGCAGCGCCGCCGGTTCCCAGCCCGTCCGGCGCGGCCGAAGCGGCGGCCGCGCTGCTGCCGTGGCTGCGCAGATCGCTGCCATGAACGAGGTGCCGGACCAGCCGCCGGAGACACGGCCGCAATGGACTGCGCCCTTCCCTTATGGGTACCAACTCGTCAGACCGGGGAAGATTTGTCCAAATTCCGGATATCCTGCGACAATCATTCGCCAGATCAATTGGACGAGTGAAAACGATGCCAGCCAAACCGCATAGTGACCTGCCAACGCTTGATGACCAACTGAGTTGGGGCGAGGAACTCGACGAACTGTGCGCGCACATCATGGGCTGCCACCCACCTCATGTCTTCGGCGTGCAGGGGGACTGGGGTTCGGGCAAGACCAGTTTCATGCGCCAGTTGCAGTGGCGTCTCGGCGGAGATCCGTCGCCGGACGATGGCTCAGTCGCTGACGCTGATCGCGTCGTCGAGACGGAGGAGCGAAAGAAGGAGCGCGAGAAGAAGCGCGGGGAAATCGCTACTGTCTGGTTCGAAGCATGGCGCTACCAGAACGAAGCGGCGCCGGTTGTCGCGCTGCTGCACGAGATGCGCCGCCAACTGTCGTTTGCTCCAGCCGTGAAGTAACAGTTGAAAAAGCTCGGCGAAGTAGCCGGCCGCTACATCCTGAGTGCCCTGGGGGACGCAGCCAAGACGATAGGCGCCGAGGTGCCGGTTCCCAATGCCGACCGGATCGAGAGCATAGGCGAGAAGTGGGAAAAGGCGAACCTCGCCGAAAAGCTGTCGACCGATTCGATCCGCGGCTTCCTGAACGAAACGATCAAGAGTTTGTTGCCCGACGGGGATGGTGCGCGACTGGTCGTCTTCATTGATGACCTCGATCGCTGCAACTCGACGGCAGCGTTTCGCCTGCTCGAGGGATTGAAGATTTATCTCAATGTTCCGCGCTGCGTCTTTGTTATCGGAATGAACGAGCAAGCGCTGGTGGATGCCATCAGCAAGGAACTGGCAGTAGCCAAGGAAACTTCCCCAGCCGTCGTGCACCTGCGCGCGGCGCACTATCTCGAGAAGATTTGCACCAACATCTTTCGCTTGCCGCCGCCGCCCGATCCATTGCTCCATCTGGCCCATTGGCTCGATGTCGCCCCCGAGCAGAAGCTGGCCCTGCAATTGGCGCTCGGCAGCCTCGCTTGTCTGCCGCCGAACCCTCGCCGCCTCAAGGCGCTTGCCAACCAAGTGTTGCGCTTTGCCGAGCGAGCGAAGTGGCCGGCCGAGACCGAAGCGCAGGAAGCGTATTCGGTGCGAGTGCTCGTCGCTGCATACGTTTACCAGTTCCACCGGGACCTGTGGGAGCGCTGGTGTTTCCAGCCGCGCTTTTGGGACGAAATCAAGGCGTGGTGCTGCGGCGATATTCAGGAAGTTTCCTTCGCCGAAGAGTCCTTACCAAGAGCGCCGTTCCCGCAACGGCGCCCGCCGGAGTGGATTGGTGCGCTACGCTTGCCTGAAACACGATTGCCGGGGCAAGGCGAAGGCGAACCGTGGCAATCGAACTACCCGGATCCCAACGCCATCGAGATTTTCTGGATCGCTCCACTGGTGCGTGAAAAACGCGATGTTCTGGTGGAAAGGGATTTCATTCCTTTGCTCAAGCGGCGCGCAAGCACGACGACAGGAAGCACGGCATGAGCACCGCGCAGACGCTGAAACCTCTGTGGGATGACTTGAGTCTGCGCCGCTACCTGAGTGAAGTGGCGACACGGATGGGGACGGTCGAGATCCTCGCGCTCGACAGCATGCGGGACCTGCCGCGGATCCGCATCGAGACGATCTACGTGCCCCCGTTGCTGGCCGCACAACAGGTGAATCCCGAGAGCGACCTGAGCAATTGGCCGCAAGGACAGAGCCTGCTCGATGCGCTGGAAGAGCATCGCCGCCTGGTCGTCCTCGGCGACCCCGGTGGCGGCAAGACGACGCTCGCCAACTGGTTGGCGTGGCGCTTGTCTGCCGGGCTTTCGACGCCGCTGCCGGCATTCCTGGAAGATCGCGTGCCGCTGCCCTGCCTCTTGCGCGAGCTGTCACCGGAAGTCTTTGCCGAGAACGTCCCGCTCACTGGTCTCGTTGCACCCATTGCGCAACGCCTGCTCGGCGAAAGGACGAGCGAAGAACTGAAGGCCAATCTGCGTGCCAGAGTCGAAGCAGGAAAATACGTTCTCATCCTCGACGGTGTCGATGAGATTCCGGTGGCGGCGCGTAAAGTCGTGCAGGCTTGGGTCAGGGAGGCGAGCCTGCAAGACGCCTGTGTTCTTGCCACCTCACGCATCGTCGGCTATGACGACCTGCCAATCGACAGAAACGAGTTTCCTTTTGGACGAAGTCCAGAAAGAGTTGGCGAGTACGGATTCGGGTTGGAGCTGCAGCGGCCGAGGGTGTTCGGCACCGCTGCTTTTCACTCGGTAATGGCCAAGCCCGCGAATCTATCGATCAGCGCGCGGGAGCTGCTGCTGCTGGAGGAACTCAGGCGGACTAGCCTGCTGGCGGAGCTAGAGTCGCGTGTCGAGGAGTCCACGCTGCGTAGCCCGCTTGCGAAGTGGAAACCGCAAGTCGATGAGTGGACTCATCGCAACCGAATGCCGGACAACGAGCGTGGCGGGACGTCTGGCGTGGACAAGCCGCGCATCGATTTTGACGAAGAATGGCTGGTTCTGGGCAAAGCCCTGGCGGAGCGTCACCAGCCTGCCACCTGGGCTGTCCGCCGCTACCTGATGCCCTTCGACGACGCGCGGATCGCAGCATTCGCGACCAACTGGTATAGCCAACGTTGCCGCTCCGAAATCGAAGCGCGCGCCAAGGCGGCCGACCTGGTGGCATCGGTGTCGCGTCATGCCATCACCCTGCACTTGGCGCGTACGCCCAACCTGCTGACGCTGATGGCGGTAGTGCATCGCGAGCGTGCCGATCTGCCGGACGGAAAGGCCTTGCTCTACGACGAAATCGCCAATGCGTATATCAACACGATCGACAGCGGCCGCAAACTGGCCCCCGGACCGGACCGCCTCGCGCACCATGGGTGGAAGGAACGCAAGGGCTGGCTGGCCTATGTCGGCTTCCAGATGCAGGTACGGCGCTCCGAGGGCGACCAACAATCGGGGATTCTCGTGTCGGAAAGCGAAGTCTGCGGCTGGCTGGCGGAGAGAATGGAGAAATCCGGAATCGCCGAGGCGGGTGCGGCCGCACGCGATTACCTTGGCTGGGTGGCACGGCGCAGCGGCCTCCTGCTGCCACGCGGCGAGGGCCTCTATGCCTTCGTACACTTGGGAGCCTAGCAAAAATAAGTTGAACATTTACTGTTGCACGGCGTTGTGATGAGGT
>NZ_JAMTDV010000010.1 GCF_023806565.1 Accumulibacter sp. | reverse complement strand
TACTTTTGCCGGCTCGCCAGGACCGACTTTTCCGAAAATTGACCCTGGCCCCTTTTTCCGATCTTGATCGACACGAACCATCTTGAGCGCGCGCTGCGGGCGATCCCAATGGGGCGAAAGAACTGGTTGTTCTGCTGGACCGAACTCGGCGCGAAACAGGTGGGGATCCTGCAGAGTCTGATCGTCACCTGCCGGCTGCACGGGATCGATCCCTACACGTACCTGGTCGACGTCCTGCAGCGGGTGGGCCAACATCCGGCCCGCCGGGTCGCGGAACTCACGCCCCGGCAGTGGAAGGAACGCTTCGCGCAGAATCCGCTGCGCTCACCCTTGCATACCCTGCGGCCTTCGGGATAGGCAAGAACGCCGCGGAGTTACCGGTTGCGCTCATCTTGCCCGTTCGCTCCGGTCGCATCGAGCCACATGCCGTGAAGCGACGGCCTCATAACCACGCATTAGTGACCGTTCCGCGGAGTGTCGCCCGTGCCACAATCCTGCGCGAGCGCGGTTTAGCGCCTTAAGGTAGTGGCATGGGACCCTGGCCCCTTTTGCCTTTTGCTTTTGCCTTTTGCCCGCTCGAGAGCATCATCAGCCTCATCCACAACGCTGCGGTAGAGCGAATCGAGGGTGAGGACTACCAATAGCGGGGGAAACGATGGAGCAGCCAAGCGACCAACGAACGCAAGGCGAGAAATGCGCCTCGCGCCTCATCTGGATCGCCGTTGCAGGGGCGACTCTTACGGCCATCCTTGTGACGCACTATCTTCAGGGAGCACCGTGAGTGCTGCCACTCCCTGTCGCGGCGCAGGCATCACTACGAGCCTGCACATGCCTGAGCACTTGCCCTTGGTGGCGCCGTCTTCCTGTGGTTCTGGTCGAGCTAATTTTTTCGCGAGGGTGACGAGTCGAAAAGCTATGCGGTGTCCGATGGTTTGGGTAGCTCCCATATCCGCTCTGCAACCCATCGGCCCTTTCTGTGGCAACGGAGCAACGCCCGACGATGCGACTCATTTCCGAGGACTGAAGTCTGACCACGGCTTCCGCCCTCAGAGGCGGAAGCATTTTCAGCTTCAGTTCTTGAGTTTCACGTCGACTGCATTGAGGCCGCGCTCACTCTTCACGGTATGGAAAACGACATTCGTTCCCGGGGTAAGCTGGTCCGGCTCGCAACCCTGGGTCGATTTAACGTGGAAGAAGAGGTTGTCACCACCGCCATCCGGGCGTACAAAGCCAAACCCTTTGTCGGCATTGAAATTGACGACCTCGCCCGAGCGCAGACCGGCCGCAGCAGCAGGGGCCAAAGCCGGTGCCTCATCCGGCAAGAAGTCCTTCGATTTCTGCACGAACAGGCGAGTAATCGACTGATCCTTCTTACGGCCGCGACTATCGATCTCGTCACTCATCATGATCGGATAGGTCACCTCGTTGATGAGAGACTGGGAGGTTCGGGTCGAGCGTGGTTCGCTATTTCGCGTCCAGTCGAAGTCCCACGCGAGAAGCATGACCCGCGTGCCGAGCGTATTCAGCTTCCGCACCAAAGGTACGAAGTCACCATCACCCGACACCAGCACGCTAATGTCAAAACGCTTGTGCACCGCAAGTTCGAAGGCCTCCAAGGCAAACCAGACATCGATCCCCTTTTCGGACACCTCACCCCCGCGGTCGGAAACCACCGGCAGGAAATGCATCGTCACGCCTTCGCGAATCAGCACATCGTCGAACTGCCGTTCGCGGTACAAGGAATCGTTTTCCTGGGCCTGCTTCGCGCTTAGGCGGCCGCGGAAGTAGTGTGCGTCGACGATCTGGCAAAAGCGCTTGTCGACGCCCTCCTGCCGAGACACTTCTTCACGGATGAATTCGTGGATCCCCGTGATCGACAGGCGCGCTTTGCGCTCATGCTCGTAGAGGTAATAGTTGGACACGTGCGAGAAGTACGTGCCGTCATAGAACACGCCAATTCTTAGAAGTCCATTGTCATGTTTTGCGGTCATTATGCAGCCTCCTTGTGATCAGTTTGGGAAACAGTTTTGCGCTCACGACCCCAGTCGCGTAGCCAAGTGCACGCCGTGCTCAGCCGAAATCCCAATTCGCCATGCGCGCGCAGCAATCGACCGCGCTCTCGGGCGCAGAAGCGCGCGAGCGAAGCACCGGGAGATAAGAGAAATACCTCGAGACGAGCATCGAGGTCGGCCCAGAATCGGGCTTTGGCGGCCTGTGCCGTGGCATGACGGCAACGCGCGGCATGCACTTGATGGCTGTGAGATAGCGACATATCGTTTCCCCGTTGTATGCGTCCAGTGGGCTGCGAAGTCGTGCAGCGCAACTGTAAAACCGTCTTCCGACGGCACCTCCCGACTCGCGTCGGTATTGCTTTGCGTATCTCTTGCGTACTGCTATCGCTTATCTATCTAACGGTGCTACTGTAAGGTTGCTACTGTAACTGCGTAGAGGGTAACACTCAACTGGCACCGCGCAGGATATTTCAGTCTGCCGGAGTAGTGCGGTACCAGCCAGTCGAGTAACCCTGTGCCGGATGTCCGCAAGGGTCGGAAGCTGCCATTCACCAGCCCTACGCCCGCCCAAATCCAAGTCCATCGGCAGCCTCCTACGAAACTCCTCGGTCGAGCAGCTTGATGGCGAAGGCTATCAGTAGATCAGTTAGCGCTCCGGATACCGGCCGCCCCCGATGAACCTGTCGTAGGTGTCATCCTCGCCCTCATCCCCATCAATCGCCCAGTGCGGATAGAACTTGGGGACGATGAGCAGCGAGAGCACTCGCTCGAAGGTATCCGAGGTGTGCTTCATCTCTCGCAGGATCTCGTCATCCGGCGCGTTCTTGAACCACAGACTGGCCGGAACCAGTGCTCCCTCCGGACATTGGCGGATGCGCGGGTCCGACGCCACCGTCCCTGGAAGTTCCTCCAGGGGAAAGCCTTTCGGGAAATCAACCCAGAGCCGCTGCTCGCGGGCGGGTCCGCTACGCGTCCACCGCAGCATCCTCCCGTTGTCCCAATAGACCAGGATCGCCCGTTCGCCGGTGACCTCGACGAAGCGGATACACATAGGGGAAAGGGGCCAGGGTCAAATATTCATTAGGGGAAAGTGGCCAGGGTCAAATATTCATCGACAGCACCCGTGCGCCCGCCGGCAGCCTTTCAGCAACCTTCCCTTCCCGCTCCCGCCGTGCGAAAGAACCGATTCGCTGGGCGCATCACCCTACCCACCGCCGCGCATTGCGGAAGATCCGCAGCCAGGGCGAATCCTCCCAGCCGCGCTCTTCCCAGTCGGCCGGGTGCCAGGACATCTGGACGCTGCGGAAGACGCGCTCGGGGTGCGGCATCATGATCGAGAAGCGGCCGTCGGCGGTGGTGAAGCCGGTTGCGCCGGCCGGCGAACCGTTGGGGTTGGCGGGATAGACTTCGGTTGGCGCGCCGTGGTGGTCGATGAAGCGCATGGCGACCAGCGCGTTCGCCCGCTGTTCGGTAGAAGCGAAGACGGCACGGCCTTCGCCGTGCGAGACGACCACCGGCAGGCGGCTGCCGTGCATGCCGGCGAAGAAGATCGACGGCGATGCGGGCAGCTCGACCAGCGAGAAGCGCGCTTCGAACTGCTCGACGCGGTTGCGCGCGAAGTGTGGCCAGGCGTCGGCGCCGGGAATCAGTTCCTTGAGCGCGCTCATCATCTGGCAGCCGTTGCAGACGCCGAGGGCAAAGGTGTCGGGACGCGCGAAGAAGGCCGAGAAACTGTCCCTGGCGCGTTCGTTGAACAGAATCGTCCGCGCCCAGCCCTGACCGGCGCCGAGCACGTCGCCGTAGGAAAAGCCGCCGCACGCGACGGCGCCCTTGAAGTCGGCGAGCGCGACCCGGCCGGCGAGGATGTCGCTCATGTGCACGTCGATCGCGGCAAAGCCGGCGCGGTCGAAAGCGGCTGCCATCTCGACGTGGCCGTTGACGCCCTGTTCGCGCAGGATGGCGATGCGCGGGCGCGCGCCGGTGTGGACGAAGGGCGCCGCGATGTCGTCGGCCGGGTCGAAACTCGGGGTTGCCGAGAGGCCGGGATCGGCGGCATCGAGAATCCGGTCGAACTCCTGTTGCGCGCACTCCGGGTTGTCGCGCAGGCGCTGCAGGTGGAAACTGGTTTCCGACCAGGCGCGCTGCAGGTCGATCCGCTTTTCGTCGAGGACCGGGCGGGCGTTGCGGATGATGCGGATGTGGTCCCAGCGGTTGGGAGCGCCGATGAAGTCGGTACATACGCCGAGCCCCGCGGCGCGCAGGATGCCCATCACGCGGCCGCGGTCGCTGCGGCGGATCTGCACGACGGCGCCGAGTTCCTCGCAGAACAGCGCGCGCATCAGCATTTCGAAGGAGCGGCCGCCGAGCAGGTTGGGCCGCTTCTCGTTGCCGTCGACGTCGTTGCTCAAGGGGTCGTAGCAGAGGCCGTCGGTGTCGATCGAAACGCCGCAATGCGAGGCGAACGCCATCTCGCAGACGGTCGCGAACAGGCCGCCGTCGCCGCGATCGTGGTAGGCGAGCAGCAGCCTCTCGGCAGCCAGCCGACGAATGGCGGCGAAGAAGGCGGAAAGACGCGCCGGGTCGTCGACGTCCGGCGCTTCGCTGCCGGTGGCCGCATGCACCTGCGCCAGCGCCGAGCCGCCAAGGCGGTTGCGGCCGGCGCCGAGGTCGATCAGCAGAAGATCGGTTTCGCCGGCGTCGAGCACCAGTTGCGGGGTCAGCGTGCGGCGCGCATCCTCTACCGGCGCGAATCCGGTGACGATCAGCGACAGCGGCGAGACGACCTGCTTCGTTTCGCCATGCTGCTGCCGAGTTTCGCCGTCCTCGCGCCAGGTGGTGCGCATCGACAGCGAATCCTTGCCGACCGGGATCGCCACGCCGATCTGCTGGCAGAGGTCGGAGACCGCGCGCACGGTGTCGAACAGGCGCGCATCCTCGCCCGGGAAGCCGGCAGCGGCCATCCAGTTGGCCGACAGCTTGACGTCGCCGAGCTGCCCGATGTCGGCGGCGGCGATGTTGGTCAGCGCCTCGCCGATCGCCATGCGCCCGGAGGCGGGAGCGTCGAGCACCGCGAGCGGCGTCCGTTCGCCGATCGCGAATGCCTCGCCGCGGTAGCCCTGGAAGGACATCAGCGTCACCGCGACGTCGGCGCAGGGAACTTGCCACGGGCCGACCATCTGGTCGCGGGCGGTCAGTCCACCGACGGTGCGGTCGCCGATGCTGATCAGGAAGGTCTTGTCGGCGACGGCCGGCAGGCGCAGCACGCGGTAGGCGGCTTCCTTGAGCTCGACCGAGGTGGCATCGAAGGGAACGGCGAGCGGCGGCAGGTGCTCGGCGCTGCGCGTCATCCGCGGCGGCTTGCCGAGCAGCGCGTCGATGTCCATGTCGACCGGAAGGTTGGCGAAGTGGCGGTCCGCGACGATCAGGCGCTTGTCATCGGTGGTTTCGCCGACGACGGCGAACGGGCAGCGCTCGCGCTCGCAGATGTCCGCGAATTCGGCCAGGCGGCCGGGAGCGATCGCCAGCACATAGCGCTCCTGCGCTTCGTTGCACCAGATTTCGGCTGGCGACATGCCGGGTTCCTCGATGTGCACGGCGCGCAGTTCGAAGCGGGCACCGCTGCCGGCGCCGTGCGCCAGTTCGGGCAGCGCGTTCGAAATGCCGCCGGCGCCGACGTCGTGGATCGAGAGGATCGGATTGCCGTCGCCGGCCGTCGCGGCGTCGCCGCTCGGAGTTCCCATCTGCCAGCAGCGGTCGATCACCTCCTGCGCGCGCCGCTGCATCTCGGGGTTGCCGCGCTGCACCGAAGCGAAGTCGAGGTCGGCGCTGTTGCTGCCGGTGGTCATCGAGCTGGCGGCGCCGCCGCCGAGGCCGATCAGCATTCCCGGACCGCCGAGCTGGATCAGCAGCGTTGCCGGTGGCAGGCGCTCGGCCTTGAACGACTGGCTGGCAGCGATGTTGCCGACGCCGCCGGCGATCATGATCGGCTTGTGGTAGCCGCGCACGAGCGGTTCTTCAGCGCTGCCGGTGAATTGTTCGTAGGTGCGGAAATAGCCGGCGAGGTTGGGTCGGCCGAACTCGTTGTTGAAAGCGGCCGCACCGATCGGCCCTTCGAGCATGATCGCCAGCGGCGATGCGATGCGCTCGGGCCGGCCGTACGCTGGCAACTCCCACGGCTGCACGAAGTCGGGGATGGCGAGGTTGGAGACCGAAAAGCCGCAGAGGCCGGCTTTCGGCTTCGAACCGCGACCGGTAGCGCCTTCGTCGCGGATCTCGCCGCCGGAGCCGGTAGCCGCGCCCGGGAACGGCGAAATCGCAGTCGGGTGGTTGTGCGTCTCGACTTTGGCGAGGATGTGCGTCCGTTCCTCGCGATAGGCGTACTGGCCGTCGCTGCCAGGATGGAAGCGCGCGACGACGGCGCCCTCGATCACCGACGAATTGTCCGAGTAGGCGACGACGGTCCCCGCCGGATGCGCCCGGTGCGTCTCGCGGATCATGCCGAACAGCGTTTCGCTGC
>NZ_JAMTDV010000009.1 GCF_023806565.1 Accumulibacter sp. | reverse complement strand
GGATGGCGATGCTCATGGCTCATTCTCCGGAAGTTTAATGTGAAAGTCGCCTCAGCGACTCACGAACCTCCCCTCGCCCGCTTGCGGGAGAGGGGTCGGGGGGTGAGGGAAACGGGCATGACTTTCATTATTGGGGGCTTCTGGAACCGTCATGCCCGTTCGATGATTTCCTGCAACTGCCGGCGCGTCTGCCTTTCGACGAGCGTTTTCAGCGCCAGCGTGACAATGGCCAGCAAGGCCAGCAGCGAAGCTACGGCAAATGCGGCCGCGTAGTTGTATTCGTTGTAAAGGACTTCGACATACAGGGGCATGGTGTTGGTTTGGCCGCGAATATGCCCGGAGACCACCGACACCGCCCCGAACTCGCCCATTGCACGGGCGTTGCAGAGAATCACTCCATACAGCAGCCCCCACTTGATGTTGGGCAGCGTGGTGTACCAGAACACCTGCCAGCCGGAGGCGCCGAGAACGACAGCCGCCTCCTCTTCCTCGCCGCCTTGCGCTTCCATCAGCGGAATCAGTTCGCGGGCAACGAACGGGAAAGTGACGAAGACGGTCGCCAGCACGATGCCGGGCACTGCAAAGATGATCTGGATGTCGTGCTCCTGCAGCCAGGGGCCGAACCAGCCCTGGGCGCCGAACAGCAGGACGTAGATCAGGCCTGAAATCACGGGAGATACCGAGAAGGGGAGGTCGATGAAGGTGATCAGCAGGCGCTTGCCCGGAAAATCGAACTTGGCGATGGACCACGCGGCCGCCACGCCGAATACCAGGTTGAGGGGGACGGCAATCGCGGCGGTGATCAGGGTCAGCTTGATGGCCTCCCAGGCGTCGCGGCTGGTCAGCGCTGCCAGGTAGGCGCCCCAGCCCTTGCGCAGACCCTCGGCGAAGACCGTTCCCAGGGGCAAGAGCAAGAAAACTGCGAAGAAGGTCAACGCCACGCCGATCAATACCACCTTGACCCAGGTGGGCTCGCGGGTGCTGATCGTTTCTTCACGTTCGAGATTCCCGGCGTGCAGTGCAATGCTCGTACTCATCTCAGGATCCCTTGGTGTAACGGTTCTGCATCCACCCCTGCAGCGCATTGATGATCAGCAGAAGGACGAAGGAAAAGACCAGCATCACCGAGGCCACGGCAGTGGCGCCCGGGTAGTCGTACTGTTCGAGCTTGGTGATGATCAGCAGCGGCGTGATTTCGGAGATCATCGGCACGTTGCCGGCGATGAAGATGACCGAGCCGTATTCGCCCACTGCCCGGGCGAAGGCCATGGCGAAGCCGGTCAAGAGTGCCGGAGCGATGTGCGGCAGGATGATCCGCAGGAAGGTTTGCCAGCGTGCGGCACCGAGGCCGGCGGCGGCTTCCTCGACTTCCCTTTCGACATCGGCGAGCACCGGCTGCACCGTCCGCACGACAAAAGGCAGGCCGATGAAGACCAGCGCCAGCAGGACGCCTTTGGGCGTATAGGCGATCTCGATACCCCAGGGTTCGAGCAACTTGCCGACCGGGCCGTTCTCCGAGTAGATCGTCGCCAGGGCAATGCCGGCAACGGCGGTCGGCAAGGCGAACGGCAGGTCCACCAGCGAATCGATCAGGCGCTTGCCGGGGAAACGGTAGCGCACGAGCACCCAGGCGAAGATCAGGCCGAACACGACGTTGATGCCGGCCGCGAGCAGCGAGGCGCCAAAACTGAGTTGATACGAGGCAACGACCCGAGGACTGCTGACAGCGGTCCAGAAGGCTTCCCAACCCATCGTCAGGGTCCTGGTTCCCACCGCGGTGAGCGGAATGAGTACGATGAGGGTCAGATAGACCAGGGTGTAACCCATGGCCAGTCCGAACCCGGGTAGAGGGCTGAAGCGCTTCAGGCTGCCCATGTCTGTCTCCTGAAAGTGGAACCTTGATTCATTCTTTGTGTCTGTTGCGTTGCAGCATTTGCTGCGCGAAATCTAAGAGCGTGGGCCCGGCATGGGAAATACTGAATCGTGAAAAGCTAATTCACCATCGCTATCAAGAAAAAGCGGATGGCCAGGGCCACCCGCTTCGCTGTGTCCGGGTCCGCAGGTCAGCGCTTGCCGCCGGGAACGTAGATCTGGTCGAAGACGCCACCATCCGAGAAGTGGATCTTCTGCGCGTTCCGCCAGCCGCCGAAGACCTTGTCTACCGTGACCAGCTTGATCCTGGCAAACTGTTTTGCATATCTGGCGGCAATCTGCGCGTCCGTCGGACGGTAGAAATTCTTGGCAGCCACCTCCTGACCTTCGGGTGAGTACAGGTACTCGAGATAGGCCTGCGCGACCTTGCGCGTTCCACGCTTGTCCACCACCTTGTCGACCACCGCGACTGGCGGTTCAGCCAGAATGGATAGCGAAGGTGTCACGATTTCGAGCTTCTCTGCGCCGACTTCCTTGAGCGAAAGGTAGGCTTCGTTTTCCCATGCCACCAGGACATCGCCAATGCCTCGCTCGACAAAGGTGGTCGTCGCCCCGCGTGCACCGGAATCGAGGACCTTGACGTTGCGATAGAGCTGACCGACGAATTCCCTGGCCTTGGCTTCGTTGCCCCCCGGCTGTTCGAGCGCATAGGCCCACGCGGCCAGGTAGTTCCAGCGAGCGCCGCCGGAGGTCTTCGGATTCGGCGTGATGATCGCCACACCCGGTTTCACCAGATCGCTCCAGTCCTTGATCCCCTTGGGGTTACCCTTGCGCACCAGGAAGACGATCGTCGATGAGTACGGAGAAGAGTTGTGCGGCAGACGCTGTTGCCAGTCCCCCGGAATCAGCCCAGCGTCGGCGATGGCGTCGATGTCATACGCCAGCGCCAGCGTCACCACATCGGCCTGCAGGCCGTCGATCACGGCGCGCGCCTGCTTGCCCGAGCCGCCGTGTGACTGGTTGACGGTGACGTTGTCGCCGGCCTTGGCCTTCCAGTACTTGGCAAAAGCCGCGTTGAAGTCCTGGTACAACTCCCGTGTGGGGTCGTAGGATACATTCAGCAGGGAGATTTCGGCGCCGGCTGCGCCGCCGGCAAGCAGCGAACTGGCCAGCACGGCGACAAGAAAGCGTTTCAGGTTCATGAGGACTCCGTTCAATGGGACGATGGAACGGAGTCTAGGAAAGGCATGCTCGACAGCGAACGAATCTTTCCTTATTAGCTTATTCGGCGATGCTGGTTACCGTTGCCGCGGTGGCGCAGACCGTGTCCCTATCCTCCAACGGCTCACTCTTGAGGATCGTGTAACGTGGGTCTGGAGAACGCGCATGGCCTTTTCCAGCTTCCTGACCTCTCGCGGCGAGCCGGCCGAGTCCCGTGACCGCGCACCGCGGCTTTCGCCAGCAAGCTCGTAGCCTTGACATCGCAACCAGTCGATGATCGCTGCCAGGCTTTTTCGTCCGATTCCCTCGGCGCGCTCCAGGCGCCGATGGCCCAGGAGAGCGACCTCGCTCGGAGTGAAATCGGGACGACCAAACACCTTTCTCAGCGCGTTCCGCGGCATCGTCGGCAGTTGCCCATGCGCCTGCAGCTCGCAGGCGGGGGAATCATTCGCGCCGGAGGATCCGGCGCCAGTCGCCTCTGGTATGGCGTAATGCGACATCTCGCTGGCGCTCAGTGCGCTCCCGGGGGCTCTTGGCTCGCCGGGGCGCAAAGACTGTCTGCGGCGGGAAGCGGTGAGAACACGCGGGCAAGCTGAAATTCCACCACGGGACCCCATGGGAATTGGCGATCAAGGATGCCGTGAGATTAAACAGGGGGCGCCGCCAGGCGAAGCAAGAATTTCTTATAAGCGTTTGCAGCGGAAGCGGCTTACCGACCATGTCGGTCGCGTTTTTTCGGCAACCGACACGAACCTGCGAAATCGCTATTTGCTTATCCGACAAAAATCGTTCTCGATGCCCGTGGCCGTCGGCATCATGGGCGCCGCGCCGGCCGGCTTTGGCCGGAGCGAAACAAGGAAAGTACATGAACGACGAAGTGGTGGCGTGAAATGACGATCTTGCTGAACATCCTCCTGCCAACGAGCCTCTTCGGGACCGCCGGCGGCGTGTCGGAGGCGGCGCTGGTCGACCAGCGCCCATCCCGGCGCGCCAGGGCGACGATCAGCGGGAATGCCGGCCGCTCGTAAGAGGCGAATCCATGGAGACCATCCTCATCGTGCCAGGTCTGCGCAACAGCGGGCCAAGCCATTGGCAAACCTGGTTCGAAAGCAAGCTCGCCGGTGCCTCGAGGGTCGAGCAGGCCGACTGGGAGCGGCCCTGTCTTGTCGAATGGGCCGCACGCGTGCGCGAGGCCATCGACTCCCACGGCGGGCAGGTGTGGATCATTGCTCACAGCTTCGGTTGCCTTGCCGCAGTCAGCGCCGGTCTTGTCCGTGCCGAACGCATCCGTGCGGCATTGCTCGTGGCGCCTGCCGATCCCGATCGCTTCGGCAGAGCGGCCGAACTTCCGCAGGAACGACTGGCCTTTCCCAGTCTCGTCGTGGCGAGCAACAACGACCCGTGGGTGAAGCCCGGAGTCGCCGAACACTGGGCGGACGTATGGGGCAGCAGCTACCAGAATATCGGCGACGCGGGTCACATCAACGTCGACTCGGGTTACGGCCCGTGGCCGCAGGGGCTTGGCTTCTTCCGGGAGCTACGCCACGAAGTGCTGGCTTTGCCGGTTTGATCGCCGCAGCAGAAGCTTATACGCCGGCAATCGATATTCTTGGAAGGATTTCGTCGTTGTCCGGCTGAGCCGTGCCGGATTACCTTTCGTCGCTGCGAACGGGACCCTGGCACTGTCTTTTCTCGACGTCCGACAAGCATCCGTCTGCGCGAAACCAGAACCCATTCAAGGAATGCCGATGTCCCAAGTCCTCAGACGCGTCGCCGTGCTCGCCGTCGCCCTCCTCACTGCCGTCGGCGTCTCCCGAGCTGGCGAAGCGCCGAAGGAGATTCGCGTCGACTGCGCCCATTATTCGCCGCCCAGCCTGGCCCTCAAACCTGGGCCACGGTCGTGGTACGCTGAGGAGACGCGGCAATGAGCCAGGTCGGCAGCCCGGCCTCGGCGGTGATGGTCCCTGCCAGGCGCTTCGACAGGAGGGCGTTGATCCGGCGAAGCGAGGGTCTTCTGCTTCCTTCCATTCTGGTCATCACCTGGGAAGCGGTCGTGCGCGCCGGCCTGGTCAGCGCGCACCAGCTGCCGCCGCCGACCGAATTGATGACGACGCTGGTCGAGCTTGCCGGCAACGGGATGCTCGTCGAACACATCGCGATCAGCAGTCTGCGCGTTCTCATCGGCTTCCTGATCGGTGCCGGGCTCGCCATCGCCGTTGGTGCGACAGTCGGATTGTCGCGACGGGCCGAGGCCTTGCTCGACCCGACTTTCCAGGCGCTGCGCGCCATTCCGTCGCTGGCCTGGGTACCCCTGCTGCTGCTCTGGCTGGGGATCGACGAGGCGCCGAAGATCGTCCTGATCGCCATCGGTGCCTTCTTTCCCGTCTATCTCAACTTCGTCGCCGGCATTCAGAACGTGGACCGCAAGCTGGTCGAGGTCGGCGGCATCTACGGCCTGACCGGTTGGCGGCTGATTGCGCGCATCTTCCTGCCGGCAGCGCTGCCCAATCTATTCACGGGCTTGCGCACCGGCCTGTCGCTGTCCTGGATGTTCCTGGTTGCTGCCGAGCTGATTGCCGCCAGTCGCGGGCTCGGCTATCTGCTGACCGACGGCCGCGAAACCGGCCGTGCCGACCTGGTCATCGTCGCCATCATCGTCCTGGCTCTGCTCGGCAAGACCAGTGACAGCCTTCTGCGCTGGCTCGAAGATCGGCTGCTCGACTGGCGCGACGTTGTGGACAGCCGTTCGTCCTGAGAGATATTCCATGTCACACAATCTGCTCAACCTGGCGGTTGCCGCCAAGGATTTCCAGGCGCTGCGCGTTCTCAAGAAGGTCCGCTTCGGCATCGACTCCGGTGAAATCGTCAGTCTGGTGGGGCCCAGCGGTTGCGGAAAGAGCACCTTGCTGCGCATCATCGCCGGTCTCGACACCAGCTACCAGGGCGAGGTGCGCATCAGGGACAAGCCGCCGCACCTGCATTCGCGCGACGTCGGCCTGATCTTCCAGGAGCCGCGTCTGCTGCCCTGGCTCACGGTGGCCGAAAATGTTGCCTTCGATGTCGGGCGCAAGGGCCGCAATGATCCACACGTGACTCGCTTGCTGGCCGAAGTCGGGCTCAGTGATTTCGCGCGCGCCTACCCCAAACAGCTTTCTGGCGGCATGGCGCAGCGTGTGGCGATTGCCCGCGGCTTGTTCACGCAGCCTTCGCTGCTTCTCCTCGACGAGCCGTTCAGCGCCGTCGATGCCTTCACCCGCCGGCGACTGCAGGATCTGTTGCTGTCGGTCGCCGGGCATCACGGCACGACCCTTCTGCTCGTCACCCACGATGTCGACGAAGCGGTCTATCTCAGCGACCGGGTCATCGTTCTGGCCGATCGCCCCGGGCGGATCACCGGTCAGGTGATGGTCGGCGCAGAGCGTCCGCGCGACCGCCGCAATCCCCAACTGGCCAAGCGGGAAGCCGAGGTGCTCACGCTGCTCAACGACGGTACGAACCAGTTCTTCGACCTGTCCTACGACTTGGCGGCCGCCCCGCCACGCTGGCCAGCGACACGACTATCGAGCCTCGACTTCGCGATCTGACGCGCTGACTCCGGCGGAAACGCCGGGTCCGCGAGGTACTCCCCTCGCCTTACCGTCGCAGCATGCCCGTCTCGTCCACCCGGCGCAGCGCCGCGAGTTCTTCCGGAGATGGCTCGGGAACCACGTGCACCTCGGCCGCCACCTTGAGATCCCAGCCCGTG
>NZ_JAMTDV010000008.1 GCF_023806565.1 Accumulibacter sp. | reverse complement strand
CTCCTCAAAGTATGCCAATCGCAGCATGAGTCCAGGCGACAACTAGCTTGACATTTACCGCCTCCGCGCAGACGCGCAGGAAAGCCTCGCGATCTTCGTCATCCTCGAAGATCGCTTCCCGCCGGTCGCCCCGGGAGGTGACGTGGTACAGGGCACCGGCAAACTCGATGCGCAGGGGTCTGACCATGTCGGGAGTCTGGCGGGTTTTCTGGAATGTCCCATGCGACGATTGACCCTATGCGGACATTAGAATTGGCCCCATACATACAAGAAGAGTGCGACCCCTGACCCGAGCGCTCGGCTTCCCGACGTGGAGCGCAATTTAGCGCGGATTGAGGTCAATTGATCAGCGAAGCCCTAGGATGAATGAAGAACTGAAATTGCTTAGCTGCGCTACCTTGGAAGAGCGAAGGGGGTTGGCAGCGCTGTTGGGGAGCAAGTCTTCCACACCTGAGGGAATTCTTTTTTCCATTCAACAGGCATCTCAATCACTTCTCGGTCGGATGTTCAGTTCAGATCCGACCTACCGAGACATCGTTCTCCAGTGCCTGGAGAAGCTCGGCGTCACCTCCAGCAGGAGCGAGCCAATTTCTATTCTTGAAGCCAAATTGGTGCATAAGGTACTCGGCGACACATGGAGCCGTTTGACTCCAGTGCAGCGCGAGAAGATGCAACAGGAAATGTCTAACGCGGCTGCATTGGAAGGAATAGACAGAGGACGACTTGCATCCCTTGGCCCAATCGCCGCCCTATCCGCTGCTCAATTGTCCGGCTTTGGCATCTATCTTTTTGCGACAACTGCATTGTCAGTGACTGGGGTTGTAGGTATCACACTTCCATTTGCAGCCTACACGGCAATGACTTCCGCCATATCGGTGGTAATTGGCCCCGTTGGGTGGATAGGTGCAGGGTTATTCGCCATTTGGAGGCTAACCGGTCCCGACTACAAGAAGCTCATTCCTGCTGTACTGATGATTGCAGCTCTTCGGGACAAATACTCTCCAAGAACGCCGCCCCGGAAGAATGGAAACGTTGGTTGGCTACGATGGGTTATCGTGGGCATTGGTGTTATTGGATTTGCAATTTGGCAGTTACCCAGCTCTCCACCAACCCCGGCAGCCTCCAATCCGGCGACTGCCGCCGCCAAACCGTCCATCGGAGATCAGAATGCTGGAACCGGAACACACATGCCGCAGCAAGCATCAAGACCTCCAGATAGACAAAGTAAGCCAAGAGCAGCAGTCGCGTCGTCCGTTATTGGAAAGAGGGATATGAGACATTGCTTGAATTTAGCGACCAATGCTGAGATTGCGCGTTGTGCCTCGCGGCAATGACGGCTCTTTGTCTCCACATGGAGCACTAGGCCGAACTTTGCAGGCGGGCGAGTGCAGGTTAGGGGTCACCGACTAGCCGGCCCCGGTCAATAGGGCGACCAAATCTTTTCGCACCGGGGGATAGGGCTCAGTTCTCCCATGATTGCGGGGCAAGGGGTCAATTCTCGCATGATTGCATGGAATGCTGAAATCATGCGAGAACCCCCAAATCTGCGTATGAAGGTATCAGCTTGTGTTCGATCCAGTCTTGCGGGGCAGCGCAAGAGCTTGACGGGCAAGTCTCGGCCTGATCAGGTACGCTGTAACCAATTTGGTTCTTGGAGTCATGGGTTACGCAGTAACGGCTTGCTTCGGCTACAAGGTATCACTCTGCCGCATGTGTCACCGGTGGCCCAATTAAGCACGTAGGCCAATCCGAAGATTGGCCTACGTTATTGATTCTATTGGCACGCCCGGAGCGATTCGAACGCCCGACCCCTTGGTTCGTAGCCAAGTACTCTATCCAGCTGAGCTACGGGCGCCTTGCCGTGTCTGAGGCAGCGATTATACCGAGCCGCTTGACCCCGCTCAAGCACTATTTGTCCGATCGGGGAGGGATGAGATCTGGTCGGGCTTGCGACGGGTGTTGGTCAGTGCTATTCCAGGGCACGTCCAACGATTTCCAGCACGTCGGACGACAGGCCTTGCGCGCACCGCAAGCCTTCGAGTGCCGATCGTGCGTGCGCCTGCCGACCGGAGTCGAACTTGCGCCAGCGGTCGAAACGTCGCGCGAGACGCGCGGCAACCTGCGGGTTTATGCGATCGAGTCGCTCGATTTGCCCGGCGAGGAAGCGGTAACCGCTACCGTCGGCGGCGTGGAAGCGCACGTGGTTTGCGCCGAAGGTATTGATCAGCGCGTAAACCTTGTTCGGATTGTGCAGATCGAACGCCGCGTGATTCAGCAGACCCTGCACGACCGCCAACGTCGCCGGCAGACGGCTCGCGGCCTGCACCGACAGCCACTTGTCCATCACCAACGCTTCGTCCTGCCAGCGTTCGTAGAAAGCGGCAAGCGCCTGGACACGTTCGGTACAGTCGCGTTGCGCCAGGGTGGCCAAGGCGGCGAACTGGTCGCTCATGTTGTCGGCTGAATCGAACTGACGCATCGCCATAGCCTCGTTGCCATCGAGTTCGCCAAGGTAGCCGAGACAAAGGTTGCGCAGGGCGCGTCGACCAGCGTCGGACGGTGTTGGTCGGTAGGGCCCCTTGCTCGCCAGGGATTCGTAGCAATGTCGCCACTCATTTGCCAGTTGCTCGGCGAGGAAACGGCGCAGGCCGTTGCGCGCCGCGTGCAGTGCGTCCGGGTCGACGATGGCGATTTCCTCGGCGAGAGTGGCTTCTCCTGGCAAGGTCAGCACTTCCGCTGCGTAAGCCGGGTCTTTCGCTGCGTCGGCCAGCACCTGCGCGGCAGCTGCGGCGAAGCTTTGCGGCCACTCGGCCGGGCGACCGGCGGTGATTTCTGCGGCGGCCGTCAGAATCAGCCGGCTGGCCAGGCGTTGTCCCGCCTCCCAGCGATTGAAAGGGTCGCTGTCGTGGGCGAGAAGATGATTGAGGTCTTCGTCGCTCCATTCGTACTCGAGTATCACCGGTGCCGAAAAATCGCGCAGGAGCGAGGGCACCGGTGCTGCCGGCAGATCTACGAAAACGAAGCGCTGTTCGGAGGAAGTCAGCGAGAGGATGCGGGTCGTCTCGTGGCCGTCGGCAGACGGATCGTCGACGAACCGCAGGGGCAGATCGGTTCCGTCCGGAGCGAGCAGCCCGATCGCCACGGGAATGTGGAATGGCTGGCCGTGGGCACAAACCGTCGGCTGCGACTGCGACAGCGTGAAGACGTAGCGCCGGGTGTCCGGATCGTAGCGGCCGCTTGCCCGTATCCGGGGGGTCCCCGCCTGACCGTACCAGCGCTGGAACTGTGACAGGTCAACCCCCGAGGCGTCGGCCATCGCGGCGACGAAGTCGTCACAGGTGACCGCCTGGCCATCGTGGCGTTCGAAGTAGAGGTCCATGCCTCTGCGGAACGCCGGTTGCCCGATCAGCGTTCGTATCATGCGGACCACCTCGGCCCCCTTTTCGTACACGGTGCTGGTGTAGAAGTTGTTGATCTCGATGTACGAATCGGGACGAACGGGGTGCGCCATCGGGCCGGCGTCCTCGGGAAACTGCATCGCGCGCAGGGTGCGTACGTCGCGGATGCGAGTGAGCGCGCGGCCGTGCATGGCGGCGCCAAATTCCTGATCGCGGAAAACGGTCAGACCCTCCTTGAGCGAGAGCTGGAACCAGTCGCGGCAGGTGACGCGGTTGCCGGTCCAGTTGTGGAAGTACTCGTGCGCGACGACGCGGTCGATATTCTGGTAATCAGCGTCAGTGGCGGTGTCGGAACGCGCGAGAACGTACTTGGTGTTGAAAATGTTGAGCCCCTTGTTCTCCATCGCCCCCATGTTGAAGTCGCCGACCGCGACGATCATGTAGTGGTCGAGGTCGCATTCGAGACCGAAGACTTCCTCGTCCCAGCGCATCGCGCGCTTGAGCGCGTCCATGGCGTGGGCGCACTGATCGAGCTTGCCCGGTTCGACATATACGGCAAGCTGGACACCGCGCCCGCTCCCGGTCGTGAAACGGTCGCACAGCACGTCGAGGCGTGCGGCGACCAGCGCGAACAGGTAGCAAGGCTTGCGGAAAGGATCTTCCCAGCGCGCCCAGTGACGGCCACTTCCTTCGTCACCGCTGCCGACCGGGTTGCCGTTCGCCAGCAGGACAGGCAGGCTGGCCTTGTCGGCGTGCAGTGTCACGACGTAGCGCGACATGATGTCCGGCCGGTCCGGGAACCAGGTGATCCGGCGGAAACCCTGTGCCTCGCACTGGGTGAAATAGCCGTCCTGCGAACGATAGAGGCCAGACAGGCTGGTATTGTGATCGGGATCGATCCGCACCAGCGTACGCAGGGTCAAGGATTCCGGCGGATCGACGATGGTCAGCAGGGTGTCGCTACAACGGTAGCGGTCATCGGCGACGACCTTGCCGTCGATCATCAGAGACAGCGTTTCGAGCCCGTGGCCGTCGAGTTGCAGTGACTGTCCGGCAGCGGCCGCCGGATTGCGTCGCAACTGCAGTTCGCTGCTGACCAGCACCTCGCCGGCGTGGAACTGCACATCGAGGTTTACCTGATCCACCAGGAAAGGCGGTGGCGTGTAATCCTGGCGGCGGATGATCTGCGCGGTGTCCCTTGTCATTGAGGTGTCCCTATTGCCTGTTGGCTCCGTTGGCAGCAGCCATGTAGATTCGCCGGGAATGTGGCGAGCGCCGCCTCACGGCACTTCGTCGCGGTGCAGCAGGAAGACGTATTGGTCTCCGCCGCTGGTGTCCAGCCAGGTGAAGGGCGTGCTGGGGAAGGCCGCTTCCAGTGCGTCGCGGTTGTGGCCAATCTCGACGACCAGCAGACCATCCGGCTGCAGATGCGCACGCGCTGCGGCGAGGATCGCGCGCGTCAGATCGAGCCCATCTTCGCCGCTGGCGAGCGCGATCTCGGGTTCGCAGCGGTATTCGTCGGGCAGGGTGTCCATCGACTCGGCATTGACGTAAGGCGGGTTGGCCAGGATCAGGTCGTAACGCCGGCTGCCGAGTCCGGCGAACAGGTCTCCTTCGACAAGGCGGACGCGCGCCGCGAGATCGTAGTCGGCGACGTTGCGCCGAGCGACGGCAAGCGCGTCGGACGAGATGTCGACGGCGTCCACGTCGGCCGCAGGAAAGGCGTGCGCCGCGAGAATCGCGAGGCAAGCCGAGCCGGTGCAGAGGTCGAGAACGCTCGTCACCCGGTCCGGGTCGTCGATCCATGGCGCCAGTTGTTCGCGCAGCAGTTCGGCGATGAACGAGCGTGGAACGATCACCCGCTGATCGACGTAGAAGCGAAATTCTCCCAGCCAGGCTTCGTTGGTCAGATAGGCGACCGGCAACCTTTCTTCGATGCGGCGTCGGATGAGATACAGAAGGTCGGCACGTTCGTCGCTGGTCAGTCTGGCGTCGAGAAAGGGTTCGAGCCGAGAAGGCGGAAGATGCAGCCGTTGCAACAGCAGGTAGACGGCCTCGTCCCAGGCGTTGTCGATGCCATGGCCGAAAAACAGCCCGGCTTCGTGGTAGCGGCTGACGGCGAACCGCAACAAATCACGCAGCGTCAACAGCTCGTCCCGTGCCTGCTCAAACATCGGCTGGCAACAGCTCTTCGAGGATGCGCCGGTAGATCGCGGCCAGTCGCGGCAGGGCGGCGACTTCGACGCATTCGTTGACCTTGTGGATGCTGGCATTGACCGGCCCGATCTCGAGCACCTGCGGGCAGATCTCGGCGATGAAGCGACCGTCCGAAGTGCCGCCGCTGGTCGACAGCTCGGGCTCGCAGCCGGTTTCGGCACGGATTGCCCGCAGGGCAGCATCGATCAGGGCGCCGCGACCCGTGAGGAAGGGCCGGGCAGCCAGCGTCCAGTCGATGTGGTAATCCAGACCATGCCGTGCGAGCAAGGTGCACAGTCTTTCTTGCAAGTCTTGCGGACGACTGGCGGTGCCGAAACGAAAGTTGAAGTCGATCACGACGCTGCCGGGAATCACGTTTCCGGCGCCGGTTCCGGCGTGGATGTTGGAGACTTGCCAGGTGGTCGGCGGGAAAAACTCGTTGCCCTCGTCCCAGACGGTGGTCGCCAGTTCGGCGATTGCCGGCGCCGCCAGATGGATCGGGTTTTTCGCTAGGTGCGGGTAGGCGATGTGGCCCTGGATCCCGTGGATCGCGAGCTTTCCGCTGAGCGATCCACGCCGTCCGTTCTTGACGATATCACCGAGCGTGTCGACCGCAGTCGGCTCACCGACGACGCAGTAGTCGATCGATTCGCCGCGCCGACGCAGCGTATCAATGACGACCACGGTGCCATCGATGGCGTCGCCTTCTTCGTCCGAGGTCAGCAGGAAGGCGAGCGAGCCGTGATGACGCGGATGATCGGCGACAAAAGCCTCGCTTGCCGTCACGAAAGCAGCCAGCGACGATTTCATGTCGGCGGCGCCCCTCCCGTAGAGCAGACCGTCCCGCTCGACAGGCACGAACGGGTCGCTATCCCATTGTTCGAGTGGTCCGCTCGGGACGACGTCGGTGTGCCCGGCGAAACAGACCAGGGGACGCTGCTCACCGCGCCGTGCCCAGAGGTTGGTCACGCCGCCACGGTTGATGAACTCACAGGCGAAGCCGATCGCCGTCAGGCGGCTGGCGATGATTTCCAGGCAACCAGCGTCTTCGGGCGTGACCGAGCGGCGGGCGATCAACTGTCCGGCCAGCGCCCGCGTGGCATCACCAGCGAAACTGCGGTCAGCCGACATCTTCTCTCTTCGCCTAGCCGCCTGATGCTTCGTCAAGGTGGATCATGAATTCCTTGTACGAAGGGCTGCCGGGATTGGTGAGCGCGAGATCGAACAGCGGCGACTGCGGAGCCTGGTTGGCTTGCGGCTTCTCGACGGCGCCGGAGTTGTTGATCAGCCAGGAAAGATTGGTTGGCGAGTCGGCATTGAGCATTGCCTCCTGCAGGGTGATCACCTCCGCGCGATAGAGACGGACGAGATCCTGTTCGAAGGTCTGTGATCCGGGCACCAGACTCTGTTCCATCGCTTCCTTGAGGGCGGGGATGTCGCCACGCTCGATCAGCTCCTGCACGTGATAGCTGTTGAGCAGCACTTCGACCGTTGGCGTTTGCTGGCCATCCTGCTTGCGCACCAGCCTTTGCGAAACGATGGCCTTCAAGCTCACGGAGAGGTCCATGTACAGCGCCGGCCGGTTTTCGATCGGGAAGAAGTTGATGATCCGGTTGAGTGCGTGGTAGCTGTTGTTGGCGTGCAGCGTTCCCAGACAGAGGTGGCCGGTCTGCGCATAGGCCAGCGCCGCCTGCATGGTCTCGACGTCACGGATTTCGCCGATCAGGATGCAGTCGGGCGCTTGCCGCATGGCGTTCTTCAAGGCATGCTCCCAGCCCAGCGTATCGAGTCCGATTTCGCGCTGGTTGACCAGCGATTTCTTGTGTTTGAACAGATATTCGATCGGATCCTCGATGGTGAGGATGTGGCCTGTGCAGTTCGCATTGCGATGATCGAGCATCGCCGCCAGCGTCGTCGATTTTCCTGAACCGGTCGAACCGACGATCAGCACCAGCCCGCGCCTTTCCATTACCAGATCGGCCAGCACGGACGGCAGACCGAGCGTATCGAGTGGCGGGATGTTGCCGGCTACGTAACGCACGACGATCGATATCGAGCGTCGCTGGCGGAACAGATTGATCCGGAAGTTGCCAAGCCTGTTCACTCCGAAGGAGAGGTTCATCTCCTTGTTCTTTTCGAAGGCCGCAGCCTGTTCGGCGCTCATCAGCTCGGAGGCGATCTTCTCGATCATCGCCGGCTCCATGACTTGCTGATTGACGGGCACCGAGTTGCCCAGGATCTTGATGTGAATCGGCGCGCCGGCAGTGATGAAGATGTCCGACGCCTGCCGGTCGGCCATCACCTGAAAGAGCTTGTCGAGGATCATTCCGGCGTTTGTACGGGGCGCTGGTCAGCGGTTGCTCAGTCGCCGCGCAACAAGTCGTTGATGCTCGTCTTGGCACGGGTTCCGGCATCGACCTTCTTGACGATCACTGCGCAATAGAGGCTGTAGCTGCCGTCGCCGGCAGGCAGGTTGCCGGCGACAACGACGGATCCCGGTGGCACGCGGCCATAGCTGACGGTACCAGTTTCGCGGTCGTAAATCTTGGTCGACTGGCCGAGATAGACCCCCATGGAAATTACCGAGCCGGCACCGACGATCACTCCCTCGACGACCTCCGAGCGCGCGCCGATGAAGCAGTCATCCTCGATGATCGTCGGGTTGGCCTGCAGCGGTTCGAGCACGCCGCCGATTCCGACTCCGCCCGAGAGGTGCACGTTCCTGCCGATCTGGGCACAGGAACCGACCGTCGCCCAGGTATCGACCATCGTGCCTTCATCGACATAAGCGCCGATGTTGACGTACGAAGGCATGAGTACCACGTTCCTGCCGATGAAGGCGCCACGGCGAGCGGTGGCCGGCGGCACGACGCGGAATCCGCCCTGGGCGAATTTCTCGTTGTCGTAGTTGGCAAACTTGTTCGGTACCTTGTCGAAATAGCGCATGGCGCCACTCTCGACCAGGGTGTTTTCCTGCAGCCGGAAAGACAGCAGCACGGCCTTCTTGATCCATTGATGGGTGACCCAGTCGCCGTCGATTCTCTCGGCGACACGCAGGCTGCCCTCGTCAAGCCGGTCGAGGACCTCGCTCACGGCTTCGCGGATGGCTGTCGGCGCCTGCCCGGGCTGGAGTGAACCGCGGTTTTCCCACGCCTCGTCGATGATTTGCTGGATGGCCTGCATGGCTTGCTTCCCTAGGATTTCGAGATGAATGAACGGATTCGCCCGGCGGCTTCGACGCAGTCTGCGAGCGGCGCAACGAGGGCGATGCGCAGATAGCCGGCGCCGGGATTGACCCCCTGCGCGGTGCGCGCCAGGTAGCTTCCGGGTAGGAGGACCACATTATAAGCGGCGAGCAGTTCGCGGGCGAAGTCGCTGTCGCTGCCCTCGCTACCCGCCCAAAGATAGAAACCGGCGTCGGGCATCGACGTCGCCAGCACGTCGGCGAGCAGCGGCGTCACCGCGGCGAATTTTTCCCGGTACTGACGGCGATTTTCGCGCACGTGCTCCTCGTCGTTCCAGGCCGCGATGCTCGCCGCCTGGACCGCCGGGCTCATCGCGCTGCCGTGATACGTCCGGTAGAGCAGGAACTGCTTGAGCGCCGCGGCGTCGCCGGCGACGAATCCGGAACGCATGCCCGGCACGTTGGATCGCTTGGAAAGGCTGGAGAACATGACCAGGCGCTGCCAATCGCGACCGAGTTGGTTGGCGGCCTGCAGACAGCCAAGCGGCGGATGGGCTTCATCGAAGAAGATCTCCGAGTAGCATTCGTCGGAGGCGATCACGAAGCCGTAGCGGTCGGCGAGAGCAAAGAGCTGTCGCCAGTCGGCGAGGTTCAGCACCTTGCCGGTCGGGTTGCCCGGCGAACAGACGAAGAAAAGCTGCACCCTGCGCCACTCGGCTTCGCTCAGCGCCGTGAAGTCGAAAGCGTAATCATTGCCGGGCACGGTATTCAGGAAGCGCGGCTCGGCACCGGCGAGATAGGCGGCGCCTTCGTAAATCTGGTAGAAGGGGTTGGGACAGACGACCAGCGGCGTGTATCCCCGTGCCGGATCGATGACCGTCTGGGCAAAGGCAAACAAGGCCTCGCGCGAGCCATTGACCGGAATCACCTGCGTTTCCGGGTCGATGGCATGCAGGCCGTAGCGGCGTTGCAGCCAGGCTGCGATGCTCTGTCGCAATTCGCTGCTGCCGAGTGTCGTCGGATAGCTCGCCAGGCCTGCCAGAGCGCCAGTCAAGGCCTCCCTGATGAACACCGGGGTTGCGTGTTGGGGCTCGCCGATCGACAATCTGATCTCGCGGTACTGCGGATTCGGCGTGACGCCGGCGAAGAGCTGTCGCAACTTCTCGAAAGGATACGGTTGCAGCTTGCTGAGGTGGGGGTTCACGGGCAGGCGCGTGTCGTGGCGGGACGCTGGATTATAAGGGGCTTCGCGCGACGGCAAAAGGCTGGCGGGCAGTCGCGCGCGATGCCGGCGGAACGGTTCGCGCGAGCAGGACGACCCTGCCCACATCGCGCTCGCCCGGGTTCTTGCCCGAACGCCGCGAATCGTACCGATTTCGGGAACCACCAGGCCGTACCACCGGGACGAGAACCTGTGCGCGGTCTCGGTCGAACGGAAGCCAGAGGATCACCGCGACGTCGACGGCGTCTGTGCTCGGATCACGTTCCAGCGAGCTCTCGACCCGGAGCATCGCGAGCGGCGGACGGAGCGTCGAGCGAGACTGCCAAACCAGGTGCCAGTCGATGCGCGGCGATCGGTTCGGAGTCTGTCGATCCGCCGCGCTGCCGCGTATGCCGCGTGACCAGCGGCAGCGAACGATCGTGAAAGGCATTGTGCCGCGCAGTGCTGCCCGCCAGGATCGCCGGGCGATTGCCGCCCTGCTCGGCGGTGCGCTGATCTGGGGACTGATCTGGTATCCCTATCGGGTCTTGCGCGATGGCGGGATCGATGGCATCGCAGCAACGACGATCAGCTATGCTGTCGCTTTGCTGTTCGGCTTGCTGCACTTGCGGCATTCACCGGAACGCCTCTCGCCTTCGTGGTCCTTGCTCGGGCTGGCGCTGGCCGCTGGCGTGTGCAACCTGGGCTATGTTCTGGCGACGCTCGGCGGCGAGGTGATGCGTGTGCTCCTGCTCTTCTACCTGGCGCCCTTGTGGACCGTCGCGCTTTCCCGAATATTGCTCGGTGAGCGCATCCGTACGGCCGGCGCGCTGGTCGTCGCGCTGTCGCTGAGCGGAGCAGCCATCATGCTCTGGCACCCGCATCTGGGCCTGCCGTTGCCGCAGGACACTGCCGACTGGCTTGGTCTGCTCGCAGGATTTTCCTTTGCCCTGTTCAACGTCCTCTCGCGGCGCGCGCAGCACCTGTGCATCGAACACAAGGTGCTGGCTGCGATCTCCGGTGTCGTGGCGATCGGCGTCGTGCTCCTGCTGGCTGGCATCGGCGGCAGGCAGCTGGCGACCACTCCGGCGCTCTGGCTGCTGCTCGTGCTGATCGGCGGCATCCTGCTGCTGGCCAATCGCATCGTCCAGTTCGGGCTGGAACGGGTAGCGGCCAATCGTGCGATCGTCATCATGCTCAGCGAACTCGGTTTCGCTGCCATCGCCGCATGGCTGCTGGCCGGAGAGACCCCGACCGCGCGTGGCTGGCTGGGCGGAGCGTTGATCGTTGCGGCCAGCCTGTGCGCGGCCTGGATGGAGACGGGCGACGCGCTGGAATGACGGACGAATGCAGCGTGGCGGTGCCGGCCCGATCACGGATCGGTCAGTCCGGCCCCAGTCCGCAGCACTTCTTGAACTTTCTGCCGCTGCCGCACGGGCAGGGCTCGTTGCGCCCCACTTTGGGTTGCGCACGGCGAAAGGTTCCGACGCTGCGCCGCGCGAGCCAGAAATGGAAGATGTTGCGCACCGTTTCTGGCAGTCTGTCTTCGCATTCCTCGCGCATGCGCTCGAGCTCGCTTGCCGAGAGCCACTCCTCGCCGGCCGCTCTGGCTGCCGCTTCGGCGTCGCCGGTAAGCAGGAACAGCGGGAAGAGTTGTTCGTCGAGGTAGGCGATCTCTTCGCTGTCTTCCTTGTCGTCGTCGGCGCCGAGCGCTTCGAACCAGTCCACGGCTGCCGAATCGATGCCGTGCAGATACGCCTGGCACCAGGGGACGTAGTCGCTCGGCGAGTTCTCTTCGTCGTCCTGGGCGTAAAGCAGCAGCAGCGGTGGCTCGCTGCCGGCGAGCTCGCTCTGCAGTTGTGCTGCAAGTTGGCGCAACAGGTCGGCTGCTTCACGCCGGCCTTCGCCGCCATCGCCTTCCGCGCTGCCGAGCACTTGGTCAAGCCATTGCTCTTCGGGGGTCGGTTGTGGGCCAGTGAGCGCCGCACAGAGATAGCCCTGCGCCTCGTCGAGGCGCATCGCCTGCTGCAGGTCGGGGTCGTCGAGCAATTGCTCGAGGCGCAGCAGTTGCCGGTCGGTGAGTGGAGTCATTCGCTCAGCCCCGGGTGTTCGACTGGCTGCCGAAAGCGGCGAGCTGTACCAGCGGTGCCGGCGTCCATCCCGGCTGCCGGTGTTCGGCGACGACCGTGGTGAAGATGCCGCCGCGCACGTAGAAGCGGGCGGTCAGGCGCATGTAGCGTGGCTGGGTGGCGCCGGCCAGATCGTCGAGGATGCGGTTGGTGACATCTTCGTGAAAGCAGCCGCTGTTGCGGAACGACCAGATGTAGAGTTTGAGACTCTTCAACTCGATGCACGTCTGTTCGGGGATGTAGTCGAGGAGCAGAGTCGCGAAGTCGGGCTGCCCGGTTTTCGGACACAGGCAGGTGAATTCCGGGATCTCCATGTGGATGTGATAATCCCGATGCGGAGCCGGATTGGGGAAGGTTTCGAGCGTTTCGGCCGGCTGTGTGTTCATTGTTCTTCCGAGTGTTGTCCGGGGGGAAACGAATCGGGCAGGCGGAATGCTATTATAAGCGTTTCCAATGGCATTCCGCAGGAATATCTCGGGGTCGTCTGCGGCTTGATCTGCCGGGTGACGCCCGCTCGACACCATGCTCTTACCGATCGCCCCCGACACGGCCGCGGCGCTCTAGTTGATGCGCCTGACCAAACTGAAACTCGCCGGCTTCAAGTCCTTCGTCGATCCGACGACGATCGCCCTGCCTGGCCAGCTCGTTGGCGTCGTCGGCCCGAATGGCTGCGGCAAGTCCAACGTGATCGATTCCGTGCGTTGGGTGCTCGGCGAATCGAAAGCCTCGGAACTGCGCGGCGAATCGATGCAGGACGTGATTTTCAATGGATCGGGAGGGCGCAAGCCGGTCTCGCGGGCTGCCGTCGAACTGGTTTTCGACAATTCGCTCGGTCGTCTGGCGGGGCAGTGGTCGCAGTACGCCGAGCTCTCGGTCAAGCGGTTGCTTACCCGCAACGGACAGTCCGAGTACTACATCAACAACCTGCATGTCCGTCGCAAGGATGTGACCGACCTCTTCCTGGGCACCGGCCTCGGTCCGCGCGCCTACGCGATCATTGGCCAGGGAACCATTTCGCGGATCATCGAGGCCAAGCCCGACGAATTGCGTGTGTTTCTCGAAGAGGCTGCCGGCGTCACCCGCTACAAGGAAAGGCGCCGGGAAACCGAGAACCGACTGGCCGACACGCGCGAGAACCTGGCCCGAGTCGAGGACATCCGCCTCGAACTCGCGGCGCAGATGGAACGTCTCGAAGGGCAGGCGGGCGTTGCCCGCCAGTATCGCGCGTATACCGACGAACTGACGCGCAAGCAGCAGTTGCTCTGGCTGATGCGGCGCAATGAGGCGCAACTCGAGCGTGAGCGTCTGGCGCGCGAGGTCGATCAGGCAGGCGTCGAACTCGAACGACGCAACGCTGCGCTGCGGGATCTCGAAGCGCAACTCGAGCAGGCGCGCGAAGCGCATTTCGCCGCCAGCGACGGGGTGCATTCGGCGCAGGGCGACCTGTTCGCTGCCAATGCCGAAGTGGCACGCCTGGAAGCAGAAATTCGCCATCGCCGCGAATCGCGACGCGAGTACGAAACGCGGTTGGCGCAGTTGACCGGCGATCGTGCGCACTGGCAGGAGCAGGCAGTGCGCCTGGCAAGCGACGACGAACGCTGGCAGGGTCTGTCGGCGCTTGCCGATGAGCGCGTCGAGCAGGGACTGTGGCGCCGTGAAGCTTGCCTGGAACGCTTGCCGCTGGCCGAGGAGAGGCACGCTGCCGCGCTCGCAGCAGTCAATCGACAGCGCGGCGAAATTGCCCAGGTGGAACAACGGCTGCACGTCGAGCAGGCGAATCGTGGGCACGCGCAGCGTTCGCTGCAGATCGTCAGCAGTCGCCGTGACCGGCTGGCGGTCGAACGTCAGGCGCTGCCCGTGCCGGATGATGGCGAACTGGTCGACCGGCAGGAGGAACTGGCCGAGTTGCGCGAGCGCATCGGCGCAGCACGCGAAAGGCAGCAGGAGCAGCAACTGGAGCTGCCGCGCCTGGAACAGCAGCGGCGCGCATTGCTGGGCGAAGTCCAGCACGCGCAGAAGGAGCGCGCCGAGGCCAGCGCTCGCCGTAGCGCGCTACAGCAACTGCAGCAGCGCCTGCAGGTCGACGGCAAGCTCGACGATTGGCTGCGCCGGCATCGTCTGCAACATGGCGAACCGCTGTGGAAATCGCTGCACGTCGAAGCCGGCTGGGAAAATGCGGTCGAAGCCATCCTCCGCGAGCGCCTGGCAGCGCTGCCCGCCGACCGTGCCGACCCGGCATGGAGCAGGGATCGGCCGGCCGGCAAACTGACCCTGTTGCTGCCACTGCCCGGCGCCGGCGCGCCAACGCTGGTCGAAGAACCTCTGCTGGCAAAAATCCGCTGCGACGATTCGGCGTGGGCGGCGATTCTTGCCGAGTGGCTGGGCGAGGTACTGAGTGCTCCCGATCTGGCCAGCGCTCTGGCGCGTCGCAGCGAGTTGCCGGCGAGCGCCTGCTGTGTCACCCCCGCTGGCGACATCGTCACTCGCCAGAGCATCACGCTGTTCGCCCCGGACAGCGTCGGGCATGGACTGCTCGAGCGCCAGCGCGAAATCGACTCTCTGGCGGAGGTGATTGCCGCACGGGAAGAAAGCGTTGCCGAGGTGCAGGGCGCTCTCGGCGAAGCCGAAGCGCGTCTTGCCGAAGCTCAGCAGGCGCTGCACGACTCGCAGCAGCAACTGGCTGGCCTGCAGGATCGCGCGCACGCCCTCCAGGTGGAAACGCTGAAACTGACGCAGGCACGCGAACGTTTCCGTGAGCGGCAGGCGCAAATCGACGCCAGTCTGGCCGAGATGGTGGTCGAGGAGGAGAGCGAGAGCGAGCGACTGCTGCTCGCCGAGGAGGCGATCGACCTGCAGCGTGCACAGCTCGTGGAACTGCAAACGGGGATGGACACCGCGCTCGCCTCGTTCGAGCAGAGCGAACGCGCGTTGCGCGACGAGCGCGAGCAGGTCAACAGCGCCGAACGTGAACTGCGTGAGGCAGAGTTCTCACAACGCGAATGCCGCAACAAGCGGCAGGAGCTGGCGAGCAATCGCGAGCTTGCGCGCCGGCAGCTCGAACGTATCGAGGAGGAACTGGCGCGTTGCGAAGAAAGTGCTGCGGCGTTGCACGCGGAAGACCTCGAACCTCGCCTGCAGGAAGCGCTCGACCATCGCGTCGGCCGTGAACATGCGCTGGCGCATGCGCGCGACGCCCTGGAGGCGGCGGCGAACGCCTTGCGTGCGTTCGACGAGGAGCGTCTGAAGGTTGAGCAGAGCCTCGACCCGCTGCGCGACCGGATCGGCGAACTCAGGCTCAAGGAGCAGGCGGCAGCCCTCGGTTGCGAACAGCTTGCGGCGCAGTTGCGCGAGGCGAACGCCGACGAATCGTCGCTGGCGAGCGAGCTGACGGGAGTGCGCGCGCCCGGGCTGCAAACCGCGATTGTTGCGTTGCAGCGCTCGATTGAGGCTCTCGGCGCGGTCAACCTGGCGGCGCTCGACGAACTCGAGGCGGCGCGCGAACGCAAGGGTTATCTCGATGCGCAGTCGGAAGACCTGACGCAGGCGATGGCAACGCTGGAGAATGCGATTCGCCGGATAGACCGGGAAACCCGGGACCTGCTGCAGAGCACCTACGACTCCGTCAACCGCAGTTTCGGCGAACTGTTTCCGGTCCTCTTCGGCGGCGGCGAGGCGCGCCTGATCATGACCGGCGAGGAGATTCTCGATGCCGGCCTGCAGGTCATTGCGCAACCGCCGGGCAAGAAGAACTCGACGATTCATCTGTTGTCTGGCGGCGAGAAGGCGCTGACGGCGATCGCGCTGGTGTTCTCGATGTTTCAGCTCAATCCGGCCCCCTTCTGTCTGCTTGACGAAGTGGACGCGCCGCTTGACGATACCAACACCGAGCGTTTCTGCGCGATGGTGCGGCGGATGTCGACCCACACGCAGTTTCTGTTCATCAGCCACAACAAGATCACGATGGAGATGGCGCAGCAGCTCGTCGGGGTGACCATGCAGGAATCCGGCGTTTCGCGCATCGTCGAAGTCGATATGGAAGAAGCGCTGCGCTTGCGCGAGCAACTCGTTTAGGAATTGACATGACCGACTTGCAGATGGGTTTGATCGGCCTCGGCGGGGTCGCCGTGTTCGGCGTGCTGGCCTACAACAGGTGGCAGGAACACAAGCACCGCAAACTCGCCGAGGAATTGTTGAGCGCCCGCCAGGCAGACGTTCTCCTCGATGAGTCGGTGGCTGACGAAACGGAAGAGGTAGCCGGAACCGTGGCTGCCGAGGTCGCTGCGGCGGCCCAGCGGAATTCGGTCAATGCAGGGTCGGCAGCAGAGCGGGTCGAGCCGCTGTTGCGGCACGAGCCAGAGGCGGACGACCGGGCGAGCGATCGGCAGGGACACGCCGACGCACGCAATGCGCAGCAGGTTCCTGCCTTCCTGCTGGCCGGCGAACGGCCAGTGCGGGCTGCGGTGGCGGAGGCGGACGAGTGGCTAGCGAATGCCGACGAAGCACGTACCGAGGCCAGGCAGCCGACGGCCTCGCTTTGTCTATTGTCGCCGACGATCGACTACATTGCCGCGATCGAGGTCTCGGAGCCGGCGGCGGCGTATCAGATCTGCACCGCGCAGCGCTCCGCTCTGGCACGACTGGCCAAACCCGTGCACTGGATCGGCTTCAATGAACAGGCGCACGAGTGGGAGCCGATTGTCGAGGACAGCGACAGCACGTACCGGCACATTCGCGTCGGGTTGCAGCTGGTCGACCGCAAGGGTCCGGTCCGTGACAGCGATCTGTCGATCTTCCACCTCGCCATGCAGGACCTGGCCACCGAGCTGATGGGCTTTGCCGAGTTGCCTTTGCGCGATCCGGCATTGCAACTGGCCGCGCAGCTCGACGAATTTTGCGCCGGGGTGGATATTCAGATCGGCGTCAACGTGATCAGCCAAGGGCAGGTTTTTCCAGGAACCAAGTTGCGTGCACTGGCCGAATCGGCAGGCATGGTGATCGATGGCGAGGGCGGCTTTTCCCGTCGTGACGACGATGGCAGGCTGCTCTTTGTCCTGACCAACCAGGAAGCGAATGGCTTCTCGGCCGAGTCGATGCGGACCATGACGACGCATGGAGTGACCTTCCTGCTCGACGTTCCGCGGGTTGCCAATGGCGATCGTGTCCTGACGCAGATGGTCGAATTGGCGCGGCGTTTTGCCGACGCCTTGCATGGCGCATTGGTTGACGACAATCGGCGCCCGCTGTCCGAGAATGCCATCGAGCCTATCCGGCGCCAGATCGTGCAGTACCAGACGGCGATGGCGACGCGCCAGTTGACGGCCGGCGGCGCCCTGGCGCAGCGGCTGTTCTCCTGAAACGGACGCTCTGCATGCCTTTCAGCGAGCGTGTGCAGGCCTTGCGGGCCGCGATCGAGGAGCACAACCATCGCTACCATGTGCTCGACGCGCCGCTGATCAGCGACGCCGAGTTCGACCGGCTGTTCCGTGAATTGCAGTCGCTGGAAGCCGAACATCCCGAACTGGTGACCAGCGATTCGCCGACGCAGAGGGTGGGCGCCGCGCCGCTGCCGGAGTTTGCCGCGGTCGTGCATGCGACGCCGATGCTGTCGCTCAACAATGCGTTTTCCGAAGAGGAGGTGGCTGCCTTCGACCGCCGCGTGCGCGATGGCCTGGCGAGCGCCGGCGAGGTCCAGTATTCGGCAGAGCCCAAGTTCGACGGTCTTGCCGTCAGTCTGACCTACGAAGGTGGAGTCCTGGCGCGCGGCGCGACGCGCGGCGACGGCTGGACCGGCGAGGACGTGACGGCCAATCTGCGTACCGTGCGCAGCATTCCGTTGCGCCTGCACGGCAGTCGCTGGCCGCCAGTGATCGACGTGCGCGGCGAGGTGCTGCTCTGGCGCAGCGATTTCGAGAAAATGAATTCGCGGCAGCGCGAACGCGGCGAAAAGGAGTTCGTCAACCCGCGCAATGCCGCTGCCGGCAGCCTGCGCCAGCTGGACCCGCGCATCACGGCGACGCGCCCGCTGCGCTTCTGCGCCTACGGCATCGGCGCGGCCGCGGGCGATGACCTGCCGGCGACGCACTCGGCCCTGCTCGACCGGCTCGCCCAATGGGGCTTTCCGGTGGCTGCGGAGCATCGCCGGGTCAGCGGTCTGAGCGGCCTGCTCGAATATTACGCGGGGATCGGCGGGCGTCGCCAGTCCTTGCCCTACGACATCGACGGCGTCGTCTACAAGGTCGATGATCTGGCCGCACAGGATCGTCTCGGGTTCGTCTCGAGGGCGCCGCGCTTCGCGCTGGCGCACAAGTTTCCGGCCGAGGAAGTGGTCACCGAACTGCTCGACATCTCGATTCAGGTCGGGCGGACCGGTGCGCTGACGCCAGTGGCGCGGCTGGCGCCGGTATTCGTCGGTGGCGTGACGGTGACCAACGCCACTCTGCACAACGAGGACGAGATCCGGCGCAAGGACCTCTGCATCGGCGATGCGGTCATCGTTCGCCGAGCCGGAGACGTGATTCCGGAAGTCGTCGGCGCGCTGCCCGCGAGGCGTACTGCGGCCGTCCGCCAATTCGTCATGCCGACCGCCTGCCCCGTTTGCGGCTCGCGCGTCGTCCGCCAGGCCGACGAGGCGGTGGCGCGCTGCAGCGGTGGCCTGTTCTGCCCGGCGCAGCGGAAACAGGCGCTGCTGCACTTCGCCTCGCGGCGGGCGATGGACATCGAGGGGCTCGGCGAAAAGCTCGTCGAACAACTGGTGGATGGCGCGATCGTGCGCACCCCGGCCGACCTCTATCGACTGGGATTGCTGGCGCTGGCCAATCTCGAACGGATGGCCGACAAGTCGGCGAACAATCTTCTGGCGGCGATCGAGCAAAGCAAGCAGACGACGCTGGCACGCTTCATCTACGCGCTCGGCATCCGCAACGTCGGCGAGGCGACTGCGCGCGATCTGGCGCGCCACTTCGGCAGCCTTGACAGCCTGCTCGCGGCCGATGTGGCGCAATTGCTGCAGGTCCCCGAAGTCGGTCCGATCGTTGCGGAAAGCATTCGCCAGTTCCTGAGCGAGCCCCACAACCTCGAAGTGATCGAACAGTTGCGCGCTGCGGGAGTCACATGGCAGGAGGGCGAGGCGATGGTTGCGAGCGCTGGCATGGTGGTTGGCAAGGTCTTCGTGCTGACCGGTACCTTGCCCGGAATGACGCGCGAGGCGGCGCGGGAGAGGATCGAAGCGGCTGGTGGCAAGGTCAGCGCTTCGGTGTCGACAAAGACCGACTTCGTCGTCGCTGGCGCCGACGCCGGCAGCAAGCTCGCAAAGGCTCGCACCCTGGGGCTGACGGTAATCGACGAGGCGCAGCTGCTGCGTCTGCTCGGCGTGGAGCAGGCGACGCAATGAACGGCTTTGGCACGGCCAGGCACCGGCATCGTCACGCCGTCGAGGCGGCGCAGCTCTTGGCGAGGCGGGAGAACCGATGATCGATCCGCAACAGGCGCTGGCGATTCTCGCGTCGGCCGACATCATCCACCCGGCCGATACCGTCGCTGCCGCGGTGGACCGTGTCGCCCGGGAAATCACCGTGCGCTTGCGCACGAGCAATCCGGTGCTGCTCTGCGTGCTCAACGGCGGTATGCCTTTCGCCGGGCAATTGATGACCCGTTTGACCTTTCCGCTCGATTTCGACTATGTGCAGGTCGCGCGCTACGGTCAGGCGACCAGCGGCGGCGTGCTGTCCTGGCGGGTCGAACCGGCGCTTCCGCTGCGCGGCAGAACCGTCCTGGTGGTGGACGACATCCTCGATGAGGGAGTGACGCTGGCGGCGATTCGTGATCGCCTGCTCGAGCTCGAAGTCGCCGCGTGCTACACCGCGGTCGTCGCCGAGAAGATGAACGGCAGGCGAAAGCCGATCCAGGCCGATTTCGTCGCGTTGACCGTTCCCGATCGCTTCGTTTTCGGCTACGGCATGGACGTGCGCGGTGCCTGGCGCAATTTGCCGGCGATCTACGCGATGCGCGGAAATTGACATGCTCGCGGTCATCGGTGGCAGCGGCATGACTCGCCTGGCCAGGCTCGAAGTAGTCGAGCGCACGCAGGTACGGACGCCGTACGGCGAACCCTCTGCGGCGCTAAGCTTCGGCCGGTTCGGCGGGCGGTCGCTGGTATTCCTGGCGCGGCACGGCGACGAGCACACGATCCCGCCCCACCAGGTGAATTATCGGGCCAATCTCTGGGCCTTGCGCACCTGCGCGCCGGTCGGCATTGTCGCCGTGGCAGCGGTCGGCGGCATCCGTTCCGACCTGGGTCCCGGCGATCTGGTGATGCCGCATCAGATCATCGATTACACCTGGGGTCGCGAGTCGACCTACCACCAGGGGCCGCTCAGCGCCGTGACGCACGTCGATTTCACCGAGCCCTACGATCGCGAACTACGCCAACGGATCGGGGCGGCGGCAGCGGCAATCGGCGTTACGATCGGTGGCGTCGCCGTCTATGCGGCAACGCAGGGTCCGCGTCTGGAAACCGCTGCCGAGATCGACCGCCTCGAGCGAGACGGTGCCGACGTGGTCGGCATGACCGGAATGCCGGAAGCGGTGCTGGCTCGCGAACTGGGCATACCCTATGCGGCGATCAATGTGGTCGCCAACCACGCGGCGGGGCGGGGCGATAGCCGCCAGGGAGTGAGCATGGACGCCCTCCACGCCGTTCTCGAAGAGGCGATGCTGCGCGTCGGTGCGATTATCGAAAGGATGCTGACTAGCAATGATTAGACCGGTGCTGAGGATGGGCGACCCGCGGCTGTGGCAGAAAGCCCGGCCGGTGCGGCAGTTCGATACACCGCAACTGCACGCGCTGATCGCGGACCTCGAGGACACCATGCGCCATCTCGACGGCGCCGGTCTCGCCGCGCCGCAGATCGGCGTCGATCTGCGGGTGGTGATTTTCGGCGTCGACGGCAATCCACGCTATCCGGACGCCGCATCGGTTCCGCGCACGGTACTGATCAATCCCGTACTGACGCCGCTTTCCGCGGAGATCGAGGAGGACTGGGAGGGCTGCCTCTCGGTACCCGGCCTGCGCGGCGCCGTGCCGCGCTGGATGAGGCTGCGCTACACCGGTTTCGATGCGCGCGGGCGATCGATCGACCGCAGCGTCGATGGCTTCCACGCGCGCGTCGTGCAGCACGAATGCGATCATCTCGACGGCATTCTCTATCCGCTGCGGATCCGCGACTTCACTCGGTTCGGATTCGTCGATGAGCTGTTTCCCGGGGGTGGTGGCGGTGCGATCGAGTAGCCGGCCGATGTGCACAGGCGCGAGCGCCGAGCTCGCTTCTTGCTGAGGAGGGCGGCAGTGGCCGAGCGATTCCGGATTCTCTTTGTCTGCATGGGCAATATCTGCCGCTCGCCGATCGCCGAAGCGGTGACGCGCACGCTGGCGCTTCGTCAGGGTCTGGCAGCGCTGCTGGAGTTCGACTCGGCGGGAACTCACGGTCATTACCACGCCGGCGAGCCGCCGGATGCGCGCGCCCGGCGGGTGGCGCTGCGGCGCGGCTATGATCTGTCGAGGCTGCGCGCGCGCTCGGTCATCGAAGCCGATTTCGATCGTTTCGACCGCATTCTGGCGATGGACGAAGCCAATCTGGCTGTGCTGAGACGTCTGTGCCCGGAGGAAAGCCGCACCAAGCTGGGCCTGTTCCTCAGTTATGCGCCGCATCTCGGCATCTCCGAGATTCCCGATCCGTACTACGGCGCGGAATCGGGATTCGACCGTGCGGTCGACCTCTGCGAGTTGGCGGCGCGCGGGTTGCTGGCCGAGTTTGCCCGTGAGCGGGGCTTCGCGTGAGCGACGGTGCTGGGGCCGCCAGGCACGCACAGCAGTCGACCCGGGCGGCGTTCAGGCCTCGGCCAGCCAGCGCCTGCGCACCGCCTCCCGGTGACGGGCGAACCATAACAGGGCGATCAGCGGCCAGGCGGAGTCGGTCCTTCCCTGTTCGGCAAGGGTGATCGCCTGCTCGGCGGCAAGGCGGACGACGCGGATGTCCTCGCCCTCTGCCGCCAGACCGTGAATGCCGCCGGCAGCGCTGGCATCGATGCGTCCCAGGTAGAGATGGGTGCGCTGCGAGGTCTTGGCCGGACTGCTGTAGAACTCGCTGATCGGCAGCAGATCGGTGATCGCGCACCCTGCCTCCTCCCATGCTTCGCGGCGCGCGACTGCCGGTGGCGTTTCGCCGGGTTCGATCAGGCCGGCGACGACTTCCAGCAGCCAGGGCCCGCGCGCATCGTTGCGGGCCCCGATGCGGAACTGCTCGATCATCACGACTTCGTCGCGCTGCGGGTCGTAGAGCAGCACTGCCGCGACGTCCCCTCTCTCGATCACTTCGCGCACGATCGCCGGGCTCATGCCACCGGCAAACAGGCGGTGGCGCAGGCGAACGCGCTGCAGCCGGTAGAAGCCCTGGTAGCAGGTCTCCTCTTCGAGAATTTCGAGATCCTCTGTGCGCACGCCCGCCTCCCGCTTGGATCGCAGCGTGGAGTGTAGCGCAGCGGGCGGCACGTCGGCCGAATCTGCTGCCTGCGAGCGACATTGTGATGCATACTCGCGGCAATGCCCCGAATCTTTCGTCCGGATCAACCGCCAGCGATCGCCATTGAGAATGCCAGCCGTCAGCCGGTCCACCGCGCAAGTCATCAAGCACCCGGCAGCCTTTGCGCTGCGGACGCTCGGCAGCTTCCAAAGGAACCAGGGCTTGCTGCTGGCGGCGGCGATTGCCTATTACGCGCTGTTGTCGGTGGTGCCCCTGCTGATTCTGTCGGTGATCGCGCTTTCGCAGCTGGTCAGCCAGGCAGAACTGCTGGCAACGATCGGGCGCTATCTGGAGTGGGTGGTGCCGAGTCAGTCACGAACCTTCCTCAAGGAAGTGTCGGTCTTCCTCGAAAACCGGGCGACGATCGGGGCGGTCCTGCTGGTGACCATGCTGTTCTTCAGTTCGCTCGCCTTCTCGGTGCTGGAAAAGGCGATGGCGGTCATCTTTGCCCATCGCGCAGCGCTGGAACAACGCCACTTCCTGACCTCCGCAGTTCTCCCCTACTGCTTCGTCTTGCTGCTCGGTGTCGCCTTGCTCGGTGTGACCATCGCCTCGATCGCGCTCGAGGCAATCGCACGCGCAAGTCTGCACTTCCTCGGTCGCGACTGGTCGCTCGGCGGCTTCGCGGGCGAATTACTCTACCTGCTGGGTCTCAGCGTCGAGGTGCTGATCGTCACCGCGATCTACCTCGTCATGCCGGTGGGCCACCTGCGTTTGCGACACGCGCTGTTCGGCGGCTGCACGGCGACACTCATCTGGGAAGTGATCCGCCGCATCCTGGTCTGGTTCTTCACGACGCTGTCGAAAGCGAGTCTCGTATATGGGCCGCTGGCGACTGCGGTGGTGGCCATGTTCAGCATGGAAATCGCGGCCACGGTGCTGTTGCTCGGCGCGCAGGTAATCGCGGAATATGAGCAACTGCGCGATCGACTGACCACCGGCTGAGGACCTGCCTCGGCTGCGATCGAAGTTGTCTGGTGGCCGGGGGTGGATTTTTCCGCGTCCGGGCCGGATGGATGGCGAATGCCGGAGGAGGGCATTCATCGATATACCCACCAAGAAGGAGGAAGACATGTCGCTGATCATCACCGAAACACAGGATGCGATCGGTACGATCGTGATGAACCATACGGCGAAGCGCAATGCCCTGAGCGAAGCGCTGATCAACGAGATCACTACCGTCCTCGACGCCTTTCGCGAGCAGGGCATCCGCGCCGTGGTGCTGCGCGCGCCAGCCGGCAGCAAGGTCTGGTCGGCCGGCCACGATGTCAGCGAACTGCCGGACAAGGGCCGTGATCCGCTCGGCTGGGCCGATCCGCTGCGCGTGCTGATCCGGGCGATCCAGGAATTCCCGGCGCCCGTTCTCGGACTGATCGAAGGCGGCGTCTGGGGTGGCGGCTGCGAGGTCGCGATGGCCTGCGACATCCTCGTGGCGACACCCGAGGCCACTTTCGCGATCACCCCGGCCAAGCTCGGAGTTCCCTACAACCTCGGTGGCCTGCTGACCCTGATGAACATGATCCCGCTGCCGGTCGCCAAGGAGATGCTGTTCACCGCCCAACCGATTCCCACCTCGCAGGCGCAGAACCTCGGAATGATCAACTACATCAAACCGGTAGAAGAAATCGACGCGTTCGTTTACGGCCTTGCCGGCCAGATCGTCCGCAATTCGCCGTTGAGCATTTCGGTCATGAAGGAGCAGTTGCGCCTGCTCTCCAGCGCACGTTCGATCACCCCTGAACTGTTCGAGCGGATGCAGGGGCTGCGCCGGGTGGTGTACGACAGCCACGACTACGAGGAGGGACTGGCCTCGTTCCGCGAAAAGCGCAAGCCACAGTTCCGCGGCAACTAGCCACTGATCGAAGTGAATCGGGAATGATGGTTGGCGCAGAACTTGTACGATCCGCCACGGTCTGTTTTCATTCCCTCCTTGCTTGCCGGAGAGCCCTGACTCGTCATGAACACCAACCTCAACCGTCGCCGCTTGATGAAGTCCGCCGGTATCGCGCTTGCCCTGGTTCCCCTGATTGCCGTCACGCGTGAGGCCAGAGCGAGTTCGAATCCAGCGGTACGAACGAAAGTGAAATACCAGGATGTTCCCATGGACGGGAAGAACTGCAGCACTTGCCTCGAGTTCCTCCCTGGCAAGACCGACACGGACCTGGGTAGTTGCAAACTCATCCCGAACGACGACGAAATCTCGCCGAACGGCTACTGCAGCCTCTGGAACACGATGTAGGAAGAGTCGTCAGATACCGACGGTGCGGGCAACCTGGTCCCCGGGCGGCGCGGCAGGCATTCAGGAGCTTTCATGGACATCTCGATTTCCCCGGTCACCCCGGCCGACATCGGCGCCGTTGCGGCGCTGGCGCGCGTCGTCTGGCAGCATACCTATCCCGGAATCATCAGCCAGGAACAGATCGACTTCATGCTCGAGCAACGTTACGACCCCTCGCGCATGGTCGAGGAATTGACGATGCCCGGGATCTGGTGGGATCAGGCGATGGTCGATGGCGAACTGGCCGGCTTTTCGTCGTGCCTGATCACTGCAGCAGGGGAAATGAAGATCGACAAGATTTACGTCGACCCGCGCAGACAGCGGATCGGTGTCGGCGCCCGACTCATCGACCAGGCGTCCGGCCATGCTCTGGCGAGTCGTTGCAGCACGTTGGTCCTGGCGGTGAACAAGCGCAACGAACGGGCCATTGCCGCATATCGCAGGCATGGCTTTGCCGTCCGTGAAGCCGTCTGCGTCGATATAGGGCACGACTTCGTCATGGACGACTTTATAATGGCGAAGTCGCTCTTCTAGCACGGCGCGAAATCCCCCGACACGATGAAACTCAGATTTGCCAAGATGCACGGACTCGGCAACGACTTTGTCGTGTTCGACGGCATTCGCCAGCCGGTCGAGTTGACGCCGGAGCAGCTACGCTTCTTGGCTGACCGCCATTTCGGAATTGGCTGCGACCAGATTCTGGTCGTCGAACGCCCCAGTCAGCCGGACGTCGATTTTCGCTATCGGATCTTCAACGCCGACGGCGGCGAAGTCGAGCAATGCGGCAACGGGGCGCGCTGCTTCGTCCGTTTCGTCCATCAGGAAGGACTCAGCAGCAAGCGCGGGATCCGCGTCGAAACTCTCGCCGGGGTGATTGTTCCCCGACTCGAGGAGGACGGCAGCGTGACCGTCGAAATGGGAGTGCCGGTTTTCACACCGGCGCAGATTGTTTTCGACAGTGCCAGCGACGATCTGGTGCAGAGGCTGACGGTCGCTGACGAAGAACTCGCGATCACTGCAGTCGGCATGGGCAATCCGCATGCGGTGCAGCTGGTAGACGACGTCGATACCGCACCAGTCGCGCGGCTGGGGCCGCTGATCGAATCGCACCCGCGCTTTCCGCAGCGGGTCAACGCGGGTTTCATGCAGGTGCTCGATCGGCACGCGATCCGCCTTCGGGTTTTCGAGCGTGGCGCGGGAGAAACGCTGGCCTGCGGAACAGGCGCCTGTGCCGCAGTGGTTGCCGGCATCGCGCGCCGCCTGCTCGATTCGCCCGTGCGCGTTGAAATGCGTGGGGGTGTGCTGTTCGTTGCCTGGCGCGGCAACGGCACGCCGGTATTGATGACGGGTCCCGCCATTACCGTCTTCAAGGGAGAAATCGATTTATGAGATCGGAAGAAGTCGCGAGCTATCTGCAGGACAATCCGCAGTTTTTCGAGGAGCATGCCGACCTGGTGGCGAACATGGTCGTTCCGCACCCGCACGGCGGGCGCACGATTTCGATCACGGAGCGCCAGATGCTGGCGCTGCGCGACAAGAACCGGCAACTCGAAGGAAAGATGGGCGAATTGCTGCAGTTCGGCGAAGAAAACGACGCGATCAGCGAAAAGATGCATCGATTGGCGGTAGCGCTGATTGCCGCGAGAAGCTTCCAGTCGGTCCTGCACACGCTGAACTTTCACCTGCGCGACGATTTCGCGGTCCCGCACGTCGCCCTACGTCTGTGGTATCGCTCCGAGGGGAGCGGGGAATTGCCCGAATTTGCCGACGTCAGCCATGACCTGCAGGCTTTTGCCGAAACGCTGGTGCAACCGTATTGCGGTTCGACCGCGGGCTTCGAGACCTCGTCATGGTTTGGCGAGGCGTCCACCCATGTCCGCTCGCAAGGGCTGATCGCCATGCGCAACGGCGGCGGGACGATCGGCATGATTGCCCTCGGCAGCGAGGACCACGAGCGCTTCTACGCCGGCATGGGGACGATCTATCTCGAACGTCTCGGCGAAATGGCGTCGGCCGCCCTGGCGCGCGTCCTCAGCTGAATCGCGTGCGATGAACGGCAGCGTCGCTGCCTATCTCGACGAATTGGCGCAGCAGCGCCGGCTGTCCGCGCACACGGTCAAGGGCTATCGGCATGACCTCGAGTTGCTGTGCCGCCTGATCGACGAGTCGTCCGGCAGGTCCACCCGAGCAGCCGGGGAATGCAGCTTCGCCACGCTGCAAACGCAGCACATCCGCCGCTTCGTCGCACAGTTGCATTCCCGTGGGCTCGGCGGCCGTTCACTGGGGCGCGTCCTTTCCGCCTGGCGCGGTTTCTATCGCTGGCTCGGCCGGCAGGGCGAGACGAGTCAGAATCCGGTCGACGGCGTGCGCGCGCCGAAGAGCCCGAAAGCGCTGCCGAAAGCTCTGTCGCCCGACGAAGCCGGTCGCCTGCTGGCAGCCGACACCGAAAACCTGCTGGCACTGCGCGATCAGGCGATGTTCGAGCTGTTCTACTCTTCCGGTCTGCGCCTGGCCGAACTCGCGGCGCTCGATGTTTCCTGTCTCGAAGACCTGCTGGCCGGCGAGGTGCGCGTCCTCGGCAAGCGCAGCAAGCTGCGCATCGTCCCGGTGGGGAGCAAGGCACGGGCCGCGGTCGCGTCATGGGCGGCACAGCGCAGCCAGATCGCGGCGGCAGACGAAGTCGCCCTGTTCGTCGGCCAGCGCGGCAAGCGTCTCGGCATGCGCATGATCCAGCTCCGCCTGCAGCGGCGCGGCTTGCTGCAGGGCCTGCCAGCGCGGGTGCATCCGCACATGCTGCGCCATTCGTTCGCCTCGCACGTGCTCCAGTCTTCGGGCGATCTGCGCGCCGTGCAGGAGATGCTCGGGCACGCGAGCATCTCCTCGACACAGGTCTACACGCACCTCGACTTTCAGCATCTGGCCGCGGTCTACGATCAGTCGCACCCGCGCGCCAAGCGCAAGGCGGATTGACGGCGAAGGCGGGGGCCGAGGGCGAAGGAAAGTTCGCGCAGCGTGTCGCCACACGCCTACCGATCCGAATTCGGCATCCCTCGCTTCCCGCAAAGTCGATGGCAAAGCCATCCATACGCGGCGAGATTGACCACGATCACCAGCGCCGCCAGAGCGATCTGGATGCCGCGCGTGAGTCCGGCCGGATAGAGGATCGGCAGCAGATAGTGCTCGACGAAGCTTGTGCGGTAGGCGGCTTGGCCGGCGGCCTGTCGCCAGCCCGTTTCCAGCGGTGTCAGCGGGCATTCCCAGCCGTACAGCTCTACCAGCGCAGCCCAACAGGCGGCGGGAAGGTGGGCCACCGCCAGTCCGGGCCAGCGCCGCAGCAGCAGGCCGCCGAAAAGGACGAAACCGATGAACAGCAGATGCACGACGACGACGCAGTCGGGGAGCAGTCGATGGCTCATCGCGGAATGGTGCGCGAGCGGTGGTGCCCGCTTGCTGCGAAAGCCTTCACTTGCGGGCGGGTGCGCGGCATCGGGGCGTTGTCCTCAGGGGCCCTTTGTCTCGACTTCGAGTGCCAGCAACAGGCTGCTGCGCTGCTCACGCGCGACTTTCTGCCATGGCTCGCCAGTCAAGGCCCCCTGCAGCGCCCACAGCAGGTTCAGGCTGGCCGTGCGATCGACCCGCTTGACCCGCGCGTAGGCCGCCACCGCGCCGATTTCGCGCAACTCGTCAAGCGAACGGATGGACGCCCGCGCGAGCATCGCGCTGGATTTCGGGCCAAGATTGGGCAGCCTCTCGATCTGCGAGGCGACGGCATCGGTCACCTGGCCGGAATTCGGGTCGCTGGTGGCAGTGGCGATCAGCGTTTTCATCGGGCTTCGTGGGTCGGAGCAAGGCACTTCGTATTGTCGAAGCGAGGTCGGGAAGGACAGGCACAGTATTCCGGGCTGGCCGACGGGCGTCAACTGCACCGGGAGGGCTTGCCTGCGATCAGCAGTTTTCGTTGAATCCTCGGATCTGCCGCCGGTCTCTCTTGGTCGGACGTCCGCGCAGCTCGCTGCCGGGGACCGGTGCGAGTCGCCGCGCCTCCTGATTCGCGGCACGTCGCGCGCTGCTCTCGGGAGTTTCCTGGTAAAGCAGTTGCGCTTCGCTGGCCGGACGACGCTGGACGTTGAAGCCGCGGACGACGACTGTCCAGACCAGGTCGCCGATGGCGATTTCGAGGCAGGCACCCATGTGCAGGTCGCGACCGGCCTTCACCGTATGGCCGTCGAGTTTGACGTGGCCGGCGGCGATCGCCTGTGCGGCGAGCGAACGCGTCCTGTAGAAGCGTGCTGCCCATAGCCATTTGTCGATTCGCATCCGTGCCGGGGTGGCAGGTGTGCCGTCGGTCATGTTCATTCCGGACTTGGATGTTTGCCGAGCTTGCGCTGTAGCGTGCGACGGTGCATTTTCAGGGCGCGCGCGGTGGCCGAGATATTGCCCCGATTCTCGCTCAGCACGCGCTGGATGTGCTCCCACTCGAGCCGATCGACCGACAGCGGGGAACTGGCAAGCGGAATCGCCGAGTCGCCGGCGCCGCCCCTGTTGAGTGCCGCAACCACCTGATCGGCATCACAGGGTTTGGCGAGGTAATGGATGGCGCCGAGCTTGATCGCCTCGACCGCGGTGGCGATGCTGGCGTAGCCCGTGAGCATGACGATGCGCGTGTTCGGATCGAGTTCGATCAGTTTCTCGACCAGCACCAGGCCGGAAGGACCGGGCATGCGCAGGTCGACCACGGCGCACTCGGGCGCCTGCGCCTGTGCCTTGGCGAGGGCCGATTCGACGTTGGCGGCGACGGTCACGGCGTATCCTCGCCGATCGAGGGCGCGTGCCAGGACGCGCCGGAAAGCGTCGTCGTCATCGACCAGGAGCAGCGTCGTTCGCTCGTCGTCGGGCGGTTGCAGAATTGGCTTGAGCATGTCGTCGCTCCTTCAGGCCGGCCGCAGCGGCAGGGTGACGCGGGTGCACGCGCCGCCGCGCGGATCATCGCGGTTGAACAACTCGACCCTGCCGCCCAGGCGCTCGATTGTGGCATTGCTGAGAAACAGACCGATGCCGATCCCGCGGGGGCGTCCGCCCGAGCCGGTCTTGGTGCTGAAAAAGGCTTCGCCGAGGCGTTGCGCGGTCTCCGACTGGAGTCCAGGGCCGCGGTCGAGAATCTCCACCCGGACACTGCCGGTGTCCCAGCGGGCGAGAAAGTGAAGCGCTTCCGCGCTGGCGGCGTTGGCATCGGCAGCGTTGTCGAGCAGGTTGAGGAGCGCCTGCGCCAGCGTCCGTTCGGCGGCGATCGCCGGGGCCGGCTGTTCTCCCTGCAGCGTCACGTGCAGCACGGCCTGCGGGCGGATGATCTGCCAGTCGTCGAGCAGACGCTGCAGATAGGCGTCGACCGGCAGCGAACGCAGATTTTCGTCGCGACCCTGGCCAGTCGAAGCGAGAATCTCGGAGATCGTCTGCTTGCAGCGCTCGACCTGCTGGCGCAGCAGCAGAAGGCTCTCGCTGAGCTCGGGATCACGCTCATGGTTCAGTTCAAGTTCGCGGAGGACGATGGCCATCGTGCCGAGCGGCGTCCCCAACTGATGCGCGGCACCAGCGGCGAGGGTTCCCAGCGAGAGAATCTGCTCGTTGCGCAGAGCCGCTTCGCGGGCCGCCGCCAGCTCGCGTTCGCGTTCCCGGAGCGCCGCGGCCATGCGTGTCAGGAAGAAGGCCACGACACCGGTGCTGATCACGAAATTGAGCCACATGCCGACCACGTGCAGGGCGAAGCCGCTGGCGTGCGCGGCATGTTCGCCGGCACCACCGGCGGCGCGGGCGAGCAGTGCGTCCCACTCCGCCAGATTACCCTGCGGCGGCGGGAGCGGGAGGTTCCAGAACATCAGAAAGGTGTAGACGAGCAGGGTGATTCCCGCCATTCCCCACGCATGTCGGGCAGGCAACAGCGCGGCGGCAAGCGTGGGTGGCAGCAGAAAGAGCGAGACGAAGGGATTGGCCGAGCCACCGGCAAAGTAAAGCTGCCATGCCAGCGCGCCGACATCGATCGTCAGGTGGAAAAAGACCTCGCCGGCCGAGACCGGCCCGCCGTGTTCGACGCGCCACCGGCTGGCCAGGTTGATGGCGGCAAGAACGACAATGACCACGGTCATCGGCACGACGGGCAGTGGAATCTTCAGCCAGGCCACCGCCAGAAAGAGCACTGTGGTCTGCGTCAGCACTTCGATCCGGCGCAGCGCGAGCAGGCGCGGCAGCGGGTTGGCCTTGCCTTGCCGGAGCATCTGCGGCGAACCCTGATCGATCTGAGGCATTTCTCGCTACCTTGCCGTGCAGCCAGCAAAGCGCGAGATTCTACGCCGTACCGCGGACGTTCGGCCGACCTGCGGCAATCGGTCGCGGTCTGTGTTGCGGGTCGATGGCCGCCCGCGACGCGCGGGAGAGCGGGGCCTCAAGGGGTATCCGCAAGGTCCTCGCTGCCCGGATTTTCGAGACTGAAGGTTCCGGTGTCGCCATCATAGGCGAGGATTTCCGCGTAGCGCCCCCAGTCGGTGACGACGCCCAGCACCCGTTCCGCTTCCTCCTCGCTCAGGTGATCCTCGAGCTCGCGCAGGAAACGCGACCGTGGCGCGCGTGAACCGCTGCGTTCTTCCAGGACATGGCGGATGTTCGTCGCCAGAGGAATTCTCTGCAGCAATTGCTCTCCGAAAATGATCTTGCGCTGCAGGATGTCGGCTTCGGCAAAGGTTTTTCCGGCTGGCGTCAACTCCACGCGTTGCCCGTTGGTGCGCGTGAATACCATCAGTTCGAGCGCCTCGATGATCGGGAACAACTCGTCCACCTCCATCTGCATCACCTCGGCCAGAACCGACAGGCCGAGTCCGCCGGCGTTGCCCGGAAGGTTCAGGCGTTCGAGAATTCCCATCATCTGGCCGACGGTCGCCGACGGCAGGCGGTACCCGACACCGAGCTTGCGCCGCTGTGCCGCGCCCGTCGACGAGATGGCCGCGTAAACCTGTTCGACGAGCAGCCGGAAAGCGCGTGAATCCGGATCACGTGGATGCTTGAGCTGCACCCGGATCTCGCTCTTGATGCTGCCGGGATTGTTGTGGAGGATCACGATGCGGTCGGCGACCAGCGCCGACTCCTCGATATTGTGCGATACGAGGAGCATCGCCCGGGTCGGGATCTGGCGCGTTGTCCACAGATCCATCAGGTCATGGCGCAGCGCCTCGGTGGTCGGTACGTCCAGGGCGGAAAAGGGTTCGTCCATCAGCAGCACGTCGGGATGTACCACCAGTGCCCGGGCAAAACCCACGCGCTGGCGCATGCCTCCCGAGAGCTCCTTCGGATACGCCGATTCGAAGCCGTCGAGACCGATCATGTCGATCACTTCCAGGGCGCGCCGTCGACGTTCCTCGGCGGGAACGCCGGCGGCTTCGAGGCCGAGTTCGACGTTCTGCTGCACATTCAGCCACGGAAACAGAGCAAAGGTCTGGAACACCATGCTGATTCCCGGCTGCGGTCGCGTCACGCGCTGCCCCTTGTAGCGCACTTCGCCCATCGTCGCCGGCGTCAGGCCAGCGATGATTCGCAGCAGCGTCGACTTGCCACAGCCCGAACGGCCGAAGAGGACGATGATCTCGCCAGGGTTGACGCACAGATCGATGCCTTCGAGTACCGGGCTTGCGCCGCCGTCGCCAGAGCGAAAGGTCTTGCCGACGCAGTGCAGTTCGAGCAGGGGCTCCCTTTCCATTCGGCGATTCCCTCAAACGAAGCTGAAGCGCTGTTCGGCCATCATGTACAGTCGCTTCCAGACGACACGGTTGAACAGGACGACGTACAAGCTCATCACGACGACCCCCAGGGCGACGCGTGGATAATCGCCGGCCGCGGTCTGCGTTGCGATGTAGGCTCCCAGCCCGGTCGCGCTCAAGCTGGTGCTGCCCCAATTGACCAGCTCGGAAACCACGCTGGCATTCCAGGCGCCACCGGAGGCGGTGACCGCGCCGGTAACATACGACGGAAAGACCGACGGCAGGAGCAGCCGGGTCCACCGCATTCCCCCGCGCAAGCCGATGTTCGCAGCTGCTTCCTGCAGGTCCGACGGCAGGGCGGCGGCGGCCGAGACGACGTTGAACAGGATGTACCATTGGGTGCCGAGGATCATCAGCGGGCTGAGCCAGATTTCGGGATCCAGATGGAAGCCGACGATAGCGGAAATCGCGACGGGGAAGAACAGGTTGGCCGGAAATGCCGCGAGCAGGACGACAATCGGTTGTGCCGGCTGGCCGATGCGCGGGTTGAGTCCGATCCAGATGCCGATGGGTACCCAGAGCAGCGAGGCGAGTGCGACGAGAAGCAGCACGCGCGCGCCGGTGATCAATCCGAGCAGCAACACCTGGCCGACCTCCTGGAAGCTGACCGCCGCATGCACGAAACGAATCAGCGCGAACGTGCTTGCCGCCGCTGCCATCACCACGAGGGCGTTCCAGTAGCGGTCGAGAAGCGCGCCGTCCACGCTCCAGCGCAGTCGCCGCGGCCAGGCAAAGGCCTGCCGCGCCTGCCTCGACGCCAGCAGCGCCGAGACCAGCTGGACAACCACCATTCCGCGCATCACCGCAGCGAGGAACATGCGCGTGAACTGCGCACGGCGCAGTAGCGACAGGAACCACGAGCGCGGCGGACGCTGGTTTTCGGTGAACTCGAACTTGAACCTCTCGCCCCAGGCGACCAACGGGCGGAACAACAGTTGATCGGTCGCCAGGATCACGATGAACATCGCGAGAATGGCGTAACCGACGGCGGGCAGATCCTCGCTGCGAATTGCCAGCGCGATGTACGAGCCGATCCCGGGAAGCTGAATGCTCATGTTGTCAACCGTGATTGCTTCCGAGGCGACGACGAAGAACCAGCCGCCAGCGACCGACATCATCATGTTCCAGATCAGGCCAGGCATCGCGTAAGGTGCCTCCAGCCGAAAGAACTGCTGCCACGGCGAGAGCTTGAGCATCCGCGAAACCTCATACAGATCGCGGGGGACCATGCGCAGGCTGGCGTAGTAGCTGAACGTCAGGTTCCACGCCTGCGACGTGAAAATCGCGAAGACCGCCGCGAGTTCCGGGCCCAGCATGCTGCCGGGAAAGAGCCGGACGAAACCGACGACGCTGATCGACAGAAAGCCGAGGATCGGGATCGATTGCAGAATGTCCAGCAGCGGGATGAGAACCCGTCCGGCGGCCACCGATTTTGCCGCCAGGCTGCCGTAAAGAAGCGCGAAAGCGAGCGATCCGAGCATGGCCAGCGTCATGCGCAGCGTCGTACGCAGGGCATACTCGGGCAGATTCCCCGGTTCGAGGGATATCGGGATCGGCGTGCCGAGAACATACGGCGCGTTCATTTTCCCACTGCCCCAGGTGATCAGGAACAGCGTGCCGATTACCAGTGGCAGCAGGAGAACGTCCCAACGATTCGGGCCGACCGCGCCAGCCGCGCGTGGCGCGAAGCGGTTGAAACCGGCGTTTGTCGTCATCGCCTTGCGTCTTGCACAGGGGCATACGCGCTCTGGCCGGAGGTGCGATCAGCCTGCGCGAGCGGTTCTTGGCCCATCGTTGGCCGAGATGGCGATTTTCGCCTGTCCGGGTGCGTGCGGCAACGCCTTTCGCGAACGATTCCACGTCCAACTCGTTCGTTGCCCGGGGGTGGCGCCGCGCGGCGCCACCCACTATTCTTCCTCGGCCGTTGCCAGCGGTCTTTTCCGTGAAGGATCAGCCGCCCAGCTTGATGCCGAACCAGTCGAGCACGGTCAGTACGATCAGCGTCAGCGACAGCAGGCTGACGACGATCGCAATCGTCCACGCCGCCAGATTGTAGGCCCTGCGATTGACGTACTTGCCCATCAGCTCGACGTTGTTGATCAAGGTCAGGATGGCGAACAGCTCGATCGGCAGCACCAGACCCTGCAGCACCTGCACGCCGAGCAGCACCTGGATGACCGGCAGGTTGGGGATCAGCGCCAAGGCGGCGCCCAGCCCGAGCAGCACGGTGAACATTCCCTGGAAGACCGGTGCCTCGCGCCACGAGAACGACACGCCGCGCTCGAAGCCCAAGGCCTCGCTCATCACGTAGGTCGTCGACAGCGGCAGCACGCCACCGGCCAGCAGGCAGGCGCCGAGGAGACCAATGGCGAACAACTGGCTGGCGTACTGCCCGGCAATCGGCGCCAGGGCCTGTGCGGCGTCGGCGGCGGTCTCGACTGCCTGGCCGATCGGAAACAGGGTCGCGGCGGTGGCAATGATGATGAATCCGGAAATGGCCACGGCAAAAAAAGTTCCGGCCCATACTTCGAAGCGTGTGAAGGAATATTCGCTGGGCTTCACCCCTTTTTCGACGACCGCCGACTGAACGTACAACTGCATGTACGGCGTGATCGTGGTGCCGATCAGCGCGATCAGCAGTGTCAGCCAGGCCGGATCCTCCTTGATCTGCGGCGTCACGATCTGGCCGACCACCTCGTGCCAGTCGGGTTTCCCGAGGATCGCCGAGCCGATGTAGCTGAGAAAGACCAGCGTCAGGACGAGGAAGATCTTTTCGACCCGGCTGTACGAACCGCGCGTGATGAGCACCCAGAGCAGCACCGCAGAAACCGGCACGGCGATGTAGCGACTGACGCCAAACAGTTCCGCCGCTGCACCGATGCCGACGAATTCGGTGACGATGACGCCAAAGTTGGCGATCAGGAGGGCGAACAGGATGAACACGGTCATGCGCAGCGAGAAGTTTTCCCGGACGAGATCCGAGAAGCCCTTGCCCGTCACCGTGCCGAGGCGGGCGCACATTTCCTGGACGACGCCAAGGCTGAAGAGAATGACCACCATCACCCAGAGGAAGTCGTAGCCGTACGAGGCGCCGGCAGACGCGTAGGTCGCAATGCCGCCGGCGTCATTGCCGGCGTTGGCCGCGATCAGGCCGGGGCCCATCGCCATCAGATACACCCAGATTTTTCCGCGCTTCTTGTGGCCGTGCGCGAGCTCGGCGGCGGTTTCGAACTGTTCGCTGATCGGATTCACATTTGCCATCACTTGTCTCACTTTCCCGGCGCCAGCGCGCCAAACGAATTCCATTGCCTGCGGGACAGGCCCGCGTCTTCCTGATCGCTCGATCCTAGCTGAACACGCGTGCGCCACGGTGTTGCCAGATCTCCGGCAGCAGCATCGCGATCGCATCGTCGACGGTCACGATCCCCACGAGATGTCCGGCCTCGTTGAGAACCGGGATCGCCAGCAGGTTGTACTCGGCCATGATCCTCGCGGCTTCGTCGGCGTGGTCCGTGGCGCGAACCGTCGGCGTGTCGTGATCCATTACCTCGGCCAGCGGCGTCGCATGGTCGGCAGTCACCAGGCTGCGCAGCCGCACGATGCCGCGCAGGACGACCGCATCGTCGTCCTTGGCGGTGGCCGGTGTGGTGTCCCTGGCCACGACATAGAGCGCCAGCAGCGGATCGGGTACTTCCGGCAGCGCGCGCAGCAAGGCCAGGGCGTCGCCCACGGTTGCCGTGGCGCGCACGCGCACGTAGTCGGTCCGCATGATCCGGCCGGCACTGTCCTCGTCGTAGGCCAGCAGTTCCTGCACTTCGGCAGCCTCTTCGGGCTCCATGCTGGCGATGATTTCCTCGGCGACCTCCTCGTCGAGATCCTCCAGGGCGTCGGCGGCGGCGCCCGGAGACATTTCCTCGAGGATGTCGGCAGCACGCTCCTTGTCCATTCCTTCGAGCAGGTCGGTGACGCGCTCGTCGCTGACCTCCTCGAGCAGATCGGCGGCGGTTTCGTCGTCGAGGGCGGCGACGATCTCGGCACTCTCGCGGTAGGAGAGGGCATCCACGATGCGCGCCAGATCCACCGGATTGAGTTCCGACAGACGGTCGTAAGAGACCTTCAGCTGAACTGGAGCCTCGCTGGCCAGATACTGCGCCTCCTGCCAGTCGATGATCCGCCGGCCGACCACCTTGTGCGCCAGCGAACGCGGACCCAGTCGGCGCAGCAGCGCCTGCGGGCTGACATCGACGCCGATCAGCCGATAGACGTGCTCGACGCGGAGGACCTGTACGTCGTTGACGCGCACGATGCGCCGCCCGGAGATGTCGATGATCTGATGGTCGAGCACGTCCTTGCGCAGCAGGATTTCGCCGTCACGGCGCCGGAACGGCCGCAGATTCACGGTCGACGTCGAAAGCCGGGCTACCCCGTTGATCGATTCGAGCTGCGTTGCCGGAACGAAGAAGTCCCGCCGTCCATCGCGGATGACCAGCCCGGTGATCGGCGGGTACAACTCTTCTCCCACCTTGACGATCAGGTCTTCGAGTCGCCCGATCGTTTCGTCAGTCTTGCCACGGACCGGCTGGTCCAGAAATGATGCAAGGTAAAGCACGGATTGCCTCCTGTTCTGCCGCGCGAGCGGCGTAAAAAAAGCCTCCGACACCGCAAAGGTGTGGAGGCCAGGAGGCTGGATGCGCACGTCAGGTCACGTGCGCTGGGCAGTCGCTGGTTACACCTGTGCCGTGGCCAAGCCACGCCGTGTCGTCAGAGTGCATGAATTGGGTAAACTGCCCACGTCCTGATCCTGTCTTACGAGAGGCGCGCATTTTCGCCGGAATATTGTTGTTACGCAACCATTTTTTGCGGCATCGTCGATCTCGCTGCGGCACCCGCCGTAGGCTTGTCGGCAGGGTAAAATGGCCTCATGGCAGAACTTCCCTTGACTCCCGAACGGCCCAGACTGCTGCGTTTGCTGATGGCTCGTCCTCGCCTGTGCATCTGCGCGCTGCTCGGTGTGCTGACGGTGTTTTTCCTGCCGACATCGATTGCGGGCCACGAGGCGACCCGCCTGCTCATCGGCTGGAACGTCGGTGCGATATCGTACCTGGTGCTTGCCGGCCGCATGATGTTCTGGTCTACCCACGAAAGAATGCGTACCCGCGCGCTCGAGCAGGACGAGGGGCAATTCGTGATCCTCGCGCTGGTCGTCTGTGCCGCCATCGCCAGCCTGGGTGCGATCGTCGCCCAGCTTGCGGTGGCCAAGGACCTGCAGGGAACCTTGCGCTACGAGCACATCGGCTTGGCGGCGCTGACCATCCTGTCGTCCTGGGCGTTCACCCAGGTGATGTTTGCGCTGCATTACGCGCACGACTACTACGCCGCCGAAATGCGTGGGTTTCCCGGTGGCCTCGACTTTCCCGGTGGTCATCGGCCCGATTATGGAGACTTCCTCTATTTCGCCTGTGTCATCGGAACTTCCGGACAAACCGCCGACGTCGGTTTCACCAGTCGCCGCATGCGCCGGACCGGACTGGTGCACTGCGTTCTCGCGTTCTTCTTCAATACCACCCTGCTGGCACTGACCATCAACATCGCCTCCGGGCTGTTCTGACGCAGTGACACAGCGATACATGACCTTACACTTGTACTGACATCCTCCGGGGGGTGGGTCGCGTTGTTCGGCCCAAGGCGCTGCAATGTCGCAGTACCTGAAAACCAGACCCAGACACTCAAGGAGATGCAAGATGATGAAGACCGTGATCGCCCTGCTGGTTGCCGCCGGCTTTGCCACCACCTCGTTCGCCCAGGGGAACGCTCCTGCTGCCGCTCCCGCGACGACGCCGGCGACGAAGGTGACCGCGCCGGCTCCCGCCGACAAGAAGGTGGAAGCGCCGAAAGCGGCCGAGCCAGTCAAAGCGGACACCGCCAAGGCGACTTCGCCGGTGACCACCGACAGCACCAAGACCACTCCGGCAGCGACGAGCGAAGCCGCCAAGAGCGGGACCAAGGGCACGGCGCAGGCGAGCAAGACCAAGAAGCCGGCGAACAAGCCCGCCAAGACCGACACTGCGCCGAAGACCGACGCGGCCGCCGCTACTACACCGGCACCTGCGAAGTAAGTCCTCCCCCACCTTTGGCGGACCCCCAGGGCGGGACCTGGGGGTTTTCGGCATTTCCCGGATGGTTCATTTGCGCAGCAGCCGCAGACCGTTGAACACGACCAGCAGGCTGGTTCCCATGTCGGCGAAAACCGCCATCCACATCGTTCCCAGACCAGCGACCGTGAGTGCCAGGAAAACCCCCTTGATGCCGAGTGCCAGCGCGATGTTCTGCACCAGAACCCGGTAGGTGGCGCGCGAGAGGCGAACGAAGCGGGCAATCTTGCGCAGATCGTCGTCCATCAGTGCGACATCGGCGGTTTCGATCGCCGTGTCGCTGCCGGCCGCGGCCATGGCGAATCCGATGTCGGCGCGGGCCAGCGCCGGTGCGTCATTGATGCCGTCGCCGACCATTCCCACCTTGCCGGTCGCTGCCAGCTTGGCGCTGATCGCCGCTGCCTTGTCTTCGGGCAACTGGTCGCCGCGGACTTCGTCGATCCCGACCTGGGCGGCGATCGCTGCAACCGTGTGCGGGTTGTCGCCGCTCAACATCAGCGTCCTGATGCCGAGGGAGTGCAGTTCGGCGATCGCCGCGCGGCTATTGTCGCGCACGCTGTCGGCGACGGCGAACAGCGCCAGGACGGTCTCTCCGTCGGTCAGCAGCAAGGTGGTCTTACCCTGCCGCTCGAGCGCGTCGAGGCGCGCTTCGAGTTCCGGCGAACAGACGCCGAGATCATGGATCAGGCGGTGGTTGCCGAGTTGATAGGCGACGCCATCGATCACACCCTGTACGCCGCGACCGGGGATCGCCGCGAAATTGCTCACCGACATCCGCGGCAGTGTCGCCTGCGCTTCGGCCTGCGTCAGGGCGCGCGATACCGGGTGATCGGAGCGCGCCGCGAGGCTTGCCGCCAGCCTGCGTGCCTGCTCTTCGGGCAGTGCGCCGCGCAGTTCGAAATCGGTCTGCACCGGTTTGCCGTGGGTCAGCGTTCCGGTCTTGTCGAGTGCCAGCCAGGCGAGCTGGCGGCCCTGTTCGAGATAGACGCCGCCCTTGATCAGGATGCCGTGGTGCGCAGCGGTGGCCAGACCGCTGACGATGGTCACCGGTGTCGAGATCACCAGCGCACACGGACAGGCGATCACCAGCAGCACCAGCGCCCGGTAGATCCAGTCGTACCAGACGCCGTTCATCAGCAAGGGCGGCGCGATGGCAACAGCGAGTGCGATCACGAATACCACCGGCGTATAGACCTTGGCGAACTGGTCGACGAAACGCTGCGTCGGTGCGCGCCTGCCCTGTGCTTCCTCGACAGCGTGGATGATGCGTGCCAGCGTGCTGTGGTCGGCACTGGCGGTGACGCGGTAGGCGAACGAGCCGGACTCGTTGATCGTTCCGGCAAACACTGCGTCGCCTTCGCCCTTTTCGACTGGCAGACTTTCTCCGGTGATCGGCGCCTGATTTACGGTCGAGCGGCCGCTCACGATGACGCCGTCGAGCGCGATCCGTTCGCCCGGACGCACGCGGGCGACGCTGCCCGGCGCGACCGTCGCCGCGTCGACCGCGACCCACTCGCCGTCGGCCTGCTGCACCATTGCCTGTTCCGGTGCCAGTTGCAGCAGGCCATGGATGGCGTGGCGCGCGCGGTCGAGCGACCTCGCCTCGATCAGTTCCGCGACTGTGAACAGGAACATGACCATCGCCGCTTCCGGCCACTGACCGATCAGCAGGGCGCCGGTCACGGCGATGCTCATCAGCGCGTTGATGTTCAGATTGCCGTTGCGCAGCGCGATCCAGCCCTTGCGGTAGGTAGCCAGACCGCAGCCGGCGACCGCCGCCAGCGCCAGCGCGGCGACCAGTACCACCGGCATGTCCAGCCAGTGCGCCACTTCCGCGGCGATGGCGAGCAGCCCGGCGATCGCCAGCGGCCAGTGCGCCCTGGTGGTGGAGCTCGTGTTTGCCGCCTTCGCCGTCGCCGTCGCCGTCGCCGTCAGCGGCGTCGGGGTCATTCCCAGTTCGCGGATCGCGGCATCGATGTCGGGCAGGGAGTCCGCCGTGTGGACGACGGTCAGCACGCGCTGCATCAGGTTGAAGTCGAGGCCGTGCACCGCGTCGATGCCGTCGAGCTTCTTGCGGATCAGCGCTTCCTCGGTCGGGCAGTCCATTTGCGCGATGCGCAGCCGACTGCGAACGCTGCCGGCCGGCACTTTCAGAGGCGCGCTCTGCCTGGCGACGGTCGCTGCAGGATGGGCGTGCGCGTGCTGGTGATCGTGACCGCAGCCCGCATGTGCGTGCGCAGGACGGTGATCGTGACCACAGCCGGCATGAGCGTGACCTGACTGGAGGGGACGGTATGAGGGCATGACGAAACTCCTGCGAATGGGAACTGGCGCATTGCACATCCTGAAGTTACTATAGGGTCAAGCAATTTTGCTGGAGTCGCTCATGAAGGTCGGGGAACTGGCGCAGGTCGCGCGGTGCACGGTGGAAACCGTCCGTTACTACGAGAAGGAAGGGCTGCTGCCCGCCCCGGAGCGGACGGCGGCTAACTACCGCCGTTATGTGCAGGCGCACGTCGACCGGCTGCGCTTCATTCGCAACTGTCGTGCGCTGGACATGACACATGCGGAAATTCGCGCGCTGCTCGAAAGAATCGACCATCCGGCTGGCGATTGCCGGGCGATCAACGATTTGCTCGACCAGCACATCGAGCACGTCGAGGCGCGCATCGGCGAATTGCGACAACTCCAGGATCAGCTCGTGAGCTTGCGCCAACGCTGCCGGAACGAGCGCCCGATCGACGCCTGCGGGATTCTGCAGGGGCTGGCGGCGATGGAAACGGAAGTCCGGCCGCCTCGTCCCAGCCACCTCGGCTGATCGTCAGGGAGCGGCTTCGTCGAGCGTGATATCGACCATCAGGTCGTCCGACAGGCCCTCCAGTTCCCTGGTCAGGTCGCTCACGTCGAGTGTCGGCGACGCCGTCAGCTCGGCCGTGGCATGAAACAGGATGCCGGCGGACATCGGTGCACTGGCCGTATGGGTGCTCAGATCCTCGACGTTGATCGCATGTCGGGCGAGTATCTGCGAAACTTCGCGGACGATGCCGATGCGGTCGTGGCCGACCAGCGAAAGTTTCAGCCGCCGATTGACGGATTGCGACGCGGGCATACCGGAGGCTTCGGAAGTGATGCGCAAACCGGGCAAAGCCGCAAGGGTTTCCGTGAGCGCCGCGAGCTCAGCCTCGGGGACGCTGACGCAGACGATGCCGGCGAACTTCCCGCAGAGGTTCGCCATCGACGACTCCAGCCAGTTCCCCTGGTGCCGACTGATCGCGGTGGCAAGCTGTTCGACGAGACCGCGACGATCGTTGCCGATCACGGTCAGGACAAGGGAAACGCTCATGCGGGGCTCCTGGCAAGGTGAGCGAGCATTTTACCTCCTGCGGCCTGCCGCGCGCTGCATTCCCCGCCGGCGAACCGGCGAGCAATTGTCCCCGATGAAGAGCTTTGCGTTACCATCGCCGGTTCAGATTCGTGATCGACCAGACGCAAAGTCCGCTCGCGCGCGAACTCGCCTTGTCGAAAAGGAGGAATCGTTCCATGCGTGAGACAAACCAACCGGATCAGGACCTGGAAAGGCGATTGGCCGGCCGCCTGATGGACGTGTTCATCCGTGCGGGACTGGTGCTTGCCCTGGTGCTGCTGTGTTACCGCATCTTTTCCCCGTTCCTGGTCCTGATGCTGTGGGCGCTGATCCTGGCGGTGTCGCTGTATCCGCTGCAGCAGTCGCTGGCCCGGCGGATCGCTGGCAGGCAGGGGCTTGCTTCCACCCTGCTGGTGCTGGTCGGCGTCGTCGTGATCGTCGTGCCGACGGCGCTGCTCGGCAGTTCGCTGGCCGATTCGATCCACGATCTGATCCAGAATGTGCGCAACGATACGCTGCAGATTCCCGCCCCTCCCGACAGCGTTGCCACCTGGCCACTGGTTGGCAGGAAGGCACACGCATTCTGGTCGCAGGCGCATGCGGACTTGCCGGCGCTGGTGCAGAGCATGCAGCCGAAGATCGGCGAACTGGCGACCAAGGCGCTTGCCATCGTCGCGGCAATGGGCGGCGGACTGCTGCAGTTCCTGCTTTCCTTCGTCGTTGCCGGCATCATCATGGCCTTCGGCGAGCCGGGGGCCAGGGCGGTTCAATCGATTTTCGAGCGTGTCGCGGGCATGGCGCACGGCGAGGAACTGACCAGGCTGTCCACCGCTACCATTCGCTCGGTGGCCGCGGGCGTGCTCGGCGTCGCCTGCATTCAGGCGCTGCTCGTCGGGCTGGTGTTCATCGTTGCCGGCATTCCGTTCGCCGGGGTGCTGGCCCTGGTCGTCCTCGTGCTGGGCGTCGCCCAACTGCCGGCGCTGATCGTCTCCCTGCCGGTCATCGGCTACATGTGGACCGGCGGCGACTACAGCACGACGTCTGCCATTGCCTACAGCGTGCTGATGATCGTCTGCGGTTCCGCCGACAATGTGCTCAAGCCACTGCTGCTCGGTCGTGGCGTCGACGCGCCGATGCCGGTGGTCCTGCTCGGTGCGCTCGGCGGAATGGCGACCAGCGGCATCCTCGGCATGTTCGTCGGCGCCACCCTGCTGGCGCTGGGCTACCAGATCTTCATGCACTGGGTGGCCGAGAATCCTGAAGCAATACTGGCAGAGAGTGGTCGGCAAGCCGACTGAGTCGGCGCGCCCCACTCCCGCACGGCGAGTGGGCCGGAGGCCGCCGATCGTTCTCGCGGTGCTGCTGCTGAGCGCCTGCACGGCGGTCGGTCCGGACTTCAGGCGTCCCGAGGTTCCCTGGCTGGCGAACTGGTCGGGCGGCTCGCTCACCTCGCTGGCCAGCGAACGGAGCCGTCCGGCGTACAGCCAAGAGTGGTGGCGAAATTTCAACGACCGCGTGCTCGATCAACTGATTGCCGAAGCGCAGCGCCTGAATCCCAACGTGCGCATCGCCGGCATGCGCATCATGGAAGCGCGGGCACAGCTCATGATTGCCGGCAGTACGCTCTATCCGCAGCAACAGCAGTTGACCGGCAGTGTGCTGCGCACCGGCGAACGCAGGTCGGTCGGCAGCGATACCGCATTCACGGCGTATGGCGCCGGCTTTTCGGTCGGCTGGGAAATCGATTTCTGGGGCAAGTTTCGCCGCAGCATCGAGGCTGCCGACGCCAACTATTTCGCCACCATCGCCCAGTACGACGATTTGCAGGTGCTGATGGCCGCACAGGTCGCGACCTTCTACACTTCGATTCGCTCCACCGAACTGAGGCTGAAGATCGCCCACGAGAACGCTGCACTGCAGAAGCGCAGTCTGGAGATCACCGAGCGACTTTTCAAGTATGGCAACGAGGCCGAACTCGACGTGCAACAGGCGAAGGCCCAGTACCTCGCCACGCTGGCGACGATCCCGCAGCTCGAGGGCACCTTGCGGCAGCTGCAGAATGCGCTTGCCATTCTCCTGGCGAGGTCTCCGGGACCGCTGCCGGAAATGGCTGCGGGCAGCGACCGCATCCCGCAGGCGGAACTCGCGGTGATCGTGGACCTGCCTGCCGACCTGCTGCGTCGCCGCCCCGACGTGCGCGCCGCGGAAATGCAGCTGGCGGCACAATCGGCGCTGATCGGCGCGAGTCAGGCCGATCTGTACCCGTCGATCGCCTTGCTTGGCTCGCTCGGCCTGTCCGCCTCCTCGCTTTCGGGGGCACCCCGGACGTTCGCCTGGGGGATTGGCCCCAGCCTCGTCTGGAACGTTTTCGACCATGGCCGGCTGACCGGCGAGGTGCTGGTACAGGACGCACGCTTCCAGCAGCTCTTCGAGCAGTATCAGGCGGTCGTCCTGCAGGCGGCGCGCGAGGTCGACGATGCCGCCGTCGGTTTTGCCAAGAGTCGTGAGCAGACCGGAATCCTGCAGGGCGCCGTCGATGCGGCGCGGCGCTCGCTGGAGATCGCCAACGTCCAGTACCGCGAGGGATTGGCCAGTTTCGAGCGGGTGCTCGACTCGCAGCGCACGCTGTTCAACCAGCAGGAGCGCTGGGTGAGCAATCTGGGGGATGTGGCGCAGAGTCTGATCGCCCTCTACAAGGCGATGGGGGGCGGCTGGCAGCAGGCGCGCGCCCGCCCGCTGCTCGACGACGCGACGCGCGAAAGCATGGGCGAAAGCAGCGACTGGAAGCAGATGCTGGAGATCCCGCTGCCGCCACCGGATGCCGGCCCGCAACTGATCGATTCGGGGACGAAGGAACAATGAACCAGGAAGCAGCAGAGCAGGAGCCGGCCGTTGTCGGCGTGGCGCCGGAACAGCCCGCGTCGCCGCCGGCAGGTAGGGGAAGCCGCATCGGTGCGAGCGTCGTGCTGGCACTGATCGTCATCAGTCTGCTCTGGTATTTCGCCGCCGGTCGGCTGACCCCATTCACATCGCAAGCGAGAGTCCAGGCATTCGTCGTGCCGGTGGCCGCCGAGGTTGCGGGCAAGGTGATCGCGGTGCACGTCAGGGACAACGACGACGTCGAGCGGGGACTTGCCCTGTTCGACATCGATCCCAGTCAGTACCGGATCGCGCTGCAGCGCAGCCGTTCGGACTACGAGTCGGTACGCCGTTCGGTGAATGCCTCGGCAGCGGCCGTCGAGTCGGCGCGGGCGTCGCTGCTGGCGGCAGAGGCCAATCGCGTGAAGGCCGACCAGGATGCGGTGCGGCACGAGCGGCTGTACGCGGAAGACCCGGGGGCCATTTCGGTGCGCCGCCTGGAGATTGCGCAGGCGACCCGGATCGAGGCACGCAGCCGGGAGAAGGCAGCCGAGGCCGAGTTGCGGCGGGCGCAGGAGGCCGCCGGCGCGAGCGGTGACGACAACGCCCAGTTGCAAAGCGCCCGCGCGGCGGTCGAGAAAGCCGAACTCGACCTGTCGCGCACCCGCGTCGTCGCGCCGGCGCGTGGTTTGGTCACCGACCTGCGTACAGACGTCGGGCACTTTGCCCAGGCCGGCGCGCCGGCAATGACCCTGATCGCGATTCACGACCTGTGGATCAGTGCCGACATGACCGAAAACAATCTCGGCAATATCGAACCCGGCAACCGGGTGGCGATCGTCCTGGACGTGTTGCCGGGCGAAGTGCTGCAGGGCCACGTGCGCAGTGTCGGCAGCGGCGTCAGTTCCGGGCAACCGGCAAAGGCCGGCAGCCTGCCGACGATACAGAACAGCCGCGACTGGCTGCGACAGGCCCAACGCTTCCCGGTGGCCGTCGAGTTCGACCCGGCCGAGCGGTCGCGCCTGCGCTATGCGCGGGTTGGCGGGCAGGCCGAGGTGATGGTGTTCACCGGTGACAATTTCCTGATGAACCTGCTCGGGGCGGGCTACATGCGTCTGATGAGCCTGCTCTCGTTTCTGTATTGAGGCGATGGAGCCGGCGGACAAGGCGGTACTGCGGCTGGCGATCGGGCTCGGCGTCGCCGTTCTGATTGCCTACGGGCTGGCGCTGCCGTTGCCCTACGTCGTCTGCCTGCTGGCCGTCCTGGTGTTGTGCAAGCCTGAGCCGCCACTGCCGCTGCTCAAGGCGGCGGTGGTCGCCGCACTGCTCGCTCTGCTGCTGGTTGCCGGAGTCCTGATGGTCCCGCTACTCGAAAACTATCCGCTGAGCGGCGTCCTGCTGACCGGCGTGGTGCTCCATGGCCTGTTCTTCTTCGGCCTGCGCAGCGGCAGTCCGGTGACGGTGATCCTGGTCGTGTCCTTTACGCTGGTTCCGGTGGCCGGGGTGGCCGAACAGGGGCTGGTCACCATCATCAGCGTCGCCCTGGCTGCCGGGATTGCGGTCGGAGGGCTGGCCAGCAGCATTTCGCACGCATTCTTCCCGGATGCTGCGCAGCCGGCGAGGAAGGCGGCGAAGCCGCCCGGCGTGAGTCGCGCGGCGGCAAACTGGATCGCCCTGCGTGGCATGCTGGTGGTGATGCCGGTGTTCGTTCTGGCGCTGACCAATCCCTCCTTTTATCTGGCGGCGATCATGAAAACGGTCACGCTGGGGCAGCAGGCGTGCACCACCGATACCCGCTCGGCTGGCCGGGAACTGGTGGGATCGACGCTGATGGGAGCGGCCATGGCGCTTGTCGTCTGGTTTGGCCTGTCGCTCTGGCCCAGCCTGTGGATGCTGCTCTGCTGGCTGATGGCAGCGGCCTTCTGGGCGGGCGTGCGCTTGTACGGGGTCCGGGCCACGCGCTTCTCGCCGTCGTTCTGGAACAGCGCGCTGATCACGATGCTGATCCTGCTCGGGCCGGCAATCGAGGACAGCGCCAACGGACAGGGCGTGCTGGCCGCCTCCGCCGTCCGCGTCGGCCTGTACGTCGCGGTCGCCGCTTACGCCTGGGCTATCGTCTGGGCCCTTGAACGCTGGCGCGCCGCGCGCACCGGTGTCCAGCTCCTCCCCCGTGGCTGACGAAGGAGTAATGCATGATCTTCGCGAATTTTGCGATCGGTATTCCGACCATGATGCTGTGCCTGATCCTGCAGGTCACATTCACCTATTGCGGTGTACGTTACGCGGTGCGGTGCGCGCGCGCACCCGACGCCGGATTGCTGCTCGGCATCCGGGCGCTGCTGATCGCGATGGTGATCATGATGCTCGGCAATTTTCTCCAAATCATGCTGTGGGGAGCGCTGTTCTCGTCGCTCGGCGAGTTCGAGGAATTCTACGAGGCGGTCTACCATTCGGCGGTCAATTTCACGTCCCTGGGCTACGGCGACGTAGTGATGACCAAGCAGCGGAAACTCCTCGGTCCGCTCGAAGCGCTCAACGGTGTTGTCATGCTCGGCATGAGCGGCGCGGCGCTGGTGACGATCCTGCAGCACCTGACGCGCAGGCAGATGCAAGCGGGCAAACGGCAGGGGCAGGCAGCCGATGACGTGGGTTGATCGTCGTGAGCTCGTGATCTGACCTTCGCCCAATGCTCTGCTGACGGCGCGGTTTGCTTGCCGCGCCGTGCTTACTCGAATGGTTGGTGCCGGCGATTGGCGCGAGGGAAACGCGATCCATTCGCGCGAAAATCCAATACCCAGTGCACCACGCCGACGAGCCGCGCAGATTCTACTTTCGTCTCCGACTGTCCGGGCGTGTGATGTACAAGATAATGCACATCTTGCGCCGGATAGGAGGCAGCCATGGGAATTGCTGCGAGCGACGTTGTCCCCCTTTCATACGCCCGCGCCCACTTCTCGGAACTGGCTGAAGAGGTCAAGGGCGGTGCCGAGAAGATCATCACCAAGAATGGCGAGCGCTACATCGCCCTGATCGACGCGCAGCGGCTGGATTACTACCACCAGCTGGAACGCGAACGTATCCACCTGCTGCTGATCGACGAGACTGGCAAGGGCCTGGATGACGTGGCTGCCGGTCGGGTCAAGGAAGCTCGGAGCGCGATCACTGCCCTCAAACGTCGCCGCAGAGCCTGACGGTTCGGGTCCTGGGTATGGCGAAAAAGCCGGTCATCAAATTCACCGCCAACTTCGAGAGGAATCTCGAAGAAATCGAGCGCTTCGTGACCGATGCAGAAGCACCGCAAGCCTACGACGCCCTGCTCGATAAACTGCTGGAAACGGTCGTTCCGAATCTCGAACGCTTTCCTGGCATGGGCGGACCGTTCATCCTTGATTCCTCCGTTAGCCCATTTCGGCAGCCAGAGAGGGAGGGTCCAAGGCGATTGGGTAGCGCGTTTTCGGTCTGGCGGGAAGGATTTTGGTGACGATATACCGAACAAGGGCTAGCCAGCGTCCGGATTTGGTCAACGGAGGCGCAGTTGCCCGAACATGGTCAAGACCCTTGCGGATATTGGTGATCATCGACTTGATCTGATCTCCTGCCGCATGGGAAAGGGTGAGCAGCAGGCGGGACTGGCCGGCGTGCTGAGTCAGGCGGGCGACACCGGAGAGCAACATCGGGCGGCTGGTGATCGCCTCCAAGCGGGTCTTCGGGTGTGCCAAACGGACATACCAACTCCACCAGTTGTAGATCAATGCCACCGCCCGTGCCGAGAGGTTGCAGCGCTCCAGGTCGTGCGTGGTGTAGCCGCCCCAACCCCACTGATGCTGCGGGTTTCGGCGACCAGGCTTCCCTTGACTCGCCGCCGCAGCACCACGACACGCCGCGCGTGACTCCAACCCGCCAACTGGAGTTCGCCGTCCACGGCGTCAAAGCCCTGGCCCACACCCTGCCAGTCCGCGCGCCTCCAGAGCCGCTCGATCAAACGCTTGACCCCGGCCGTTTGCCTGAGCTTGAACAGGTAGCGTTGCCCCATCTCTTCCATCTCGGCCATCACACCCTCATTGCCAAAGGCATTGTCGCCGCGCACCAGGACGGGACGTTCCTCGGGAGCGAGCCGTTCGAGTAGCAGACGCAAACGGGGCAGGCTATGTTTGGCCGCATGGGCTTTGCCGCCTTGCACCTCTACATCGAGCACCAGGCGCAGGTTGCCAATCCAGTACGTGTGCAGGGTATGGCTGGGTCGTCCCGGCTTGCTCGGTTGTATCCGATCTCGGCGCCCGCCTGATGGCCGTAGAGCACCTTGACGCTGCTGTCCGTGTCGAGAATCCAGGGCGTACGCAGGGCTTCGCGACTACTCTCGGACAGGGCTGTGTCCATCCAGGCCGTACTCCTGGCCAGTTGGGCCGTGCGCGCAGCGCGTTCCTGGTCGCTACAGCTCTTGGCTTGGTTCGGGGCGGGATGCGCCAGGGCGCGGCGCAGGCTTTCCTCGCTGATGATCTTGTTCATGCCGAGAATCCCTGGCGCCACGACGTCTCCGCGCAGCCCGGCCACGTGCGCATAACGCCACTGTCCATCCAGGATCGACAGCAGCCACGTGCCCAGAACATCAACCACTTCCGGTGCGTTCGGGCTGCTGTATGCCATCGGACACCCGTCCCGCCAGCGCGCGAATAATCCCGAGACTTCGAGAAACTTGGCAAGAATCGCCAACTGTCCCAGCGCAGTCGCAATTCCCCCTTCGTCCCAGCGAACGTGAAACCGCCCACCAGGGGGGCCTCGCGCATTTCCGCCGCCCCTTCTTCGTCGTCCCGCAAGGCACTATCCACCGCTTTGACGAGCACTTTTCGATCAATTCGACGCGGAATCAGGCGAAGTGCGCTGCTCTTCCTGTACAAGGATGTCCTCGGCACCGAGCTTCCCTGGCTCGATGACGTCGAATCGGGGAGGGGAGCCGGCGATGGTCTTTCTTCAGATCGAGCGACAGGCGAAGGCCGAAAAGGGGAAC
>NZ_JAMTDV010000007.1 GCF_023806565.1 Accumulibacter sp. | reverse complement strand
GGAATATAGGGGTTTGAACCCGAATCCAGGAGGACTGCGATTTTCTCTCCAACATCTGGCATGTAACCCTCATGCGATCCGCTGACGAGGGCATTCACGAGAGTTGTTACGTCGGTTGGGTTAGAAATACCCAAAAATGCATTGCCGGACCATCCATCTCCGAGCAATTGATAAATTGTCTGTTCGATATCACCAAAGGTGAACAGCCCGGCAACTCCGGTCACCGTGTAATAGTGAATGTTGCTATAAATAGTACCATTTATTGTGTCGGAGTAAGTCGTTGGACTGACCTGGCTGTTGTTCAACAACCAATTAACTATATCGAGGTTTTCGAGATAGGGCTGAACTGGGTGCAGCGAATCAACAGGAACAGTGTTCAGGAGCTGGTTTGTAGTGCCGGTGAGCGCGGACACCGAGGTGGTGTTCCCGGGGTTATTACCAACCGTCGCGAAATCCGGGTTAGTGCGCAGAATATTGTACTCGTAACTAGAATAAATGGTCGCACCAGTATAAATATTATAGGGCGCACTGGTATATAGTACTGTCTGCCGGTCGGCGCACCAAACATCGTGCCAGCCAATTTGATAGGCAGCCGGAAAGTCGGAAGCTGTAATTTCAACGTCATCGTAACTCGGATTCCCCTGAAATAGACCTGGGGCAGAAAGCGTAAACGAGATTTTCGGGGGTTGATATGCTGGCATTGTTACTCTCCTCGATTCTAATAAGACCGGTTATGGCTGCAGTCGCACGTAATCGGATTATCCCGGAACGACATCCGTCAAGCGGTGTGTCAGGTGCAAAGAAAAAATGGGCAGCAGCTATGTCAAAGCGCTTTGCCCGGTGTAAAACAAACCGCCCGAGTTGGTCGGACGGTATACGACACGTCGGTCGGCAATGCTAACCTTCCCACCCAAAACTAACCTTCCCACTCAAAAGACTGAGAAATCGGTAGCCACCCGACCCCGCACAAGACAAAACAATCGCCCACTGGACTGCCACATGTCAATGCAATGTTATACATAAGACTGCGACGGCCAACTCGGCGACCGCACGCCCCCTAGCCGCCACTCCGAAGCAGCGCTTCCCCCAAGGACGACGGAAGTCGTCGGCCACAGTCATCGATCGGTGCAGCCCAGCGAATATGATTGGAGCGAAGCAATCCAGACGCAGAGACAATGCGGCTGCAGGCTTCCCTCAATTCGGCACACCTGAGGCACAAGTCCTTCAGACATGCGCTGATCCACTTCCGATAGCCAATAGTTCAAAGCGACGAATTCTCCGACTAGAAACGACGCTGGACAACTCGCACCGGTGCCAGAGCACACGTCGTGGGAGTTTCGGCCCTTTGCACAAATCGCCACAGCAAAAATCATGCCCAAAGTGAAATCTTGATGATTTATTGATTGATCCGATGTCTTCATCGGCTATCCAGATCGGCGACTGTAAGATTTCCCGACACCATCTGTTGACCGCAACTTGCTGCCCTCAGTAAAGGGGGGACCCCTTGTCTGAGTTCTTAGGTCTTTTGACATCGGATCGCTTTGCGAGGTGCCCGACAACTTTGACTGTGCTGCGAAGGGAAGGAGTCCCCGATCGACGCCAAGGACACAAGAAATGGGCGTTGGTGTAGTATATTGGCATTGTCCCGGGCACAGCCGGGCTTGGCAGTAGGAGGACCTGGATCATGGCGAAGCAGGAGCCGCCGGAGACGGTCGAAGTGGGAGTCCAACAGCGCTACCGGGTGACGAGCTGGTCGGAGTACGACCGAGCTTTGGTCAATCGGGGTAGTCTGACGATCTGGTTCGACGACGCGAGCATCCGGGAGTAATGGACACCGCCGCCGCCCGAAGGGCGCGGCAAGCCTGGACTGTACTCGGAGACTGCGATCCAGACCTGCCTGACGATCAAGGCACTCTTCCAGTTGCCCTACCGCGCCACGGAAGGATTGGTGAATTCGCTGATGCGCCTGTGTCAACTCGACCTGCCGGTGCCGGATCATACCCACATGTCGCGACGGGCAGCACCGCTTTCGGTGAAGATTCCCCGGCGGCCACGCCGGGGTCCCACGCATGTGGTCGTTGATTCGACGGGGCTGAAGATCTTCGGCGAAGGCGAATGGGCGAAAGCGGGGTTTCGGGAAGCACCGCTTCCCGCCGCTGCAACCGGTCGGCTGTGCCAAGCCGAGCGTGGAACGGTGCGGCAGCACGGGGTCGGGAAGCGTCGCACGTGGCGCAAGATCCATCTGGCGGTAGACGAAACCACCAAGGACATCATCGGATTAGAAATTACCGCCGCCGATTGGGGCGACAGCGAAGTCCTGCCCGGCCTGCTCGACCAGGTCGAGGGGGAGGTTTCGCAAGTCTCGGCCGATGGCGCCTACGACAGCCACGGCTGCCATGCAGCGATCGCCGAACGGGACGCTCGGGCCACCATCCCGCCCCGCGACGGTGCGGTCGCGTGGGGAGATGGCCACCCGCGCGACGCCATTCTCCAGGAAATCGAAGCCAAGGGACTCGCCGGCTGGAAGAACGACAGTGGCTACCACCGGCGCAGCCTTGCCGAGAACATGATGTACCGGCTCAAGCAACTCGGTGACAGCCTCTACTCCCGCACCTTTGAACGGCAGGTGAATGAAGCCCAACTCCGGGCCGCAATCCTCAACACCTGCACCTACCTCGGGATGCCCATGCCCGTCCGGGTGGGGCAAGTTGCGCCTGCTGCATGACCAAGGGCAGGGACAGGGGGATTTCATGCCGGAAATGAGAAATTTAGCCCTATGGCATAATAGTCATTACTAATAGGGCACCAACGCCCGCTATCGGCGTTTGGGATGAGTGCGGCAGCCTTGAGCAATCGTCCGACTGCCTCTCCAGACCGATTAGCCAGGGGATCCGCACAAGCTGCGCGGCAACATCCCTACGGAATCACCGGCCAAACGATCTGGTCGCTGCGCTCGACGCCGGCGGTCATCGATCGACAAAGCGCGATGAACTCGCGCATGCCCGCGGTCTGGAACTTGCGGCGGTGCCAGAGGAAATGAAAATGCCGGCGCAGATCGAGTTCCGGTGTTTCGATGGCGACCAGACTGCCGCGACGGAAGGCTTCGCGCAGAGCCAAGCGCGAAATGCAGCCGACGCCGAGACCGAATTCGACCGCACGCTTGATCGCTTCGGTGTGCTCCAGTTCGAGCCGGATTGGCAGCGCGGCGTGATGATGGCGCAGTGCCTGATCGAGGGTCTCGCGCGTTCCCGAACCGGCTTCGCGCACGATCCACGGCTGGCCGATGAGTTCGGCGAGCGTTGCCCTGCCCTTCCCCGCGAGCGGATGGTCGGGCGCGCAGAAGACGACCAGTTCGTCGGCCACCCAGGGTTCGACGATCAGCTCGGGATGCCGGCAGGTGCCTTCGATCAACCCCAGGTCGAGTTCGTGACGCGCCACCTGATCGATGATCGTGCGCGTGTTGTGTACCTGCAGCTGCAAGGTGCTTTCGGGATGGCGCTTGAGGAAATCGGCGACGATCAGCGTCGCCAGATAGTTGCCGATGGTCAGCGTCGCGCCCAAGGACAGCTTGCCGTAGCCGGCACGCCCTTCGAGCAGGCTCTCGATCGCGCCAGCCCGCTCGATCAGTTCGACGGCCTGCGGCAGCAGCGCCTGGCCGCGTTCGTTGAGGCGCAGTGTCTTGCCGAACCGGTCGAAAAGTTGCGTGTCGTACAGTCTCTCCAGTTCGGCGAGCGCCGCGCTGGTCGCCGATTGCGATAAGGCAAGCTCGACGGCAGCGCGGGAAACGTTCTCGTGACGAGCCACTGCGACAAACACGCCGATCTGGCGCAAGCTGAATCTCATATCTGCTTTCTGGATATACTTTATTCAACAAATCGGTTTTACAAATATAGCATCCGCGATTACGATGCTTTGCGTCCCTTGCACTGCAGGATCCAGACGATGAGCAATTTTTCCGCCCAACGCGTCCTTTCCGTCCATCACTGGAACGACACGCTGTTCAGTTTTCGCACGACACGCGACCCCGGTCTGCGTTTCCTCAACGGGCAGTTCCTGATGATTGGTCTGCCGCAGGAAGGCCGCCCGCTGACTCGCGCCTACAGCATCGCCAGCGCCAATCACGACGACTTTCTCGAATTCTTCAGCATCAAGGTGCCAAACGGCCCGCTGACCTCGAAGCTGCAGCACCTGGCGGTCGGCGACGAGCTGGTCGTCAGCCGCAAGCCAACCGGCACGCTGGTGCTGCGCGACCTGCGCCCGGGTGACCATTTGTACCTGCTGGCAACGGGTACCGGGCTGGCGCCATTCCTCAGCCTGATCCAGGATCCCGAGACCTACGAGCGGTTCGCGAAGGTGGTGCTGATCCATGGCGTTCGCTGGGTGAAAGACCTGGCATATCACGAATTCATTGCCGACGAACTGCCGCGGCACGAGTTCTTTGCCGACCTGGTGCGAGACAAGCTGATCTATTACCCGACCGTGACCCGCGAACCGTTTCGCCACCAAGGGCGGATCACACAACTGGTCGACAGCGGCAGGCTCTTTGCCGACATCGGCCTGCCCCCCCTCGACCCGGCACGCGATCGCGCAATGGTTTGCGGCAGCCCGGCAATGATCCGCGATTGCTGCGCCATGCTCGACCGCCGCGGCTTCCAGGTTTCGCCTTGCATCGGCGCGCAGGGGGATTACGTGATCGAACGGGCGTTCGTCGAGAAGTAGAAGACGCGACGGGCATGAGTCGGCGCCGCGTCCCCGGCGGACTCGCGACAACGACGGCGTAGCCAGACGCCACCCAGGGGAAGCAGCCCAAATCGACCACCCGTGTTGCTGCCGGGACGAGCCACCGGCAGCCGGTCTCGGGTAGACTTGCGCCTTTCGGACATCGCTCCGGCTAACCACCACCTCCTGATCGACCGCCATGGCTCAATACGTATTCACGATGCATCGCGTGGGCAAGATCGTTCCGCCCAAGCGCCAGATCATCAAGGACATTTCACTTTCCTTCTTCCCCGGCGCCAAGATCGGTCTGCTCGGCCTCAACGGCTCGGGCAAGTCGACGGTGCTGCGCATCATGGCTGGAGTCGACAAGGACATCGTCGGCGAGGCAATACCGATGCCCGGCCTGCAGATCGGATACCTGCCGCAGGAACCGCAGCTCGACGTGACGAAGACCGTCCGCCAGGAAGTCGAGTCCGGCCTCGGCGAGGTCTTTCAGGCGCAGTCCCGACTCGAGGAGGTGTACGCCGCCTACGCCGAACCCGATGCGGACTTCGACCGGCTGGCCGAGGAACAGGCCCGCCTCGAAGCAATCATCGCGAGCACCGGCGCCGACCTCGAAAACCAGCTCGAACTCGCCGCCGATGCGCTCCGCCTGCCGCCGTGGGAGACCTTGATCGGCCACCTCTCGGGCGGCGAAAAGCGCCGCGTCGCCTTGTGCAAGCTGCTGCTCTCGAAACCCGACATGCTGCTGCTCGACGAGCCGACCAACCACCTCGACGCCGAGTCGGTCGAATGGCTGGAACAGTTTCTCGTGCGCTTCCCCGGCACGGTGGTCGCAGTGACGCACGACCGCTACTTCCTCGACAACGCCGCCGAGTGGATCCTCGAACTCGACCGTGGCCAGGGAATCCCGTGGAAGGGGAACTACTCCAGCTGGCTGGAGCAGAAGGAGGCACGTCTCGAGATCGAGAGCCGGCAGGAGGCCGGTCGCATCAAGGCGATGAAGCAGGAACTCGAATGGGTTCGCCAGAACCCGAAAGCTCGACAGGCCAAGAGCAAGGCGCGCCTGTCACGGTTCGAGGAACTGTCCAGCGTCGAGTACCAGAAGCGCAACGAAACGCAGGAAATTTTCATCCCGATCGGCGAGCGGCTCGGCAGCCAGGTGATCGAGTTCCGGGACGTCAGCAAGTCCTTCGGCGACCGGCTGCTGATCGACCGGCTGAGCTTCGCCGTTCCGCCCGGCGCGATCGTCGGCATCATCGGTCCGAATGGCGCCGGCAAATCGACGCTGTTTCGCATGCTGATCGGCCAGGAGTCGCCGGATTCCGGCGAAATCCAGATCGGCAGCACCGTCAGGCTGGCGTACGTGGATCAGAGCCGCGACTGCCTCGACGGCGACAAGACCGTTTTCGAGGAGATCTCGGGCGGCGCCGAGCTTCTTACGGTGGGCAAGTACGAAACGCCGGCACGCGCCTACATCGGCCGTTTCAACTTCAAGGGAGCCGATCAGCAAAAGCGCGTCGGGCAGCTCTCGGGCGGCGAACGTGGCCGCCTGCACCTGGCCAAGACCTTGATCGCCGGCGGCAACGTCCTGCTCCTCGACGAGCCGTCCAACGATCTCGACGTCGAGACGCTGCGCGCGCTCGAAGACGCGCTGCTTGAATTCGCCGGCAGCGTGCTGGTGATCTCGCACGACCGCTGGTTCCTCGATCGCATCTGCACGCACCTCCTCGCCTGCGAAGGGGATTCGCAGTGGGCCTTCTTCGCCGGCAATTACCACGAGTACGAGGAGGACAAGAAGCGTCGCCTCGGCGAGGAGGCGGCGAAGCCGAAGCGGATTCGCTACAAGCCGATCACGCGTTAGTCGGGCGGCGCACAGACCCATCAAAGCACCGTTGCGCCGTGGCCAAGCGGATCACCCCGCCCTGCCGAGACAGCCCGGCAGAGCGGGCCGGATCAGACCACAAGAAAGTCCAGGTTGGTGAGCGCCAAACCGCTACTCAGCGTCGCAATTTGTACCGCATCGCCGGGACCATCGGCATCCGCATCGTAGTACAAGGCGCCAGTGGTCTTGTTGTAGATCACGTAATCGTCGCTGTCTGCGGCACTGGTGCAACCCGTCCCGGCGCGCAACCAGTGAGGGTCAAGGGTGCCGGCTTCTGACAGGGCGGTAAAGATGCCCCGGTCTAGCTCGATGGTGTCATCCCTCACGTTGAAGTCCCGAATCGTGTCGCGATTGCTGGCGCTGTTCAACAGTGCATCAAAGCGGAAGATGTCTTGCCCCGCACCACCAGTCAGGATATCGTTGCCCATGCCGCCAATCAGTAGATCGTTTCCATTTCCGCCGTTGAGTACATTGTCGAGGCCG
>NZ_JAMTDV010000006.1 GCF_023806565.1 Accumulibacter sp. | reverse complement strand
CTCCTGACCTGCCGGAGGACTTCGAGCGAAGTACTGGCGTTATCGATCGAGCCGATACCCAGCGCCGCAAGCATCGTGCGCAGCGACGTCCGGGCATTCGGATAGCGATCGATCAGCAGTGCCCGTTTGCCCGACAACTCCCTCTGCAGGATGTGCAGCAGGTCCGCGCTCGTCTCGGGGTTCGTCATGGCGGAACCTTACCCGACAGTCCTCCGTCGGGCAAGCGGCAGTGGCGCCACCTCTGCGAGCAGATCCTCAGGAGGCCGAACTGCGGATCAAATGGTCGAAGGCGCTGAGGGCCGCCTTCGCGCCTTCGCCCATGGCGATGACGATTTGCTTGTAGGGCACGGTCGTCACGTCGCCGGCGGCGAAGACGCCCGGCAGCGAAGTTTCGCAGCGCGCATCGATTTCGATTTCACGATGCCGCGAGAGCGCCAGCGTACCCGTCAGCCAGTCGCTGTTCGGCAGCAGGCCGATCTGCACGAAAACCCCTTCGAGGTCGATGCGGTGCGCGTCGCCGCTGGCACGATCGGTGTACAGCAGACCGTTGACCTTCTGTCCGTCGCCGGTCACCTCGGTGGTCAGCGCCTCGGTGATCACCTTGACGTTCGCCAGGCTGAACAGCTTCTTCTGCAACACCGCGTCGGCACGCAGAATGCCTTCGAATTCAAGCAAGGTGACGTGGCCGACGACCCCGGCCAGATCGATCGCTGCCTCGACGCCCGAGTTGCCGCCGCCAATCACCGCCACCCGTTTGCCCTTGAACAGCGGCCCGTCGCAGTGCGGGCAATAGGCGACGCCATGGCCGCGATACTGCTTTTCGCCGGGAACGTTCATTTCGCGCCAGCGCGCGCCGGTGGCGATGATCACCGCCTTGCTCTTCAGCGTCGCGCCGCTGGCCAGCCGCAGCTCGTGCAGTCCGCCGGCGTTGCCCGGCAGCAGCGCCTCGGCGCGTTGCAGGTTGATGATATCGACGCCGTACTGCCGGACGTGTTCCTCCAGTCCGGCGGCAAGTCGCGGACCGTCGGTCTCCTTCACCGAGATGAAGTTCTCGATGGCCAGCGTATCGAGCACCTGCCCACCGAAACGCTCGCTGACCACACCCGTGCGGATCCCCTTGCGCGCCGCGTAGATCGCCGCGGCGGCGCCGGCCGGCCCGCCACCGACGATCAGCACGTCGAACGGCGCCCGCGCCGAAACCTTCTCGGCCTCGCGCTGCAGGGCGCCGCTGTCGACCTTGCCGATGATCTCTTCGAGCGTCATCCGCCCCTGCCCGAACGGTTGGCCATTGAGAAAGACGGTCGGCACGCCCATGATCTGCCGTTCCGTCACCTCGTCCTGGAACAGCCCGCCGTCGATCATCTGATGGCTGATTCCCGGGTTGAGCACGGCCATCAGGTTGAGTGCCTGTACGACATCGGGACAGTTATGGCAGGAAAGCGAAATGAACGTCTCGAAGTGAAACTCTCCGGCCGTCGCCGGAATCGCGCGGATCTCGTCGATCACGCCGGCATCGACCTTCGGCGGATGGCCGCCGGTCTGCAGCAGCGCGAGGATCAGCGAAGTGAACTCGTGCCCCATCGGCACGCCGGCGAAGCTGATGCGCGCGGGCTCGCCGGGGCGGCCGACCGAGAACGACGGCTTGCGCGCTGCGTCACCGTCCCGGCGGACGACCACCTTGTCCGAGAGTGCCGCGATGTCCTGCAGCAGGGCCAGCATTTCCTGCGCCTTGGCGCTGTCGTCGAGCGAGCCGACGAGTTCGATCGGCTCCCGGATCTTTTCCAGGTAAGCGCGCAGTTGCGCCTGTATGTTTGCATCCAGCATCAGTGTTGTTCCTCTTCGATTGGCATGAAAAAGGGGCCGCGAAGCGAACTGCTTGGCGGCCCCTTTGTCCGGAACCCGGGGTCCTGCGCGGGCCTGCTCGCCCGCGCGACGTTCGCTGCGGTCTAAATCTTGCCGACCAGATCGAGCGACGGGGCGAGCGTGGCGTCACCCGGAGTCCACTTCGCCGGGCAGACTTCCCCCGGGTGGCTGGCGACGTACTGCGCTGCCTGCACCTTGCGCAGCAGCTCCTTGGCGTCACGGCCGATGCCGAGGTCGTGAATCTCGCAGACCTTGATCACGCCATCGGGGTTGATCACGAAAGTGCCGCGCAGCGCCAGCCCTTCCGTTTCGATCATCACGTCGAAGTTGCGCGTGATCGTTCCCGTCGGGTCGCCGACCATCGGGTACTGGATCTTCTTGATCGTGTCGGAAGCGTCGTGCCAGGCCTTGTGCGTGAAATGCGTGTCGGTCGAAACCGAATACACTTCGACGCCGATCTTGCGGAACGACTCGTACTCGTCGGCCAGATCGCCGAGTTCGGTCGGGCAGACGAAGGTGAAATCGGCGGGATAGAAGAATACGACCGACCATTTGCCTTTGAGATCGGCGTCGGTTACCGGAACGAACTTGCCGTTGTGGAAAGCGGTCGCTTTGAACGGTTTGATTTCGGTGTTGATCAAAGACATCTCAAGTCTCCTGTGAGTTCGGTGAAGGAAAGTGCGTGACGGACGGATGATAGTGGAGCCGCCAGAATTGTTCCAATTGATTCTGGTAATTTGATCGATAGCCAGGCGCTATTCGCCCGTCCGTTCGTGTGCCCGGTTTGACGAAAGCGGCGCCAGTGCCGATACTTCAAGCACTTGGCGACGCCTGCCCGGCCGATTCGGCGGGCGCGGTCCGCTGCGGGGGGAAGGGGCAATGGTCAGCGTTTACGTTTCGTATGCGTGGCGGGAAGAGGAACAGAACCGGCTCGTCGACAGACTCGGCGAGGCGTGCACGGCGCGCGGGATCGAACTCGTGCGCGATACGGAGCACATAGGCTATGGCCAGTCGATCCGCGCGTTCATGGACAAGCTCGCCCAGGCCGAGCACATCGTCCTCGTGCTCAGCGATGCCTATTTCCGCTCCGACTACTGCATGTACGAATTGTGTGGAATCCACCAGGACCGACACTTCGCCGACTTCCGCAAGCGGGTATATCCGATCATCCTGCGTGGGACGCACTTGTACAAGCCTGTTGAGCGGATCCAGTTCGTCAAGCACTGGATCGCGGAGGCCAAACAGCTCGAACAAGAATTGAACGGTCTCGAAGATTGCAAACACACGCTCGAACTGCGCAGGAGTCTCGAGGATTATGCCGACTTCCACCGGCTGATAGACAAGCTGATGAACGTCCTCGCCGACATGAACTCGCTGACCGAGGACGTGCACCGCGACACCGACTTCGCCGCGCTGCTCGACCGAATCAAGGGTAATGCTGAAGTCGACGATTTCCGGCGCAGGATTGTTGCCGAGGTGCGCGTTGCGCTGGGACGTAGTGCTCGCCTCCGCGACGCGCTGGAGGACAGGCTGTGTGCTTCGGGAGCTTCTCGCGCAAGCGATACCGCGGAAGCGCTCTGCGCAAGGACACCGGACAAGGCCATCGCTGACCTGCTCTTTCCGGCTACGCTCGCTTCCCTCACCCGACTGGACGAGCAACGCAAGGAATTTTCCGATGCCTGGGCCTCCGCCAAGTCGGTGCTGGCCTGGCTGACGCTGCTGGGAGTCGACGGGGAGTCCTTTCGTTTCGCGCAGCGGCAGGCATTGGCAGCGCGAAAGCTGGCTGTCGACATCGGGGTGAGGACCACTCTCGGCGTAGAGATGGTCACTTCGCATTACCGGGAAGTCGAGCCTCGACTGCGGCTTCACAGGAGCAATGTCGTTGGTGCCGGGGCGGTCCAGCTCCCGCAATACGAAAGTGGCTGGAACGCCACAGCGGTTCTCAACAATCTGTTGCTCGAGACATGGAGCTGTGTCTTCCCGGAAGAGTCCCGGTCGCATCTGGAGAAAGAGGATCGAGACAAGCTGAAAGGCGAGCTGGCTGCCCGCCGAGAGCTCAAAACCTTTCACCACTACATTCTCGTTCCCCGCGACCAGCAGACATTGGTCACCCAGCCAGAGTTTCAAAAGGAAGTCCTCGATGCGCTCGGAAACGTCAGTGTCATCGTCTTCCAAGCCGAAGGAGCGGCGCCGGCGCTTCTATTGAGCGATGAGTACTATTTCATGGGCCTGGTCCGCCAGTTTCTGACGATCCCCGAACTTCTAGCGAAGCCGCGATGAACACCACCTCGATCCCGATGATTCCCCTCACCCCGATCCCCCTGCCGCCCCGCGGCTCCTGGCCCGAGGCGGTGCACCTGTTCGACGAAGAATCCGCCTGGGCGGTGCGCTCGGCGCTGGCGGCGCAGCGGCCCCTGCTGGTTCGCGGCGAGCCGGGTTCGGGCAAGAGCCAGTTGGCGCGCGCCGCGGCCGAGGCGCTCGGCCGGCTGTTCGTATCCGAAGTCGTGCATGCGCGCAGCGAGAGCCAGGACCTGCAGTGGCGCTTCGACGCGCTCGGCCGGCTCGGCGACGCGCAGGCGATGGGCGCGCACCATTGCAGCGCCGACGAAGTGCGGCAGCGCCTCGACCAGCGCAATTACCTGAGTCCGGGCGCACTCTGGTGGGTATTCGACTGGGATTCGGCGGCGCGGCAGTACGAGCACAGCGGCGGGCGCGGCGGGCAGCCGCAGCCGCCGGCCGACTGGTCGCCGGCAAAGGGAGCGGTGCTGCTGATCGACGAAATCGACAAGGCCGAGGCCGACCTGCCGAGCGGACTGCTCGAAACGCTCGGCAACGGCGCCTTCCCCGTTCCCTGGCTCGACACGCCGGTCTGCGCGCAGACCGGAACGCCGACACCGCTGGTCGTCATCACCACCAACGAGGAGCGCGAACTGCCAGCGGCGTTCATTCGCCGCTGCCTGGTGCTCAACCTCAGCCTGCCGGCGAACGAAGCCGATTTCAGCGCCCGGCTCATCGAGCGCGGCTGCTTGCACTTCGGCAGCCGCTGTCACGCCGAAGTCTATCGCGAAGCGGCCCGCCAGCTCTGGCAGGATCGTCAGGCGGCGGCGAGCGAGGGCTTGCAGGGGCCGGGGCAGGCGGAATATCTCGATCTCCTGCGCGTCGTCGTGACCCTCGCGCCGACGCTCGAGGAGCAGCCGGAGCTGCTCGCCAAGGTCAGCGGCTTCGCTCTGCGCAAACACCCGCCGGCCGGCTGATGGGCGGCGCGGCTCCGCGGGCGGCCGTCGGCCGTGCCGACCTGCTGCGTATCTGGGCGGCGCACGGCGATGCGGCGCTGGCCGGGGCGGCGCGCGCGCTCGGCTTCGAGCCGGCGCCGGCGAGCAAGCCCCGGACGGTGTACGCGACTGGCAGCGAAGCCGCGACGCAACTCGGCGAAGCCGTCGTCGGCACAGAGCCGCCGCCGCTTCCCGAACGCCCGGCGCAACTGCCGAAAGCGCGCTTCTTCCACGTCGTCGAGCACCGCGAGCGCGCGCCGGAAGCGGCCACCGCCGCCGGGCCGGCAGCGCCGCCGTGGCTGGCCAGCGCGCAAGTCCTGCGTGAAGATCATTGCCCGCCCCCCGCTTCGCTGCGTCTGCCGCGGCGACAGCCGCTGACTCGGTGGTCGCGGCTGTGGCCCTTCCTGCGCCGCGCGCTTGGCCGCAGCGTCGCTTCGCGCGAACCCGACCTGCCGCGGCTGCTCGCAAGGCTGACGCGCGGCGAAGTACTGCGCACGCTGCCGCTGCTCGTGCGCCACGGCTGGAGCCCGCGCATCGCCATCGTCACCGATTACAGCCGGCGGACGCGGCCGTTTCACGAAGACTTCAACTCGCTGCAGCGCGCGCTGAACCGGCGCCACGGCCGGCTCGGGATCGATGCGAAGATCGTCGCCGGCGATCCCGGCCGCGAACTGCGCGTCCGTGAGCCTGCGCAGAGCACGCCACGGCGCTGGCCGCTACCGCCGCCTGAAACGCCGGTGCTGATCCTTGGCGACCTCGGCCTGCTCGATGCCGCGCCGGAAGCGTTGCGCGGCTGGCAGCAGTTCGGCCGGCGGCTGCGTTCTGCCGGCTGCCGGCCGCTGGTCCTCTGCCCGGTGCCGGCGCGGCTGCACGCGGCGAGCCTGCAGAGCGGTTTCGCGATCGTCGAGTGGGACCGCGGCAGCCGCCTGCGCGAGTCGTCGGCCGGCGTTCCGGCGAGCGGCCCGGACGAGACGCGGCGCGCGCACGCTGTCGATACGCTGCTGACCATGCTGGCGCCGGCGGTGGTCATCGAACCCGACCTGCTGCGTGCACTGCGCTACCGGCTGCCGGCCGGCGAAGCCGACGTGCTCGCCGAAGCGCTCGTCTGGCAGCATGCCGACCTCGTCACCAGCGCGCGCGGCGGACAGTTCGCCGGCCCCGAGGCGATCGCCGGCTACCAGCGCAAATTCGCCTCGCTCGCCGCGGAAATGCGGCAGGCGGCCGTCGACTGCCTGCTTGCGCAGCACACCGGCCTCCCCGCTTCGGTGCGTCACGCCGAGGTGGCCGCCTGCCTGCATCTCGCCGCAGGCGCGGTGCCGGCCCGGATCGCCGCAGAAGCCGAAGAATGGCAGAAGGACGTCGCCGCGACGGCGTGCCCAAGCGGCAGCAACGCAGCGCTGCGCCAGTGGCTGCAGCGGCACGTCACGCGGCAGAGCGACGCGGCGCTCGCCGCCAACCCGGCGCTCGCCGCGCACTGGGCGCTGGCGCAGCGCGAGCGGCTGGCCGCCGGCGAAGCGGTCGATCTGCCGGCCGGCGTGCGCGAGGAAGACGTCGCCTATTTCCTGCACGACGACCGGCAAGGCCCGGGCCGCGTGCCCTGCCGCCTGTGCCAGCGCGGCGACGAACTGTGGCTCGAAGCAGAGGCGGACGGCGCGGCGCCGGGCAGTGGCAGCCCGTATGCCGAGCTGACGCTGGTCGATGCCGTCGTCCGGCTCAGCGTCGCCGGCGACCGCGGCGAAGCGGTCAGCCGCCGCTACTTCGCCATCGCTGCGCTACCGCAATTGCTCGCGCGCCTGACGCGCGAGGTCGCCGCGATCACGCTGCACGCCGAACATCTCGACCTTGCCGTCGCGCCGCTCGGCAAACCCGTCTGGGCGAGCGCGATCGGCCGCGATTCGCGCGGCCTCTACGCCGAGGTCTGCTGGCGCGGCGAACGCTGCCGGCTCGACTGGCAGCCGCCGGACCAGCAGCGGGAGTGCGGCTGGACGAGCGA
>NZ_JAMTDV010000005.1 GCF_023806565.1 Accumulibacter sp. | reverse complement strand
TTCACGTCGACGATCGCCGTCATGCCGGTGTTGGTGGCGCGCAGCATCATGCGGCCGCTTTCCAGGGCGCGCATGCGGGCAATCTGCAGGTGTTGTGCCGGCGCCAGCGAATCGCCGAACCAGGCGACGTTGGAAACATTCACCAGGAGCGTCGCGGCGGGCAGGGCGCCGATGATCTCCTCGCCAAAGGCGTCCTCGTAGCAGATGTTCACGCCAACGCTCTGGCCGGCCAGGCGCAGCGGCGGTTGTCCGGGGGAACCGGCGGTGAAGTTCGACATCGGGATGTTCGCCATGGCCATGAACCAGGCAAAACCCCGCGGTACGAATTCGCCGAACGGAACGAGATGGACCTTGCTGTAGCGCTGTTGCCCCGACGCGCCCGCACTCCATGCCGCGTTGAAGTACTCGCTCCCCTCGGCGATGGCGATCCCGAGCAGCAGGTCACCGTTCCGCCGCAGGGCGAGCTGCCCCAGGGCATCGAGATACTCGGCCGGCACCTGGTCGAGAAAGGCCGGCAGGGCGGTTTCGGGCAGCACCGTGAGCTGCGCCGGATTGTCGAGTGCCAGACGATAGTAAGTGCGCAAGGAATCGATGAACCTTTCGGGCCGCCATTTCATCTCCTGCGGTACATTGCCTTGCAGCAGGGCCACCGAGACGGGATCGCCCGTCGCCTGCGTCCATTGCGCCTCGCGAAGCAGGAATCCGCCAGCCAGAATCAGGCCGGCAGCGAGGAGGGGTGGGATGGGACGCCAGCGCTGCCAGCCGCGCTCCCGGCAGGCGGCAGTGGACCGCCAGCGCCTGCCGATCTCGAACAGGTGCGCACCGACCAGCGCGGAAAGCAGCGAAACACCATACACGCCGACCAGCGGCGCATAACCGGCGAGCGGACTCGGCGGAGTCTGCGAGTAGCCGGCAGCCAGCCACGGAAAGCCGGTGAATGCCCAGCCTCGGCACCACTCGAACAAGGTCCAAACGGCGGCAAAAAGCAGGCAACGCCGCCACCAGGAGGGCGGCGCCAGATAAACGAACAGGGCGCCGGTCGCCGCCGGGAAGAGCGCGAGCACGGCGCAGAACAGGATCGTCGCCATGCCTGCCAAGGGCATCGGCATGCCGCCGAAAACGCTGAGGCTGACATAGACCCACGAGACGCCGGCGAGAAACAGCCCGAAACCGAAGGCTGCGGCGATCAGCGTGGCAGGCAGCGTCCGCCGTTCGCCATCCGCTTCCCGAACGAGCAGGGCAAACAGCCCGCCCAGGCTCAACCATTCGAGCGGAAACCAGCCGACCGGGGCGAAGCCGAGCACGCCCACCGCGCCCAGCGCGAATGCGGCGAAGCAGCGTCCGCGCAAACTTCTATTCAGCGTCGCTCGCCTCCGGCACACGGGAGACGACCAGTGTGTAGATGCGGCGGCTGTCAGCGCGCAGAACCTGGAAACTCAAACCGTCGATCACCGTCGTTTCGTTGAACTGTGGCACCCGGCCGAGGCGATGCAGGATCAGGCCGCCGACCGTGAGGCACTTGTCGTCGCTGAAGCTCGTTCCGAAAGCGGCATTGAAGTCGGCCAGTTCGGTGTGCGCCTTGACCCGATACAGGCCGTTCGGATCGAGCTGGACGTTGTCGTCGGCTTCGTCGAAGTCGTACTCGTCTTCAATCTCGCCGACGATCTGTTCGAGCACGTCCTCGATGGTGATCAGGCCGGCGATGCCGGCGTATTCGTCGATGACGATCGCCATGTGATTGCGCGACACGCGAAACTCGCGCAGCAACACGTCGAGGCGCTTGAATTCGGGGATGAAGACTGCCGGACGCACCCACTCGCGCAAGTTGAAGTGATCTTCCGGTCGTACGCGCAACAGATCCTTGCTCAGCAGGATGCCAACCACGTTGTCGCGACTGCCGTTGATCACCGGAAAACGCGAGTGGGCGGTGGTGTTGACCCGGGCGACGACCTCCTCGATCGAGTCCCCGACATCCACTACCTCCATCAGTGGTCGGGGTACCATGACTTCGCGAACGGTCATCTCCGAAGCCGCGAGCGCGCCTTCGATGATGCCGAGGGCGTCGGCGTCGAGCAGCTTGCGCTGGTGGGCCGAGTGTAAGAGTTGCATCAATTGTTCGAGATCTTCCGGCTCTCGCACCAGGAACGAAGAAAGTCGTTCAAGAAGACCGGGCTTGTCACTGCTGTCCATGCTTGCCTTGCGAGGAATGAAGCGTCAGCGGCGATGCGCCGGCGATGGCAGGCGGGCGAGCGCCGCTGACGCTTCACACCTATTCTTGAGTGGGGGGCAGGTATTCGAGAATTCCGTCATTCTTCGATCGGCGCCCGTCATTTCGTGAAAGCAGGCCGGACTTGTGAAATGACTTGCTGGAGGTATCCGGCACAGCTTTGGCGAAAATCGAGATGTCGCCCTATTCAACAGTCTGCTCTTCGGCATCGTGCGAGCTTCACCAGCTTATCAGGGCCTCGTCACTCGGAACAGATGCGCCAAGGCCCTGTTCAATGTGAAAGTCGCCTCAGCGACTCACGAACCTCCCCTCGCCCGCTCGCGGGAGGGGTCGGGGGGCGAGATGGGGAATTCACGGAGCATGCTCCGTGCCCATCGAGCGATTCCGGCGTGCAAGCCGGAATGCGCCCTGCAAGGGAGGGAAACGGGCATGACTTTCATTATTGGGGGTGTCTGGGACCGTCATGCCCGTTAGTCTGCTTTTCACGCCCCGCGCCGATTCCGCGAGAAAGCCGAGACCCTGTCTGCCCTGGCATGATCGAATGGTCCGGGATGCCATGCGGCCTGCAAGACGGCAAGCGAATCCGAGACAAGTCGCAACCCATCATACGGTTGGCAGACTTGAGCCGCATCTTGTCCGACCGGCGAGGCGCGCCCCTGCTCACGCTTCTTCCTGACTTGGAACACACTTGCCTGCGGCGATATCGAGCAGGCTCGTCACGCGTTGCTCCGGATTCTCGGCGATTCGCCTCAGCAACTTCAGATAGGCCGACATGATCTGGCGAACGGTCTCCAAGGCATAGCGCCGCTTGTCGTAAACGAGGCTGATCGTCAATTCGGGGCTGACGGTCACGAACAGCGTCAGCGGGTAGAGCGGCTGGGTCACATAGGCAACATCGGATAGCTTCAAACCGGCTGGCGCGCAGCCCGCCAGATCGCTTCCGGCGTAATTGCCCACTACCACCACCGAGTCGAACAACGGCCGTCTTTCCGGAGGCACCTGGCTACACTGCTGGATCAGCGCCAGCGGCGTGTGCTCGTACTCGCGCATTTCAGCCATCTGCAGTTGGAGCAGGCGCAACCACGACAGGATCGTGGCATCCGCCACGAGACGTGTGCGCAATGGCTGCGTGACGACAACCAGGCCGCGGATGGTGTCGATGCCGTGCAAGCCGCACTGCCGTCCGGAAGCGATGGTGCCAACCATGGCGTCCGCGGAATCCGTATAGCGATGCAGCAGCAGCGCCCACGCCCCGTGTATCAGAGTACTCAGGGTGAGCCCACTTCGCCGCACGACTTGTTCCAGTGGTGCGAAATCTCCTGGCGCGACACGGACCTCGTGCCAGCCGTGCGAGATCTCGTTGCTGGAAGGCGGAGTAAGGGCCGGTGAAAGGTCCTTGATGGATACCGGTGTCGTAAACCCTGCCAACTGGTGGCGCCAGAAACGCTGTGCTGCCGAAGCATCCTGCGATTCGGACCAGACGACGAAGTCGCGGTAGCGCGTGCGCTGTTCGGTACCCGGCTGCAATCCTGCAACAAGCGAGTCGTAGGCCTGGAACACCTCGCGCAGCACGAGCGGTTCAGACCAACCGTCGAAGATGACGTGATGATATGTCCAGAGCACCCGCCAGCGTACGTCGGTGAGACGGACCAGAGTCACGCGGCTCAGCGGCGGGCGCTTCAGGTCGAAGCCCTTCATCCTGTCGTCGATGATCAATTGAGCCAAATGGGAAGCGTGCTGCGTCGCCGGAATTTCACGCCAGTCCAGAATGGACGGAACGAGAGCCGCGCTACGCACCAATACCTGGAGCGGGTAGGGCGCCCCCCTTCTGACGACTGCAGTACGCAGCATTTCCTCCTGCCCGGCAACGTGTTGCCAAGCCCGGCAAAACGCGGTCTCGTCGACGGTTCCGGTCAAGTCGAAGGCGATTTGCTCGACATAAGCGCCCGAGGTTCTTGGAACGAGCAACGATTGGAAGTAGATGCCGCGCTGCGTTGCACTCAGCGGATAGACGTCCTCGACTTCGGGAAACAGCGCGGCCAGCTGTTCCCGCCAGAGTCCCGTGTCCCATGTCTGGTCGGCACGCATTGCGCTGTCCAATGCATGGACGCTGTCGTCGGCGTGCTCCTGCCCGGCCAGGAGGTGCGAGGCCAACTCGGCGACCGACGGATGGCGGAAGATTTGCCGCGGTGCGAGCGTGAACCCCAACAGCGCGAGTTCTGCGACGGCGTAGATGGTGAGGATCGAATCGCCGCCGATCTCGAAAAAGTTATCGTGGATGCCGACGCGGTCGATTCCGATGACCTTCGACCAGACAGCGGCGATAGCCTCTTCGGTGGCGTTGCGCGGTGCAACGTAGTGCTCGCTCTCCAATCCCTTCGCAGATTCTATTCGGGTCAGCGCCCGGCGGTCTATCTTGCCCAGCGGCGTCAGGGGCAGCGCGTCCAGCGCAACGAGAACGGCCGGCACCATGTGATCGGCAAGCGCGCCCTTGAGGTATTGTCGTAATTCGGCCGTGCTCAGCTGGGCGCCATTATGCGTGACGAAATATCCCACCAGGCGAAGATTGCCTACGGCATCCTCGACGGTGACCACGGCAGCGTCCTGCACTGCCGGGTGCAGCGTCATCACGCCTTCGATCTCTCCGGGTTCGACGCGGTAGCCGCGAACCTTGACCTGTTGATCGATGCGGCCGAGAAATTCGATGGATCCGTCCGGCAGCCACCGGCCGAGGTCGCCGGTACGGTACATTCGCCCTTCGGCAACCTCCGGGAACGGGCAGCGAACGAAAGCGGCCATCGTCTTCTCCGGCTGGCGCCAGTAGCCTTCGCCAACGCCGATGCCGGCAATGCAGATCTCGCCGGGAACACCGACTGGCAGCAGGGCCAGATCCCGGTCCAGGACGAAGAGGCGAATGTTGGGCAACGGCCGGCCAATGGGGGCAATCCCGCACTTGTGCGAAAGGGGTTCTCGCATCACCAGCAGGGTCACGTCATCGGAAGTCTCGGTTGGGCCATAGGTGTTCGCGATGGGAATGTCGGGGTAGAGCACAAGCCAGCGGTCGACAAGTTCTGCAGGCAGTGCTTCGCCGGTACACATCATGCAGCGCAGGTCGGGAAGGCGGCGGCTCTCTCGCGGCAACTCGGCGAGGAGATCGATGAGGGCGCGCAACACAACCGGCACCGGCTCCGCTACCGTCACCCGATGGTCGCGCATTGCGGCCAACAGCAGGGCAGGATCCACCACCGCCTCGTAGTCGGCGATCACCGTCGCTCCTCCGAACAACAGAGGTGCCATGAATTGCCAGACCGAGATGTCGGACGACGAGGCAGCAGTCTGAAGAAAACGAAAGTCGCCCTTGATGCCGATTCCCTCGAGCTCTCCAAAGAGGTGATTGAGCGCCCCGTCGTGGCAGCAGATCGCACCCTTGGGCCGTCCCGACGATCCCGACGTATAGATCATGTAGGCGCGGTCCGTGCCGGTGAGCGCCAGCTCGGGGTTGTGACGCGGAGCGGCCGCGAGCTGTTCGGGCTGAACAAGCGCAAGACCTGGCCGCTCAGATCGGGGCCCGCCGTCGATGCTCCCGGTGACCGACAGCAGGGCCTTCAAGCCTGCGCAATCGGCCAACATTTCCCAATAATCTGCGACAGTGGCTGCGTCTGAAATCAGCAGAGCCGCCTCGCTGTCTTCCAGCATGTAACGGATACGGTCACGCGGGTAGGTGGGATCGAGCGGTACGTATGCCCCGCCCGCCTTGAATACAGCCAGCATGGCGACGAGAAAGTCGCAACTCCGGTGAAGCAAAATGCCCACGAAAGCGCCCTTCGTCAACCCGAGCGCCAGCAAGGTAGACGCCAGCCGGTTCGCGCGCTCATTGAGTTCGGAGTAACTCAGGCGGGTGTCCCGGTGAATCACCGCTGTAGCTTCGGGTGTACGGGCCGCCTGTTCTTCGAACAGCGCGTGGAAGGTGGACTGAACGGGGAACCGAGCGGAACTCGCGTTGAATTCCAGTGCCACTTGTCGTCGTTCTTCCGCGGTGAGCATGACAATGTCCCGGAGCGTGGTCGCCGGATCGCCCGAGATTTGCCTGGCTGCCGTCAATAAGTGTGAAACCAAGCGCTCAATCGTTGCCTTCTCATAGAGATCCACGGCATAGAGAACCCTGCCGTGGAAACGTCCCCCAACGGTCTCGAACAGAAAAGCCAAGTCCACGGGATAGGCGCGCAGGTCGATTGTGGTTCCAGCTCCTCCCACCGCCAGGGCGATATCAAAGAGAGGAAAGCGGTGCGTGCCCAGCTCCCGGCCAAGGAGCTGAGGAAGTTCGCGCACGATTGCCAATGAACGCGCCGACACCTCCGCCAACTCGGCTGCCACGTTCCTTATGATGGTGAGGATCGTCGCATCGCGCTCACAGGCCAGCAGCAAAGGAACGACGACCGGCAAATCATCCGCAGCGGCTGCCGCTTTCAGGCCGACAACCATCTTGTCCTCGCGCTGGTACTTGGCCAGGAGAACGGCAAGCAGACCTACGCATATCTCGACATCGGACGCTCCACGGGTCGTCTCGAGACTTTTCAGGATGCGCACGACCTCTGCATCCAGTTCGAAGCCAATACTCTCGTATACTCGTTCCAGCGTGGTTGCTCGCCTGAAATCCGGAACGACAGCTGCACGCGGCACATCCTCATCGAGCTTCGACAACCAGAACAGCTTGTCGCTCAGGTCGCCTTCAGGATCCTCGGGCGCGTGCCGTGCCGGGGTACGGGTGGGAGATGTCATGTCAAGTGGAGCTCCGAAAGAAGTTAGTCCGGTAACGCCAAGTGCGCCGCTTATGAGCATGGATCCGTGTGCCTCAGAATGGTGCACCGTCGGTTCAACGACCCATGCCCAGCAGTCGGACTCGTTACGTTATGATCGCACCCTAGCTGCGACGCGATCAAGCGAAAGATTGGCTATCCGAGTTGGGCGCGGCAGACTCGGCGCGCGCCCTGCAC
>NZ_JAMTDV010000004.1 GCF_023806565.1 Accumulibacter sp. | reverse complement strand
CGAGGAGACCGAGGCGCCGGGGTGCCTACCCCAGCGCGCAGCGCTTCAGTTCAACTCCAAGTCGACATCCTACGTGACGCAATGCTTTGCGTCACCATGCTGTGCGTATGTACAGCAAACGCCGGAATTCTCTTTGAATCAACGGCCTTTGACATGGACAGGTAAACGAGAATCGCCGACAAATGCGTCACCGGGGGCGGCGCGACGAGATCCTTTGCATGCCTGCGGGATTGGTTCAAGGAGCAAGTCGGGTAAGGGCAGTATGGCGTAGTTCATGGACAGCCCGCCAATTTGTTTCCTTCCCAATTTGCACCCGATTGCCCCGATTCTACCGTGCCGCCCGGATGATCCGGCACAAGCGTGCCGCTGCCGATTCGATCAGCGAACTCGCGTCGCGCATGCATTCGTCGAGCGACATCGGGCGCTCGCAGATGCTGATCACTGCGTCGATTCCGTGCGCCAGCACGTCGTCCGCTCCCGGACCGATTCCGCCGGACAGGCAGAATACCGGAACGGCGAAACGCTTGGCGTGCTTCGCGACGCCGATCGGTGCCTTGCCGAAGGCCGTCTGAGAATCGGTGCGACCTTCGCCGGTGACGACGAAGCGCGCATCCTGCACGATCTCGGCAAAGTTGGCGGCGTCGAGCACGAGATCGACGCCCGGTTTGAGCTTGGCCGGAGTGAAGAACAGGAGACCGGCGCCGAGACCGCCGGCGGCGCCAGCCCCCGGCTGTTCGGCCACTTTTCTCCCGGTCGCCCGTTCAGCGCAGACGGCAAAGCGGGCGAGCGCGGCGTCGAGTTCGGCAACCATTTCCGGAGTTGCCCCTTTTTGCGGACCAAACACGGCGCTGGCGCCGCGCGGGCCGCAGAGCGGGTTGTCGACGTCACAGGCGATGGTGATGTCCGCCTCCGCCACGCGCGGATCGAGATCGCGCAGGTCGATCTGCGTCAGTCCGGCTAGCGCCGCGCCGCCGGCCGGCAGTTCGCTGCCGTCCTGGCCGATGAAGCGGACGCCGAGCGCTTGCGCCATGCCGGCACCGCCGTCGTTGGTCGCGCTGCCGCCGATGCCGACGATGATCCGGCGCAGCCCGGCATCGAGCGCCGAGCGCAACAGCTCACCGGTGCCGTAGCTGGTGGTCAGGCGCGGGTTTCGCTGATCACGGGGGACCAGCGGCAGCCCCGAGGCAGCCGCCATTTCGATCACCGCCGTTCGGCCATCGCCGAGCACTCCCCAGGATGCTTGCACGCGCTCGCCAAGCGGGCCGCGGACAGTGGTCTGACGCAACTGTCCGCCGGTTGCACTGAGCAGCGCGTCGACGGTGCCCTCCCCACCGTCGGCAATGGGAACCTTCCGCACTTCGGCGCTCGGGAACACGCGCAAGATTCCTCGTTCCATGGCCTGCGCCACGCCCAGCGCGGACAGACTGCCCTTGTACGAATCCGGTGCCACGACGATACGGAACATGCCTGCCTCGCGATCAAGAGTGCGACCCTGGAGCGTGCATGCTAGCGATCGGCCGAACAGATGTCACCGTCTGCGAGGAAAATCGGTTCGGCAGCGGGCTCGTCGACGCCTGCCGGGGCTCATTGCTGCGAGGGCCGTCGGCTGCCCCGTGCCGGTGCGGCAAGGGGCTTTATGCTGGTGCCCGGGCACGACGTACGCACCACTCTGGTGCCTGGGCGACCGGCCGGTCGGCGAGGGGACGCGGAAAAGGTGCCTTACTCAAGCATTTAATGGGCTTTGCATGTTCTTGCTGCGGTTGGCACGCCATTTGCTTTTCAGGTTCGCGGGAACAATTCATTCCTGTCCTTAACCCTGGAGGAGCAAACTGATGCTACGTCGCAATTTCATGAAGACCATGTCGGCCGTTGCCGTCACTGCCGCGTTCGGGCTCAATTCGCTGAGCGCGCTGGCTGCCGAGACGATCAAGGTCGGTGTTCTGCATTCGCTTTCGGGCACCATGGCGATTTCCGAGACGGCGCTCAAGGAGACCGTTCTCATGGCGATCGACGAGATCAACAGCAAGGGTGGCGTGCTCGGAAAGAAACTCGAGCCGGTGGTGGTCGACCCGGCTTCGAACTGGCCTCTGTTCGCCGAGAAGGCGAGGCAGTTGTTGAGCAAGGACAAGGTCGCGGTGACCTTCGGCTGCTGGACTTCGGTCTCGCGCAAGTCGGTCCTGCCGGTGTACAAGGAACTCAACGGTCTGCTCTTCTATCCGGTGCAGTACGAAGGCGAGGAACTCGAATACAACGTTTTCTACACCGGCGCCGCGCCAAACCAGCAGGCGATTCCGGCGGTCGAGTACCTGATGAGCAAGGACGGCGGTGAAGCCAAGCGCTTCGTCCTGCTCGGTACCGACTACGTCTATCCGCGGACGACCAACAAGATCCTGCGCGCCTTCCTGAAGTCCAAGGGAGTTGCCGACGCCGACATCATGGAGGAATACACCCCGTTCGGCCACAGCGATTACCAGACGATCATCGCCAAGATCAAGAAGTTCTCGAGCGAAGGCAAGAAGACGGCGGTGATCTCGACCATCAACGGCGACTCGAACGTCCCGTTCTACAAGGAACTGGGCAACGCCGGGATCAAGGCGACAGAAGTGCCGGTGGTCGCCTTCTCGGTCGGCGAGGAGGAACTGCGCGGCGTCGATACCAAGCCGCTGGTCGGACATCTGGCGTCCTGGAACTACTTCATGTCGCTGAAGAACGTCGAAAACGACAAGTTCACCAAAATGTATCGCGCCTGGGCGGTCAAGCAGAAACTACCGAACGCCGACAAGGCGGTCACCAACGACCCGATGGAAGCGACGTACATTGGCGTCTATATGTGGAAGCAGGCGGTCGAGAAAGCCAAGTCCACCGACGTCGACAAGGTAATCGCGGCGATGGCCGGTCAGACCTTCAAGGCGCCGTCGGGATTCACGATCAAGATGGACGAGAAGAACCATCACCTGCACAAGCCGGTGTTCATTGGCGAAATCAAGGCCGACGGACAGTTCAATGTCGTCTGGAAAACGCCAGGACCGATCAAGGCGCAGCCATGGAGCCCCTACATCCCGGGTAACGACAAGAAGAAGGACGAGCCGGAAGGCAAGGGCAAGTAAGCAGGACCGTCCGGGCAGCGGAGCCCTGTCGCCGCTGCCCGCTCCCGGAGGAAGCATGCGCACCATAGGATTACTGTTTTGCGGCTGGCTGCTGAGTGCGTCATGCCTGGCGGCCATCGACCCGGTACTGCTCAAGCCGCTCGCCGCGGAAGACTCCGACACCAGAATCGCGGCGATCGCAGCGCTCGCCGAGGCGGCACCCGAGGAGGCTCTGCCGATATTGCAGGCACTCTCCGAAGGTTCGCTGGCGATTGCTGGCGAGCGGATGGTGATCGTGGACGGCCGGCGAGTGCTCGACGCCGCCAGCAATGCCGAAATCAAGCCGGCGCCGGGGACGATCGAGACGATTGGCATCAACAATCGGGTACGGCGCGAATTGTCGGCGGCAATGGCGGCATTGCGCCTGTTTTCCGCCGAGCGCGCGGTGCGCTGGCAGGCCGCGCAGGAAGTGACGGCGAGCGCCGACGCGAAGATGCTGCCGCTGCTCGACCGGGCGCTGGCCAGTGAAACCGACGGCGAGATCAGGAGCCGACTGCAAATGGCCCATGCCCAGGCGAGCCTGGGCTCGACCGACGCCGAGGTGCGTCTCGCCGCGGTGCGCGTGCTCGGGGAGAGCAGTGATCCGAGAGTCAAGCAACTGCTGCTGCCACTGACGGAAAAGCGCGGTGATGGCTGGGTCGAGCCCGACGGCGCAGTGCGCGCCGCGGCCGGAACCTCGATCCGCGCCATCGAGCAGCGTTTGGCGTGGGCCGAGAACCTCGGTCGCGCTTTCACCGGCCTCTCGCTTGGCTCGATCCTGCTGCTCGCAGCACTCGGCCTGGCGATCACCTACGGCGTCATGGGCGTGATCAACATGGCGCACGGGGAACTGCTGATGGTCGGCGCCTACTCCGCCTGGGTGATGCAGAGCGTGTTTCGCGCGTATTTTCCCGAGGCGATCGACTGGTATCTGCTCGCCGCCGTCCCGGTCGGCTTTCTCGCCGCCGCGCTGGTCGGCGTGCTGATGGAACGCATCGTCATCCGCCATCTCTACGGTCGCCCGCTCGAAACTCTGCTCGCCACCTGGGGAATCTCGCTGTTCCTGATGCAGGTGGCGCGGACGCTGTTCGGCGCGCAGAACGTCGAAGTTGCCAACCCGGCGTGGCTGGCGGGCGGCATCGAGGTGCTGCCGAACCTTCTGTTGCCATGGAACCGGATCATTATCGTCGCCTTCTCGATCGCGGTGCTGAGCGCGATGTGGGCGATCCTCAACCTTTCGCGGCTGGGCATGTTCGTTCGGGCAGTGACGCAGAACCGGCCGATGGCCGGCTGCGTCGGGGTGCCGACCGGGCGCATCGACACGCTCGCCTTCGGCCTCGGCGCCGGCATCGCGGGCCTCGGTGGCGTGGCGCTGTCGCAGATCGCCAACGTCGGTCCCGACATGGGGCAGGGCTACATCGTCGACTCGTTCATGGTCGTCGTGCTCGGCGGCGTCGGGCAGCTTGCCGGTGCGGTCTGGGCGGCCCTCGGTCTCGGCGTGTTCACCAAGTTCCTGGAGGGTTGGACGGGGGCGGTGGTCGCCAAGATCGTTGTGCTCGTGTTCATCATCATCTTCATCCAGAAGCGTCCGCAAGGGCTGTTCGCCGTCAAGGGCCGCTTCGTCGAATCGTGAGCCCGGAGAGAACTTCCATGAGAACTCCGCTGATCGTCCGTCTCGGGCGCAGCTTCGACTCCCGGGGCTGGCTGCTGAGCGGCCTGGTCGCCGCCTTCGCGCTGATCGCCGTGCCGATCATGCACCTGCTGCTGCCGCCCGAAAACCCGCTGCATCTGTCCACCTGGTTCATCACGCTGATCGGCAAGATTCTCTGCTATGCGATCGTCGCGGTGGCAATGGACCTGATCTGGGGGTATGGCGGCATTCTCTCGCTCGGCCACGGCCTGTTTTTCGCACTCGGCGGCTACGCGTTTGGAATGTACCTGATGCGGCAGATCGGTCGTGACGGCAGCTACCAGAGCGACCTGCCGGATTTCATGGTCTTCCTCGACTGGAAGGAAATGCCGTGGTTCTGGGCCGGCAGCGACAGCTTTCTCTGGGTCGCCCTGCTGGTGCTCGTCGTCCCGGCACTGATCGCCTTCGTCTTCGGCTACTTCGCTTTCCGCTCACGCATCAAGGGAGTCTATTTTTCGATCATCACGCAGGCCCTGACCTACGCGGCGATGTTGCTCTTCTTCCGCAACGAAACCGGTTTCGGCGGCAACAACGGTTTCACGGATTTCAAGCGCATCCTCGACCATTCGATCACGGCAGCGGAAACACGGGTCGTCCTCTTTGCCCTTTCGGCATTGGCGCTGATCGGCACGCTGCTGCTCGCGCGTTATCTGGTGACATCGAAATATGGCCGCATTCTGACGGCGATCCGCGATGCCGAGTCGCGGGTGATGTTCATCGGTTACAACCCGCTGTGGTTCAAGCTCTTCGCCTGGACCCTGTCGGCGATGCTGTGCGCCATCGCCGGTGCGCTGTACGTACCGCAGGTGGGAATCATCAATCCGTCCGAGATGTCGGTCGCAAACTCGATCGAAATCGCCATCTGGGTAGCCGTCGGCGGGCGCGGCACGCTGATCGGGCCGGTCATCGGAGCTTTCCTCGTCAATCTCGCCAAGAGCTGGTTCACCGTGAGCTTTCCCGAATACTGGCTGTTCTTTCTCGGCACCCTGTTCGTCGTCGCCACCTTGTACCTGCCGCAGGGCGTCGTCGGCCTGTGGTCCAGGCTGCGCAGTGGAGTGAAGCAGGGCGGCAAGAAAGCGATTGCGGCAGCGAAGGGAGCGGGAGCATGAACGCCGTCGATTCACTGCTTGACGCCAGAGACAATCCCGACTGGGACAGCGGCACCGCCGAACTCGGGCACGTGCTCAAGCCGGGCAAACTCGACCTGTCGCACAAGGTCATCCTCTATCTCGAAGACATCACCGTCACCTTCGACGGCTTTCGCGCCCTCAACAAGCTGTCGCTGACGATCGATGCCGGCGAATTGCGCTGCATCATCGGGCCCAACGGCGCCGGCAAAACGACGATGATGGATGTCATCACCGGCAAGACCCGACCCGACGAAGGCACCGTCTTCTTCGGTCAGACGATCGACCTGACGCGACTCTCGGAACCCGAAATCGCGCACATCGGCGTCGGCCGCAAGTTTCAGAAACCGACGATCTTCGAGAACCATACCGTTTTCGAGAATCTCGAACTGGCGATGAAGACCGACAAGCGCGTCCGCCACAGTCTCTTCGCACAACTCGATGCCGCCGCCAGCGACCGGATTGCCGAAACCCTGCGCCTGATTCGTCTCGATACGCACGGCAAGCGCCTGGCCGGATTGCTCTCGCATGGCCAGAAACAGTGGCTGGAGATCGGCATGCTGTTGATGCAGGAGCCGAAGCTGCTGCTGCTCGACGAACCGGTCGCCGGCATGACCGACGAGGAGACCGAGCGTACCGGCGAACTCTTTCTGTCGTTGGCCGGCAGGCATTCGCTGGTCGTCGTCGAGCACGACATGGCTTTCGTCAAGCAGCTCGGCAGCAAGGTCACGGTCCTGCACGAAGGCAGCGTCCTCGCCGAAGGAACGCTGGAAGAGGTGCAGGCCGATGCCCGCGTGATCGAAGTCTATCTGGGACGTTGACTGCGATGCTGAAGGTAAACCAGCTCAATCAGTACTACGGTGGCAGCCATATCCTGCGCAACCTCAGTTTCACCGCCGAGGCGGGCAAGGTGACGGCGATCCTGGGTCGCAATGGCGTCGGCAAGTCGACGCTGCTCAAGTCGCTGATGGGATTGCTGCCGACGCGAAGCGGCAGCATCGAGTTCGCCGGCCGCGATCTGACGCGCGCCGCTTCGCATCAGCGCGTGCGCGCCGGCATCGGCTACGTGCCGCAGGGGCGAGAAATCTTTCCACGCCTGACGGTGCACGAGAATCTGCTGATGGGGCTCGCTGCCTGTCCGCGCAGCGCGCCGATACCCGAGCGCATCTTCGAGATGTTTCCCGTTTTGCGGCAGATGCTGCGCCGGCGTGGCGGCGACCTGTCGGGTGGGCAGCAGCAGCAGCTCGCCATTGGCCGTGCGCTGGCGATGAGTCCACAGCTCCTGATCCTCGACGAGCCGACCGAAGGCATCCAGCCGTCGATCATCAAGGACATCGAACGCGCCGTGCGCTCGCTGGCGGCGGGTGGCGAAATGGCAATTCTGCTGGTCGAGCAGTATTACGATTTCGCCCGCTCGCTGGCCGATCAATACCTGGTGATGGAACGTGGCGAGATCATCCTGCGCGGTCGTGGCGAAGACATGGAGAAAGACGGGGTGCTCGCGGCGCTGGCGGTTTGACGGTCGCCGGGCTCGCGCTCAAATTCCCGATTGACCGCGGATTACCGGGAACGCTACCCTCGCGACGAGGGCGCCGGCCACATCGTCCGCGAAAAGCGGCGAGCGCCACGCTGCGATTCCCATCTGGCTCGCGCTGCCCGTCCAGCGATTCGACGCCCGGCCCTGTCGAAGGACGTGCAGTCGGCGCCCGTGCGGGCAGCCCGCCAGTCCTTCGACCGATCTGCCGATAGGTGCCGCCATGACCGCATCGCAACAATACATCGATTCGCACACTCCGCTCGGCGCCAGCCTGGTGCCGGGAGGAGCCACTTTTCGCACCTGGGCGCCGAACGCGCTGGCGGTGTATCTCGCGTTGCCGCAGCCGACGGGCAGCCCGCCGGACTTTCCGAAGAGTCCCGACGCCTTGCTGGTCAAGGACGGCAATGGCTATTGGGGAGGCTTTTTCCCGGGTGTCGAGGATGGCGATCTCTACCGCTTCTACGTCGTCGGCGAAGGAAGCGAAGGCTTCAAGCGCGACCCTTATGCGCGCGAGCTGGAGATGGACGGCTATCCCGACTGCAATTGCATCGTGCGTAGCCCGGCGGACTATGCCTGGCACGACGCCGGCTACCGTACGCCAGCGTTCAGCGAGCTGATCGTCTATCAGTTCCACATCGGCGTGTTCTATGCGAGAGACGCCAGCGGCCGGGACATTCGGCCGCACCGGGTGTGCAAGATTCTCGACGTGGTCGATCGCATCGAGTATTTCGCCGATCTCGGGATCAACGCGGTGATGCCACTGCCATTCCAGGAGTTCCAGGGCGAGAACAGCCTCGGCTACAACGGCACCGACCTTTTCTCGCCGGAGATGGACTACGCGGTGCGGGCAGCCGACTTGCCACCGTATCTCGAACGGGTGAACCGGCTGCTGACGGCGAAGGGATTTCCTCCTCTGACGGCGGCGCAGATCACGGGACAGGTCAACCAGTTCAAGGCGTTCATCGACCTTTGCCACCTGTACGGGGTCGCTGTGATCACTGATGTCGTGTATAACCACGCGGGCGGCGGATTTGACGATCAGAGCATCTACTTTTTCGATCGCCAGGCCGCCACGACCAACAACAACAGTCTTTACTTCACCGATCAGGGTCACGCCGGCGGCCTGATATTCGCCTACTGGAAGCAGGAGGTGCGCGAGTTCCTGATCGACAATGGCAAGGCGCTGTTGCAGGAATACCATGTGGACGGCCTGCGCTACGATCAGGTCACGGTAATCGCAGAAAACGGCGGCTGGTTCTTTGCCCAGGATCTGACCAGCACGCTGCGCTTCATCAAACCCGGCGCCGTGCAGATCGCGGAGTATTGGGGGGACGAGCGCTGGCGGGCAATTGCCTCGCCGCCTTATGGAATGGGTTTCGACCTGGGCTATAGCGATACCTTGCGCGACAACGTGCGCAAGGCGATCGGCGAAACTACCGGCGGCCGGCAGGCGGCGGTGAATCTCGATCGCGTGCGTGACGCCCTTTACCTGACGTATCGCGATCAGGGACGCTGGAGCGTGTTTCAGTGCCTGGAAAACCACGATCTGCTCGATGTCAATCATGGCGACCGGCAGCCGCGTATCGCAGCTCTTGCCGATCCGAGCAACTCGCGCTCGTGGTACGCACGCAGCCGGGCGAAGGTGGCGGCCGGGATGCTGCTGACGGCACCCGGGGTACCGATGATTTTCATGGGTCAGGAGTTTCTCGAGGACAAGTACTGGACGGACTGGACGGGTCGTCCCGAGTTGCTGATCTGGTGGGATGGTCTGGAAGGCGGTGACAAGGCGATGTCGGATCAGCATCGCTGCACGCGTGATCTGATGTGGCTGCGTCGCAGGCATCCCGGACTGCGCGGCGACGGCCTGAACGTTTTCCACGTGCACAATCAGAATCGGGTCATCGCCTGGCAGCGCTGGATACCGGGAATTGGTCGCGACGTGGTGATCGTCGCCAGCTTCAACGAGGGAACCTTCTACAACCACGGTTACCGCATCGGCTTTCCGGCCGGCGGGTACTGGTACGAGGTCTTCAACAGCGACGTCTACGACCAGTGGGTCAATCCCAACGCGCAAGGGAATGCGGGTGGCGTTACTGCCGACGGTCCCTCGTGGGACGGGCTGCCGGCGTCGGCCGCGATTACCTTGCCGGCGAACAGCATCCTCGTTTTCGCTCGCGACCACGGAGATTTCTAGCCCCGGTCGGCGAGGAGCGGGGCGGCGAGCGAACCGGCAGCGGCCTTTGCCGGTTCGCTCGAATCGTTGTGCCGGTGGCCCTGCCTGCTGCCTCAGGCGGATGCAGTCTGGCGGCGACGCATCGTCGCGCCGAGCATGCCGAGTCCAGTCAACAACAGTGCGCAACTGGCTGGCTCGGGGACCGCGGCGGCCAGCGTGAAGTTGTCGATTGCGTTGTAGCTGGCGGCGTTAGGCATGTCGATCTTGATGCTGCTCAGCGGCGTCGACGAGGTGATGCCGATGAATTCCAGCGGCGCCAGCGGCGAAATGGATCCGTTGCTGGTCGCGGACCAGGTGAAGCCGTCCGACAAGGTGACGGTAAAGGTCACCGGCGCGCCGAGCAGGCCGCCGAAGTCGAAGCCGACGGCGGTCGCCCCCGGCAGCGTCGCGACGATGGTGTTCGTCGCCGCATAGTCCGAGTTGAGATAGCCGCCATCGGGATAAGCGGTGCCATACCAGTTTTCGCCAATGACGAACATGCTGCCGTTGCCGGTGAAGGTGACGCCCGACAGGATCAGCGGGCCAGCGTTGTAAGCGACGTAGCTGTTTGCTCCTGCGATACCATTAAAATCGATGATGGTCTGCCCAGCGGTTGCGGCGTCGAACGCCGCCCGGGAAGTGTATACGGTGTCCGCCTGGGCGCCGCCAACGAGCCCCATGATTCCAGCGCAAGTTGCTGTAATGGCGAATAAGTTTTTCATTGAAGGAACTCCTGTATTGGTCAGAGGAAAATTGACGAATTTGTCCGGTCATTCTGCGCGACCCGAGCAATTCGCCGAAAGCACAAGCCGCGCCACCTCTTCAAGAATAAGAAAAATTGATGTTCTTTCAATGCAATGGAGATCCGGTCAACGGTCACGGAAGGTGCGCGTGTCAAGAATTTCGACAGGTCGCCACAGGTCCTCTTCTTGACGATGCGGCATGGTGCGCGTGAGGGACGTTGCGCCACGAGCGATCGCTCGCGACCGGAGGAACGGCGCCGCTATTCGATGTGGCTATCTGCTGCAGTGGCGCGATTGACCCCTGTCGATGGGGAAACCTATAATCGGAAGCGTGTCGTCGGGTGCACCTCCTCTGGCCAGTCCTCTCCTTCGGCAGGTCGCACTTTCTGCTGCCAGTTCGCCTCCATCAGCCCGACAGGCCGGCGGCGCTTCGCCTGCCAGAAAGGATCAGGAGCCATCGATGCCGTCTTCTTCACCATGTTCGCTCTCGATTCGCAGGTGCACCGTGCAGTCCCGTGATGCGGCGCAGGCTGCCCGGGAGGTACACGCTGCACTGGACCAGCCGGAAATCAAGCTCGCAGTCTTTTACTGTGCAGCCGACATGGATCTGCCGGTACTGGCGGAGGGCTTGCACCGGCTCTTCGGCGACGTCAATCTGATCGGTTGCACCACCGCAGGCGAAATCACTCCGCAGGGCTACCTTTCCGGCACGGTGACCGGCTTCAGTCTGGCCGGGCGCGACCTGGATGTCGCCACCCGGCTGATCCCCCTCGATCCCTTCGACAGTGTTGCCACCGCGGGCGAAGTCAGCGCACTGCTGGACGGCCTCGGTCCGCGCGACGGGCAACCGCCCAGCGCCGGCGATACCTTCGCATTCCTGTTGATCGACGGCCTCGCGATGCAGGAAGAACTCGCCGTCAGTTGCATGCACCACCACCTGCAGGGAATCGACCTGATCGGCGGCTCGGCAGCCGATGGCACTCGCTTCGGGGCAACACACCTCTACTACCAAGGAAAATTCCGGCAGAAGGTCGCGCTGCTCAGCGTGCTGCGTACCGGGTTGCCGTTTCTGGCGTTCCGCACGCAGCACTTCGTGCATTCGGACAAGCGCCTCGTCATCACCCGCTCGGATCCGCTGCGCCGGATCGTCTTCGAGATCAACGGCAAGCCGGCTGCCCGGGAATTTGCGCGGCTGCTGGGCCTGGCGATCGATGAACTGACGCCGTTGATCTTTGCCACGCATCCCCTGGTCGTGCGCGTCGGCGGCCAATACTTCGTGCGCTCGATCGCGAAGGTGAACGAGGACGAAAGCCTGTCGTTCTTCTGTGCCATCGACGACGGCATCGTGCTGACGATCGCCAGAGGTATGGACATGCTGGAAAACCTGCAGGAGGCATTCGCCAAGGTCCGCGCCACCGTCGGGCCGCCGCAACTGGTACTCGGCTGCGACTGTATTCTGCGCCGCCTGGAAGGCGAACGCGATGGACTCCAGGAACGAATCGGAAAGCTTCTCGCCGAGAACAACGTGATCGGCTTCGCCACCTATGGCGAACAGTTCAACTCGATGCACGTCAATCAGACTTTCACTGGCATTGCGATCGGACAGGCCTCCTGAAGTTCGCAGACGATCGACCGCTACGAAGATGAGCGAACTGGCCCGTTTGCAGTCCCGCTGCCTCGAACTCGAGGAGGAAAACGCACAGCTTCGATACATCAACGAGGTCCTGATGAATCGTGTCGAACGCGAAGTGGACCGGAAGGGCAACTCGTTTTCCCTGTTTCAGGGCGCCATCGCTCTCGAAGGCAAGGTGAAGGAGCGTACTGCCGCGCTGACTCAGGCCTTGCAGGCGCTCGAGCAAAGCAATCGGGAGTTGCAGGCGTCGAACGAGGCGGCGCACGCGGCCAGTCGCGCCAAGTCGGCATTTCTAGCGGCGATGAGCCATGAGCTGCGGACGCCGATGAACGGCGTGTTGGGAATGACCGAACTGCTGCTCACCAGCCCGCTGGACGGCAAGCAGCGGAAGATGGCCGACACCATTCAGCAGTCGGCCCTCTCGCTGCTCAAGATCCTCAACGACATTCTCGACTTTTCGAAGATCGAGGCCGGTCGCCTGGACATAGAATCGACGCCTTTCGACTTGCGCGCGACGACCGAACAGACTCTGCTGCTGCTGCAAGCACAGATCGAGGGCAAGGGTCTGGCATCGCTGATCGACTGGCCGGCTGATCTGCCGAATGCGGTGATTGGCGATCCGACACGCTATGCGCAGATCCTTACCAACCTCGTGGGCAATGCACTGAAGTTCACGCAACAGGGGCAGATCTGCATTCGTGCCCGGCTGATCTCCGACGAAGGCAGCGCGCTGGTTTATCGCTTCGAAGTGGAAGACACCGGTCTCGGCATCAGCGAAGACATCGTGCCCCACCTCTTCGAGTCGTTCACGCAGGCGGACAGTTCGATCACCCGGCGGTTTGGTGGTACCGGTCTGGGGCTCGCGATCGTGCGGCGGCTTTGCGAACTCATGGGCGGACGCTGTGGCGTAAGCAGCCGGCAGGGTGTCGGCTCGTGTTTCTGGTTTTCCTTGACGTTCGAACGTGATCGGCAACGCCAGCCGGCGCGGCAAGTGGTTCTGCCGACGAGCCCGGTGCCACAGGTTAGGCGGACGGCAGAGGCGCGGCAGCTCAAGGTGCTGGTCGTCGAAGACAACCCGGTCAATCAGTTGGTTGCCTGCGGTTTTCTGGAGGCGATCGGCTGTGCCTGTACGGTCGCCAGCAACGGTCTGAGCGCACTGGAAGTGCTCGCCGCGCCGCATTCCTTCGACATGGTCCTGATGGATTGCCAGATGCCCGAACTGGATGGGATCGAGGCGACACAACGAATTCGCGCCAGCGAAGCCGCCGGCGCCACGCGCATTCCGATCATCGCGCTGACTGCGAATGCCATGGTTGGCGATCGCGAAACCTGTCTGGCTGCGGGCATGGACGATTTTGTCAGCAAGCCGTTTCGCCTCGACGAGCTTGCGACAGTGGTCGACAAGTGGCGCCCGCGGCAGGCTGGCGAAGTATGCGCTGCGAGGACCTGAAGCGGCGGGCAGACGAGGAAGCGGCGCGTCCCGGCTGGCACGCGCGCCTGGCTCTCGGCTTCGAGCGGCACTCGGCGGCGACGCGGCTGGTGCGGCGTGAGCATTGCGGACCGCTGCGCGTACAGCGAGCGTTTTACCCGGAAGGCCCCGCCACCTGCCACGCGATCGTTCTCCATCCGCCGGGCGGAATTGCCGGCGGCGACCGCCTCGAGGTCGAGCTTGCCGCCGCTCCCGGCGCGTGTGCCTTGTTGACCACACCTGGCGCCGGCAAGTGGTATCGTGCGGGTGGGCGGCCGGCGCAGCAGTCGCTGTCGGTCCGTGTCGCCCCTTCTGCGATCATCGAATGGCTGCCGCAGGAAACAATCGTTTATGATGGCGCCGAAGCGACCATGCAGACGCGCGTCGAGCTGGCGGAAGGGGGAACATTCTGCGGCTGGGAAATTCTATGCCTGGGCCGCACTGCCAGCGGCGAACGCTTCCGAAATGGCTGGCTCGACCTGTCGACGCGGATCGAAAGGGCCGGACGGCCGCTGTGGATCGAGCGCGGGCGGCTCGCGGGTGGCGCGGCGTGGCTCGACGCGGCCGCCGGTCTGGCCGGCCAGCCGGTCAGCGCGACACTGCTTCTCGCCGGCAAGGCGGTGGCTCGCGATTGGCTGGATGCCTGTCGCACGCTTCCCGCCGACGGAGGCGTGCTCACCGGCGTCACGGCTTTGCCCGAAGTGCTCGTGGCGCGCTGCCTTGCCCCCGGGACGGAGGTGGCGCGCGCCTGGTTGAGCGCGGTATGGCAGGTCTTGCGACCGGCCGCACTCGGCAGGACGGCGGTGCCGCCGCGGATCTGGAGCACCTGAACATTGTGGGAGATGCATGGAACTGACACCGAGAGAGAAGGACAAGCTGTTGATCTTCACCGCTGCGCTGGTCGCCGAGCGGCGCCGGGCGCGTGGTCTGAAACTCAACTACCCGGAAGCAGTCGCCCTGATCAGCGCCGCCATCGTCGAAGGCGCGCGCGATGGGCGCAGCGTGGCCGAACTGATGAGCTACGGCACGACGCTGCTGACCCGGGACGACGTGATGGAAGGCGTCCCCGAAATGATCCACGACATCCAGGTGGAGGCAACCTTCCCGGACGGGACCAAGCTGGTTACCGTCCATCACCCGATCGTCTGAGGAGCCGGTCATGATTCCCGGAGAAATGCAGATAGAGGACGGCGAGATCGAACTCAACGCCGGTCGCGAGACGATCCGGCTGACGGTCGCCAATACCGGCGACCGGCCGATCCAGATCGGTTCGCACTATCACTTTGCCGAAACGAACCTGGCGCTGGCCTTTGACCGGGCGGCGGCACGCGGTTACCGGCTCGACATCGCCGCCGGCACCGCCGTACGCTTCGAGCCCGGGCAGACGCGCAGCGTGCAGCTGGTTGCGCTGGGCGGGGACCGTAGGGTTTACGGTTTCACTGGCTCAGTCATGGGGGAACTGTCATGAGTGTCCGCATCTCGCGGCAAGCCTACGCCGAAATGTTCGGGCCAACCGTCGGCGATCGCGTGCGCCTTGCCGATACCGAACTGTGGATCGTCGTCGAAAGTGATTTCACGATCTACGGCGAGGAAGTCAAGTTTGGCGGCGGCAAGGTGATTCGCGACGGGATGGGGCAGGGGCAGAAGCCTGCCGGTGAAGTCGCCGATACGGTGATCACCAACGCGCTGATCGTCGACCACTGGGGGATCGTCAAGGCCGACATTGCGATCAAGGGCGGGCGCATCGCCGGCATCGGCAAGGCGGGCAATCCGGACATCCAGCCAGGAGTGACGATCGCCATCGGCGGCAGTACCGAGATCATCGCCGGCGAAGGAATGATCGTCACCGCCGGCGGCATCGACAGCCACATTCATTTCATCTGCCCGCAGCAGATCGAGGAAGCGCTGATGTCGGGCGTGACGACCATGCTCGGCGGCGGCACCGGACCAGCCACAGGCACTTACGCCACCACCTGCACGCCGGGCCCCTGGCACATTCACCGCATGCTCGAAGCAGCCGACGCCTTCCCGATGAACCTCGGTTTCCTCGGCAAGGGCAACGTCTCGCTGCCGGAACCCTTGCGCGAGCAGGTGCGCGCCGGCGCCATCGGCCTCAAGCTGCACGAGGACTGGGGAACCACTCCGGCTGCGATCGACAACTGCCTGACAGTGGCCGAAGAGATGGACGTGCAGGTGGCGATTCATACCGACACGCTCAACGAATCCGGTTTCGTCGAAACGACGCTGGCCGCCTTCCAGGGACGCACCATCCACACCTTCCACACCGAAGGTGCGGGCGGCGGGCATGCGCCGGACATCCTGCGCGCCGTCGGCGAAGGCAACGTCCTGCCGTCTTCGACCAACCCGACGCGGCCTTACACGGTGAATACGGTCGATGAGCACCTCGACATGCTGATGGTTTGCCATCACCTCGACCCGGCGATCGCCGAAGACGTTGCTTTCGCGGAAAGCCGCATCCGGCGCGAGACCATCGCCGCGGAGGATATCCTGCACGATCTCGGAGCGTTGTCGATGATGTCCTCCGATTCGCAGGCAATGGGCCGCGTCGGCGAAGTGATTCTGCGCACCTGGCAAACCGCACACAAGATGAAAGTGCAGCGTGGTCCTCTGCCATCGCCTGCGGCGGGGGGTGCCGAGTATGCGAACGACAACTTCCGCGTCAAGCGCTACCTAGCCAAGTACACGATCAACCCAGCGATCACGCACGGCATCGCCGATCTGGTCGGGTCGATCGAAGTCGGCAAGCTCGCCGATCTGGTGCTCTGGAAACCGGCCTTCTTCGGCGTCAAGCCGTCGCTGATCCTAAAGGGCGGGATGATCGCCGCCGCCGCGATGGGCGACGCCAACGCCTCGATCCCGACGCCGCAGCCGGTACACTATCGGCCGATGTTCGGCGCTTTCGCGGGCGCGCGCAAGACCTCGGTAACTTTCGTTTCGCAGGCCGCGCTCGACAATCCGGAGGTCGCCGCGCTGCGGCTCGCGAGACCACTGCACGCCGTGCGCCGGACGCGCGGGCTGGGCAAGACGGACATGATCCACAATTCGGCGACGCCGACGATCGAGGTCGATGCCGAAACCTACGCCGTGCGCGCCGACGGCGAACTGTTGGTCTGCGAGCCGGCCAGCGTCCTGCCGATGGCGCAGCGCTACTTCCTGTTCTGACGATGCTGATTGCCGAGACCTTCGCCGACCGGGATACTCCTGCCAGCGACCGCCTGGTGCTTGCTTACGACGCCCGCTGCAGAAGCCGGCAGCGCGTCGTCCTGGTCGGCGGCGAGGAATTGGGCTACGTCTTTCCGGCAGGCACCGTGCTTCGTCACGGAGACCGCTTGCGGACCGGCAGCGGTCGCGTCGTCGCCATCGAGGCGGCAGCCGAAGCGCTGCTCGAAGTGCGCACCGACGACACCTTGCAGCTCATTCGTGCCGCCTACCATCTGGGCAACCGGCATGTGCCGGTGCAGCTTGCCGAGGGCTGCCTGCGCCTGCAGCCGGATCACGTTCTCGCCGAGATGCTGCTCGGACTCGGCTGTACGGTCACCGAAGTCGAGGCGCCGTTCGATCCCGAAGGCGGCGCCTACGCTGCGCACGCGCACACTGGCGCCCACGACTACCGCCCGGCACGAGCAGCGACGGCGGGTAGTACACGCCATCCGGCTGATGGCGCGCAGAGTTCGCCGGCGAGGATTCACGAGTTCAAGTGAGCCTGGCCTTGGCGCGCCTGCTGCAACTCGCCAGTCCGGCGCTGCCGGTGGGCGCCTACACCTACTCCCAAGGGCTCGAATGGGCGGTCGAAGCGGGCCGGGTAGGCGATGAGGCGACTGCGCTGGATTGGATCGGCGGACTGTTGGCGAATGCCGTCGGCCGTTTCGAAGCCCCGCTGACGGCCAGTCTGCAGCGAGCGTGGATGGCCGCCGACGCGGGCGAAGTCGAACGCCTGAACGCCGACTTCCTGGCCAGTCGCGAGTCGTCCGAACTGCGTGCCGAAACGCTGCAGATGGGCTACTCGCTGCGCTGCCTGTTGCACGATCTCGGCGCTTCTGCGCTGCCGCCGGCCTGCGCTGTGCCGCAGGAAATTACTTTTCCTGCCGGCTGGGCGCTGGCGGCTGCCGTCTGGGCAATCGACCCCGAGCATTCGCTGACCGCTTATCTCTGGTCCTGGTGCGAAAACCAGGTGATGGCCGCACTCAAGGCGGTACCCCTGGGTCAGACCGCCGGGCAGCGTCTGATGCTGACGCTTGGCGCTCGCCTTCCGGCGCTCGCCCTTGCGGCTCTCGATCTGCCGGAGGAGCGCTGGAGCAACCTCGCTCCCGGTTTCGCGCTGGCGTCCAGCCGTCACGAAACGCAGTATGCGAGACTTTTCCGATCCTGACAGAAAGCAAACTCACATGAACCGTCGTCCCGCATTGCGCATCGGCATCGGAGGTCCGGTCGGCTCCGGCAAGACCGCACTCACCCTGGCCCTCTGCCTGGCGCTGCGTGATCGCTACAGCCTCGGCGTCGTGACCAACGACATCTACACCGCGGAAGACGCGAAGTTCCTGGTTCAGCATGCAGCGCTGCCGCAGGAGCGCATCCTCGGTGTCGAAACCGGCGGCTGCCCGCATACCGCGATTCGCGAGGACGCATCGATCAACCTGGAAGCAGTCAGCCGCCTGACGGCTGCTTTCCCGGACATCGAAATCGTGTTCGTCGAATCCGGTGGCGACAACCTCGCCGCCACCTTCAGCCCGGAACTCTCCGACCTGACGATCTACGTGATCGACGTCGCCGCAGGCGACAAGATCCCGCGCAAGGGCGGGCCCGGGATCACCAAGTCGGACCTCCTGGTGATCAACAAGACCGATCTGGCGCCTTTCGTCGGTGCGTCGCTGCAGGTGATGGAGCACGACGCCCGGCGCATGCGCGGCGAGCGGCCGTTCGTCTTCAGCAACATGAAGACGGGGCAGGGCTTGCCGGAGATCATCGCCTTTGTCGAGCAGCGTGGGTTGCTGGGCTAGGCCAGCCAACGGGAAATCTCTTGGGCGCAACCCGTGCTGGCCGGACCTCCCGCTGGCAGGAAAAGGGCAGGGAATGGGGCGAACGGCAGGGCGATCAACGATCTCGCCTATGCCTTGACGACCCGGGAAGAGCTACGAACCCGCCCAGCGATTGTCATCGGTGTCACCGGTTGCCATGCAAGGTATCGCGCGTTTTTTCTCGTCTCGATACATTGATCACACCAGGGTCGCCCAAAGGAAGTGGAGATGACTACCCGGTTCCTTGTCCTCGCGCTGCTCGCCAGTCTGCTGTGGTGGTCCGCTGCGCGGGCCGACGAGGTCACGGTCGCGATTGCCGCAAACTTCACGGCCCCAATGCAGAAGATCGCCGCGGAGTTCGAGAAGGAGAGTGGACACCGGGTCGTCGCTTCCTACGGCGCGACCGGAAAGTTCTCTGCGCAGATCAGGAACGGCGCGCCGTTCGAGATTCTCCTCTCGGCGGACGAGGAGACGCCGAGGAAACTGATCAGGGAGGCGGGCGCGGGAAACCGGTTCACCTATGCGATCGGCAAGCTCGTGCTGTGGTCGCCACGAGCCGCTTTCGTCGATGGCGCCGGCGACGTTCTCAGGCAAGGCCGAATCGAAAACCTGTCGCTGGCAAACCCGAAGCTGGCGCCCTACGGAGCCGCCGCCGTGCAAGCCCTGCAGGCGCTCGCCGTCCACGACGCACTGCAGCCCAGGTTCGTCACCGCCGAAAACATTTCGCAGGCACAGCAGTTCGTCGCCAGCGGCAACGCTCAGCTCGGCTTTGTCTCGCTTTCCCAGGTATTGAAAGACGGCAGGATCGAAGGCTCCGCCTGGATGGTTCCTGCTAATCTGTACCGGCCGATTCGCCAGGACGCGGTGATTCTGGAAAAGGGCAGGGGGAAACCCGCCGCCGAATCACTGATGAAATACCTGAAAAGCGAGAAGGTCAGGGCAATCATCAAGTCCTACGGCTACGATTGTTGACGGCGCGATGCGAACCTCCCGAATACGTTTGCCTCGATGCTTTTCCGACCCCGTGGCGCTTGCGCCGTCGTGCCGGGCGCCCCCGCATGATGACACTGCTGTACTGCAGAAGACGGATTCGCGATGCTGAGTTCAACCGACGTCGCCGCGATCGCCCTGACGATCAAGCTCGCTGGCCTCACCACGGTGCTGCTGCTGATTCTGGGGACGCCGCTGGCCTGGTGGCTGGCGCAAACCCGTTCGCCGTTGAAGAGCATCGTGGGCGCCGCCACGACCCTGCCGCTGGTCCTGCCGCCGGCAGTCCTCGGCTTTTATCTGCTGGTGCTGCTCGGCCCGCAGGGGCTGGTCGGGCGCCTTACGGAATTCCTCGGTCTGGGTCTGCTCCCGTTCAGTTTTCCAGGCCTGGTGGTGGCGTCGATGATCTATTCGACACCCTTCGTCGTGCAGCCAATCCAGCAGGCATTTTCCGCGCTTGGCGAACGACCGCTCGAAGCGGCGGCCACCTTGCGAGCATCGCCGCTCGATGCGTTTTTCACAGTCGCGCTTCCGCTCGCCAGACCAGGGATCGCCACGGCAGCGGTGCTCGGCTTCGCGCACACGGTCGGCGAATTCGGCGTCGTCCTGATGATCGGCGGCAACATCCCGGGCAGGACGCAGGTCCTGTCGATGGCGATCTACAACCATGTGGAAGCGATGGAATACGCGAATGCCCACTGGCTCGCGGGCGGCATGCTCGCCTTCTCGTTCCTGGTGCTGCTCGTGCTGTACGCGCGGGGCGGAAATCGCACGCAATGACGATCGACGCGCATTTCGAGCTGTCGTACCCGGGATTTTCTCTGGCCGTCGATGTCTGCTTGCCCAGTCGAGGCGTGACGGCTCTCTTCGGACCTTCAGGTTGCGGAAAGACGACGCTTCTGCGTTGCATTGCCGGCTTGACGAGGGCCGCGCGTGGTCGCCTGTTCGTCGACGGCGAGCCGTGGCAGGACGATGATCATTTTCTGCCAACGCATCGGCGACCTTTGGGCTACGTCTTCCAGGACGCGAATCTCTTTCCCCATTTGTCCGTGCGCCGCAATCTGGAGTATGGCCGATCGCGGGTCCCGGAAACGGCACGCGCGCAGTCCGTTGAGCGCGTGGTGGAATTGCTCGGCATCGCGCGGTTGCTGCAGCGCGAACCAGGGACGTTGTCCGGCGGCGAACGGCAACGCGTGGCGATCGCGCGTGCACTTCTCACCAGCCCCCGCCTGCTCCTGCTCGATGAGCCACTGGCTGCGCTCGACGTGGCGCGCAAACAGGAGTTCCTTCCCTATCTCGAACGGCTGCGTGACGAACTCGAGATCCCGGTGATCTACGTCAGTCACGCGCCGGACGAGGTCGCCCGTCTCGCCGATCATCTCGTCGTCCTCGACGCTGGCCGGATCGTCGCGGCCGGGCCTCTGGCGGAAACGCTTTCGCGTGTCGACCTGCCGATCCGTCTCGGCGAGGACGCTGGCGTCGTACTCGAGGCCACGGTCGCAGAAATCGATGAGTGCTGGAGCCTAGATCGCGTCGAATTCGGAGGCGGCAGTCTCTGGGTCCGGAGTTGCGGACATCTTTCCGGAAAACGCGTCAGGGTCCGCATCCTGGCGCGGGACGTCAGCATTGCGCTCGAACGATGCGAAGGCATGAGCATCATGAACTGCTTGCCGGCCAGAGTTCTGGAACTGGCCGGGGAGTGGCATCCCGCCCTCGCCCTCGTCCGCCTGCAGGTTGGAGAGACCACCATCGTCGCACGCGTGACCAGACGCTCCGCGGCCGCACTCGGACTGGTGGCCGGCAAGGCGGTATGGGCGCAAATCAAGGCCGTTGCGGTAATTGGCTAGGCCCGCTTACCCCGGGGGAGAAAAGGAGTTTCGGGAAGAGCGTGGGGTTTTCCATGAGCATGTGATGAGCAACGTGAGGAATCGCACAAGGCCTGCGTCGCTCCGATGTTCCAATGCGTCCGTGTTCACGAAACTTTGGGTTGCAGCCAGCAGCACACGCGTCTTGCTGTACCTCCGCAAACATTCCGCGAAACTGAACCAAGGAGCAATAGTGAAAACCATGATGCAACGGATCAACGGAAAGATGATCACCGGTATCGTCGTGTCTGCGCTGGCAGTGTCGGCAGGTAGTGCCCAGGCGAGCACGATTGAGGTTACGACCGGCAAGTCGACGGCGGGAGCGCAGGGCAGTGCGGCCAGTTACCAGAGCGTCGTCGAGGCGGCGGTTGCTACCGCAACGGCGGGCTATGGCCATGCCTCTCCGTCGGTCTTTGATCATATTACGAACCACGGCCTGTTCGCCGGCGGCTCGTCCACGGATATCGCTTTCGACTTCACGGTCACCTTCGGCGTAACTGCCGGGCAGGCCGGGATCTGGGAATTCCGTGCGGGAACCGACTTCGGCAACGGCGGCGCGGTCTTCCTCGACGGTGTCGCCCTCGGTTTCAAGTCCAATGACATGTGGTGGGCCGGGTCCTATAACGATCCCAGCCAGTATTTCGACTACACGGCGAGTCTGGCGGCCGGCAATCACGTGCTCCAGATCTATGGTCTCGAACATTGCTGCGATGGCGACCAGCAGGCGCAGTTCCGTGCGCCGGGTGCACCCGGCTTCACCACCTTCAGTGCGAGCGACGGCCTGGCGACGACGGTCCCCGAGCCGGCCACCTACGCGCTGTTCGCCATTTCGCTGTTCGCTTTCGGCGTGGCACGCAAGCGCCACCCGTAGTTCTACGGAGCGGCGGCCAGCACGGGCTCAGGCGGCCGTACTCCTGACCACGGATACCTGTGGCTTGCCGACGACGATCTCGCCGATGACGGTCGCGTGGTCGAAACCCTCCTGCAGAAAGATCGCGAGGACTTCGGTGACCACTTCCGGCGCGCAAGCGACGAGCAGCCCGCCGCTGGTCTGCGGGTCGGTCAGCAGCGCCTGCTCGAGGTCGCCGAACTGCCTCTTCTGGAGCGAGACGTGCTCGCCATAGCTCGCCCAGTTGCGCGCAGAAGCGCCGGTGACGCAACCCTTGGCCGCGTAATCCAGGGCGTTGGGCAGCAGCGGTAGTGCCGAGTAGTCGATCACCGCGGCGACGGTGGACGCCTTGCAGATTTCGACCAGGTGTCCGAGCAGACCGAACCCGGTCACGTCGGTCATCGCGTGTACACCGGCGAGGCAGGCGAGCGAGCGTCCCGGCGTGTTGAGCTGCGTCGTCGAGTCGACCAGGGCCGCGTAGCCGGCTGCGGACAACAGTCCTTTTTTCTGTGCAGCGCTGAAGAAGCCGACTCCCAGCGCCTTGCCGAGAATCAGCTTGTCACCGGGGCGGGCGCCTGCGTTTCGCTTGATATTTTCGGGATGGACCAGACCGATGGCGACGAGGCCGTAAATCGGCTCGACCGAGTCGATGGTGTGTCCTCCGGCAATCGGGATGCGAGCCTGGGTACAGATCGACTCGCCGCCCTCGAGAATCCGCTGGATCGTTTCCAGCGGCAATCGCTCGACCGGCATGCCGACCACGGCCAGCGCCAGAAGCGGTACGCCACCCATGGCATAGACGTCCGACAGGGCGTTGGTCGCCGCAATGCGGCCAAAGTCGAACGGATCGTCGACGATCGGCATGAAGAAGTCGGTCGTGGCAATCAGCGCCTGTTCCGCGTTGACCTGGTAGACCGCCGCGTCATCGCTGGTTTCGATGCCCACCAGCAGTTGCGGTGGGACGATCGCCGACGTCGTCTTGGCGAGGATCTGTTCAAGTACGCGCGGAGCGATCTTGCAGCCGCAGCCGCCACCGTGGGAGAACTGCGTCAGCCGGATCACTTCACCCGGTGCCACTCCCGGCACAGCAGGCTGCTCGGACTTCGTCTTTCTTCTCGACATTTTTCTTCGTCAGGACAGTTGCAGGATGCGGCAAGCGGCAGCCTAGGTGCCGCCCGGAGCGTCGAATCCCGCGTCCTCGATTGCTCGGCGCAGGTCGGCGGCACTCACCTGAGTGGAGTCGCAGGCGACGCTGGCGACTCCGGTCGCCAGGGACACTATCACCTCCTCGACTCCGGGCAACGCCTCGAGGGCGCTGGTCACACTCTGCACGCAGCGCTGGCAATTCATCCCCACGACCGAGACCACGATTCTTTCCATCAGACGGAACCTCTCTTCTTCTTGTATCGGCGGCGGCATCACGCCCGGCTTCCCGCCACGTCCGGTTGCGGGCCCGGACGGCCGCCCGGGCGCCAGCGCCTGAGCAGCAACGAATTGGAAACTACCGAGACCGAACTCATTGCCATCGCGGCTCCGGCAATCACCGGGCTGAGCATGCCCAGGGCCGCCAGCGGGATGCCGAGCACATTGTAGAGGAAAGCGCAGAACAGATTCTGCCTGATTTTCCGCAGGGTCGCACGGGAAAGCAGGATGGCATCGACGATGCCGCCCAGATCGCTGCGTACCAGCGTAATGTCGGCAGCCTGGATCGCAGCGTCGGAGCCGGCGCCGATGGCGAAGCTGACGTCGGCCGCCGCCAGCGCCGGAGCGTCGTTGATGCCGTCGCCGACCATCGCCACCGGCGCCCCATCGGCTTTCAGCGCTTCGACCGCCGCGGTCTTGTCGCCGGGGAGGACGCCGGCGTGGAAATCGTCGATGCCAAGCTCGTCGGCGATCACGGCGGCGGTGGCGGCGTGGTCGCCAGTCAGCATCACGACGCGGATGCCCATCGCCCGCAGGCGCGCAACGGCGATCCTTGAGCTGTCGCGAAGAGGATCGGCAATCCCCAGCAACGCCAGGGCGATCTCGTCGGGTCCGGAATCGACCTCGCCGGCAGTGCTCCGGGCAGCCATTTCGGTCAACACGACGACGGTCTTGCCCGAACGCTGCAACTCTTCGACCAGGCCCTCTGCGACAACGCGGGTAGCGCCGTCCGCTGCGGCCAGCCGCAGCCGCCGGCCGGCGACCACTCCTTCGACGCCGCGTCCCGGAATCGCCCGGAATTCTCCGACTGCCGGCAGCGTCACCCCACGCGCCTGCGCCTGCTGCAGGATGGCACGCGCGAGCGGGTGCTCCGAAGCCTGCTCGAGACCCGCGGCCAGGGCCAGCGCTTCGTCCGCCGACGTACCCAGGGCAACAAGATCGGTCACCGTGGGCTCTCCGCGCGTCAGCGTGCCCGTCTTGTCGACGGCCAGTACCTTGACCTTCTCCGCACGTTCGAGCGCCTCGGCGTTCTTCACCAGGATGCCGGCGGCGGCGCCGCGGCCGCTGGCGACCATGATCGCGGTAGGTGTCGCCAGTCCGAGTGCGCAAGGACAGGCGATCACCAGCACGGCGACGGCATTGATCAGCGCCGTACTGAAAACACCAGCGAAGGCCCACCAGCCGATCAGGGTGAGCAGGGCGACGGCGCAGACGATCGGCACGAAGATTGCGGATATGCGATCGGCGAGTTTCTGCACGGGCGCCTTCGATCCTTGCGCCTCGGCCACCATGCGCACGATCCCCGCCAGCAGCGTGTGCTCGCCGACGCCGGTAGCCCGGCAGCGCAGCACACCCTCGCCGTTGGCCGTGGCAGCAAACACACGGTCGCCGCGGTGCTTGGCAACCGGCATGCTCTCGCCGGTAAGCATCGCCTCGTTGACGCTCGACGAACCGTCGATGACCTCGCCATCGACCGGCACGCCATCGCCGGGACGGACGAGGAAGACGTCACCCGGAACGAGCAGGGCCGCATCGATCTCGATCAGTCGCCCGTCACGCTCGACACGCGCGGTTCTCGGTTGCAGCCGGATCAGCGCGGCGATCGCTTCGGTGGTCTTCGCCTTGGCATTCGCTTCGAGCAGCTTGCCGAGCAGGACCAGAGTGATCACTGCCGCAGACGCTTCGAAATAGACGTGCAGGCTGTTGGCACCGAACACGGTGACCACCAGGCTGAAGCCGTAGGCCATGCTCGTGCCGAGTGCCACCAGCACGTCCATGTTTGCACCGCCACCACGCAATGCCTTCCAGGCACCGTCGTAAAAACGCCAGCCGATCCAGAACTGCACCGGCGTCGCCAGCAGCAGTTGCCACCAGCGCGGCAGCAGGTCGTGGTGCTGTCCGCCGGGCTCGAACATGGCCAGCATCTGCGCGGCGAGTGGCAGCGTCAGCGCCGTCGAGAGCCAGAAACGACGCAGCTCGCTCCGTCGTTTCGCGGCCTTTCTCGCCTGCTCGTCGGCACGCGTCGGGTCGTCGGCCAGTCGCCCGCGGAAACCGGCACGCTCGATCGTGGCGAGCAGCAGGGCAGGCGAGACGACACCGGGACGGTAGCGGATGCTCGCGCGTTCGTTCGCCAGGTTCACCGTCGCTGCAACTCCCGGCAGCCGGTTGAGCAGCTTTTCGACGCGAGTCGAGCAGGCGGCGCAGCTCATGCCTTCGATGGCCACTTCGAGCGTGGTCGAGGGGACACTGAAACCCGCCTGTTCGATCGCCGTGACGATCTGCTGCGCACTCGTCTGCGGAGAAGAGATCTCGACCAGTGCGCGCTCGCTTGCCAGATTGACGCTGGCGGTGACGCCCGGCAACCGTCCGAGCACTCGCTCGATGCGTATCGCACACGCTGCGCAACTTATGCCGGCGATCGGCAGATCGAGGCGCCGAAGCTCGCTGGCGGAGTCGCCCGACATCGCCTGACTCATTGCCCGCCGTGCAGGAGCCGAGGCGCCAGTCCGGAACCGACGAACAGTCCCCAGGCGCCGAAAGCGAGAATGAGCAGGCCGGCTGCCACGCGTACCGCCGGCATGCGTGCATACGCCTGCAGGCGGGCCGCGAGCAGGCCGGCGAGCAAGAGGTTGGGCAGGGTGCCGGCGCCGAAGGCCAGCATCATGCCGGCGCCGCGCCAGGCGGAACCGCTGGTCAGGGCGGTCGCCAACGCGCTATAGACCAGACCGCAGGGCAGCCAGCCCCACAGCAGACCGAGCGGAAAGGCCTGTGCCACTCTACGTGCGGGAAGATAGCGACGGGTCAGCGGTTGCAGATGACGCCACAATTTCTGACCGCAGCGCTCGCTGAAGGCGAGGGCACGCGTCACGCCGATGAGGTAAAGGCCGAGTGCGACCAGCATCAGATTGGCGAGCAGATAGAGGAAAGTGCGCAGCGGCAACGGACCGGCCAGCGCCATGCCGGCCTGGCCGATGCCGCCGGCGACGGCGCCGGCAAGCGCATAGCTGGCGATGCGGCCGCAGTTGTACGCGAGGTGCAGCGAGAGGCGCGCCGCCGTGCCCATCGCCAGGGCACCGACGATCCCGCCGCACATCGCGACGCAGTGGGGGCCGCCCAGCAGGCCGATCAGCAGCAGGGCGAAATAGGCGGGTTCGGGCATGGCAAGGGACGACGATCAGACAGGCAAGGATTCTACCCCGTGCCGAACGTCCGCAGTTCGCCGTCAGATCACCCGGGAGTAACGCGTCCGTTGCCGATCGGCGCGCAGATAGCGGTCGAAAACCATCGAGATGGCGCGCACGAGCATGCGTCCGCGCGGCAGGACGCTGATCCACTTGTCGTCCACACGCACCAGGCCAGCATCGACCATTTCGCGGAGATCATCGAGTTCGGTCGCAAAGTAGCTGGCGAAGTCGATCAGGTGCGCGATTTCGATCGATTCGATCGACAGCTCGAAGTGGCACATCAGCGATTGAATGATCGAACGCCGCAGCAGGTCGTCGGCATTGAGTTCGATCCCCCGATACACCGGCAGCGTGTTGCTGTCGAGCAGATCGTAGTATTCGTCGAGTGTCTTCACGTTCTGACTGTAGGTGGGGCCGACCTTGCTGATCGCCGAGATGCCGAAGGCCAGCAGGTCACAGTCCGAGTGCGTCGAATAGCCCTGGAAATTGCGGTGCAGACGCCCCTGGCGCTGCGCAATCGCCAGTTCGTCGTCTGGTTTGGCGAAGTGGTCCATGCCGATGTAGAGGTAACCGGCTTCGGTCATCCGGCGAATCGCCAGCGCGAGAATCTGCAGGCGCGCGTCGGCCGAAGGCATGTCGGCTTCGAGAATCCGGCGCTGCGGTTTGAACAGGCTGGGCAGATGCGCGTAGTTGTAGATCGAGACACGATCCGGACTGGCAGCGATGACGCGCTCAAGGGTGTGGCCAAATCCGAGCACCGTCTGTCTGGGCAAGCCGTAGATCAGATCGATGCTGATCGACTTGAAGCCGGTGGCACGTGCGGCGTCGATCACGGCAAGAGTCTCTTCCTCGCTCTGGACGCGATTCACCGCCTGCTGGACGTTCGCATCGAAATCCTGTACGCCGATACTCATGCGATTGAAACCCAGCTCGCCCAGCAGTTCCACGGTCGTGCGATCGACCTTGCGTGGATCGACCTCGATCGAGTACTCGCCGCCTGCGACCAGGCGGAAGTGTTTGCGCGTCACCGCCATCAGTTGGCGCATCTCCTCATGCGAAAGAAAGGTTGGCGTGCCGCCACCCCAATGCAACTGCGCCACTTCCTGATCGGCGCCATCGAGATAACTGCTCTGCAGGGCCAGTTCACGCGCCAGGTATTTCAGATACTTGGCCGAGCGACCATGGTCCTTGGTGATGATCTTGTTGCACGCGCAGTAGTAGCAGATGGTGTTGCAGAAGGGAATGTGGAAGTACAATGACAGTTGGCGGCTGATGGCGCCAATATTGCGCTTGCCGAGCCAGAGCTTGGCTGCGTCTGAACCGAAGGCTTCGACGAAACGATCTGCCGTCGGATACGACGTGTAGCGGGGGCCGTTGATGTCGAAACGGCGGATGATCTGCGGATCAAAAACGAGATTGCCGGCAACCGAATTCATGTTCCCGTTACATTGTTTATTGCGTGCATTATCGGGCTGCGCTGACTGGGCCGGGTTGACGTGGATCAAAGACAGGGTTTGACGAAAAAGAACCGTGGATGTCTGCAAATGTGGCGACTGCGAGGCTGGCGTTTGAGGTGGTGAAGACCGCCTGCTCGAACTGCAACCTGCGCGAACTTTGCCTGCCGATCGGGCTCGATGCGGCGGAACTGAAGAAGCTCGACGAGTTGGTGTCGACGCGCCGACGGGTGAAGCGCGGCGATCATCTCTATCGCGCAGGGCAAGCTTTCGAATCGATTTACGCAATTCGCAGCGGTTTTTTCAAGACCGACGTGCTGGTCGAGGACGGCCGCGATCAGGTCACCGGTTTTCAGATGGCCGGCGAGTTGCTCGGTCTCGACGGGATCAGCGGCGAAATCCACAGTTGCAATGCCATCGCCCTCGAAGACAGCGAAGTGTGCGCAATTCCTTTCTCGCATCTCGAAGGACTGTCACGCCAGATCCATACCCTGCAGCACCACTTCCACAAGGTGATGAGCCGCGAGATCGTCCGCGACCACGGCGTGATGATGCTGCTCGGCACGATGCGCGCCGAAGAGCGGCTCGCCGCCTTTCTGCTCAACCTGTCGCAGCGCTTCAAGGCACGTGGCTACTCCCCTGCCGAATTCAATCTGCGCATGTCGCGTGACGAAATCGGCAGCTACCTCGGACTCAAGCTGGAAACGGTCAGTCGCGCCTTCTCGCGTTTCCAGGAGGAGGGGTTGCTGGCCGTGCATCAGAGGAAGGTCCGGATTCTCAATACGGCTGGCCTGCGCAAACTGATGAGCCACCAGCGCAACGGCTAGCGCCAGGCGCAGCGTGTGGCCGCCACCCGTTCACGCCAGGCAGACAAGGAAACCGAGCGCATTGCGCGTTACGGCGACCGAGACGATGTAGGCAAAGGCGGTCAGCGCGGCCGCGAAATACGCAGCGCGTTGCTGCCGACTGCGGGCGCGCTTGAGAGCCATCGTGCCGCAGCCGATGTAGACCAGCAAGCCGACCAGTTTGGCGGTCAGCCACGAAGCGAAAAAGGGATACTGGGCGCTGAGCACCGCCATGGCGATCGCGCTGCCGAGCAGAACCGTATCCACGATGTGCGGCACAAGCTTGACCGCCGCTCGCTGCAGCCACGGCGACTCGCGCAGCATCCACAGCCCACGCAGGAAGAAGCCGCTGCCGCTGAGTACGACACAGCCGACATGCAGGTGCTTGAGAAGCAGGTAGCTCATCTGCGGGTGCCGTCGGCGCTCGCGACAGCGGCAATCCGCAGACGATGCCGGCGATAGAAGGCAACCGCCGCGAGCAGGTTGCGCAGCAACCAGCCGTTGGCCAGGACGATCGCCAGGCCTGCCGGATAGGCAAGCCATTCGGGCCAGACAACGGCTGCCAGGAGCAGCGCCAGCGAGAGGAAATGGCTCTGCGCCTGCCGCTCGATCTGTCGTGCCGCTATCACCTTGTGCATGCTCGGAGCGAGCACTCTTCCAGCACCCTGGTTCTGCAGATGCAACCAGACGAGAAAAGGGACGATCTTGTAGAGCATGCCGATGGTCACCGACATGAAGCCGCCGAGCAGGGCGAGGACGCCGCACAGCCACTCCAGCCGATCGTCCAACTCCGGCACCGTGGTTCCGGCATACCACACGCTGCAGGCCGCGAGAGCGCACAGCATCGCCACTTGCCAGAGGCGCTGCGTGGCGTCGAAAGAAGCGCGCTTGCTGCGGCTCTGGACATGCAGCGTCAGCGCGGCAAAGGCGACCACGTGCAGCACCACGGCGCCGGCCAGTAGCGCCCCGCCAGGCCATTGCCAACCGGCGACCAGACTCCAGCAGCAGAGCAGGGTGAGTAAGGACCAGGCAAACGAGCGTGCGAACCACGCCGGATAGGGCGGAGTGATCTGAAACATCGGCACGACGACGAAAGCGACGGTGGCAAGAAGAATCACTCCCCAGCCGACGAGTCCCCAGGTAAGATGGATCGAGGCGAGTTGCTGCAGCGGCAGCTGCAGCGATCCGGCAAGTCCGGCTGCCAGCGAGCCTCCCAGTCCGACGGTCACGGTCAGGCTCGGCAGCGACAGCTTGAGGCCGCGAATGGTCGGATTGGTCGACGGCACGACGAACAGTGCATGGCCGGCGACGCCGACGAAAAGCAGGGCGCCGCCGCCAAGCAGGATCGCTGCGAGCCAATAGGCGAGCGGCTGGAAAGTCAGGAAGCCAGCCGTCAGCAGCAGGGCACCCGGCACGATCGCGGCATGGACCAGCGATGCCAACAGGCCCGGACGTAGCATGTTCGCGCCGGCGACCACCGGCAGGATCTGGATCATTGCGCCGAGCATCACCTGCAGCAGGAATCCGACCGTGATCAGATGGGTCAGTGCCAGCGCGGCGGGCGTCCAGCGCGAGGCGAGCAGACCGGGGCCGGTCCACAACAGGAGCATCCCGGCAAGCATGGCAAACAGCGGTGCGGTCAAAAAGAAGCGGAGCGGTGCAGCGAACGGGGGCGCCTGTTCGAAGGACAGCAACGCCTGCATTACTGCTGTCTGCGCTGAATCAGAACTTCCACCGTGCCGTCTGGCCGACGCTGCGTCTGCCAGGAAAAACCGTTGATTTCGAGCGCCCGGTAGAGCGGAAAGGGTTCCCGTGGCAGGAGCACCAGGAGTCTTTCGTCCGCACCGAGCTGGTCGAGTGCTTCCATGCTGCGCACCATCGGCTCGGGAGGTTCCATACCCCGCGCATCGATGACGATGTCGGCATCCATTGGCGTCACCTCGATAACCTTTCTTCTCCCGCGATCTGCTTCTGCAACTCCGGCAACAGCGTTTCGAGCTGATCGGCGAGGTACTGGTCGCACATCGGATAAAGCACGTTTTCTTCCTTGACGTTATGCTGCTGCAGCATGATCAACAGGGTTTCGGCAGTGCCGGCATAGTCGTCAGCGTTCGATTCTGCCAGTGCGGATTCGGCAGCGGAAAGCAGCTGCCGGATCTGTGAGTGCTCTCCGCGCATCACCTGGGTCGGTCCCCGGTACATCCCGGTGCGTTGTTCAAAGAGCGGGAAGAGAACCGATTCTTCGGCCGCGAAATGATGCAGCATGGCATCGTGGAAGCGGCGAAACTCGTTGCCGGCCGCCTGCCATGCGCCCCTGGCAACGGCCTGCTCGACCGCGACGAACAATGCGTCGCAGCTGCGATGGTCTTCCGCCATGAAATCGGTAATCGCGTCCATGCCGAGCCTCCCGGAATCAGAGGAGCCATTGTCGGGCGCGCCGGCGCCGCCAACGTTGATCGGCATCAAATATTTTCCGCGAGGACATTTCACCGACTCCGGTATCCGCCCGCACTGCCCGGATGCCCGATCGATAGTTTGATTTCGATCAAGATTCAGTGCGCCAATCCTGCCTATAGTGGATCCATCCCACAATGGAGGAAACGCCATGTTCAAGCACATCCTCGTTCCCACCGATGGCTCGGAGCTGTCGAAGGAGACCGCCCGGCGGGCGGTTTCCTTCGCCAAGGACGCAGGGGCCCGCATCACCGCGTTTTTCGCCAAGCCGGAATACCCGGTCAGCTACTATGGAGAAGGTGCCCTGATCGACCCGACGACGCCCGAGAAATTTGCCGAGCTTGCCGAGCAGCAGGCGCAACAGACCCTTGCCTTCGTCGCCGATCTTGGCGCGGAGGAGGGCGTTGCCGTGAGCACGCTGTCGCTGACCAGCGACATTCCCTATCAGGCGATCATCGACGCGGCAACCCGCGCCGGCTGCGACCTGATCTTCATGGCTTCGCATGGCCGTCGCGGCTTCTCTGCCCTCCTGCTCGGCAGCGAGACCAACAAGGTGCTGACCCACTCGAAGATTCCCGTTCTCGTTTATCGCTGAGTCCTTCGCCCGGCGCTCGCGCGGGCTGTGGGCAACGCATCGCGCCGGGCGTCAGCGCCGCCTGATCCGCAGGCCACCGGCTACCGCGGCGGCGCCTGTCGGTAGCCCGTCCTGTACGATCCCTCCTGCCGCCGCGGCCGTATGTCCCGATAACGGGAAGGTGCCGACGGCGCTCATTGCCGCCAACGGCGTCGTTTCGATCGCCTCCGGCACGGCCGCCGGAATGTGGCAAAATGCCTTTTCTCCTTCCATTTCTCGTGGCCCAATACGCCTGCCTTCAGGAGGACGCAGAATGTTCGTGCGGTGCTTTGATCGGGATGGCCGGTGCAGACGAACGACAGGGAAATGGCCTGTCGTCTGCCTGTGCCTGGCCTGCTGGTCGGCATACGCAGTGGATGTCGGGCTGGCCGGCGTTTTTCCCGGAAAGGCTCTGCTGACCATTGACGGTGGCGCACCGCGCACCGTTGCCGTCGGCGTCAGGACCGGCGAAGGCGTCCGCGTGCTGGCGGTGGATAGCGACACCGCAACCATCGAGGCCGACGGAAAGAAGCGCGTCTTGCGCGTAGGGCAGAATGTCGCTGCGCAGGAAACCGGTAGCGCCGCTGCCAAGGCGACCTTGACCGCCGACGGTAGCGGCCATTTCGTCACCACGGGAAGCATCAACGGAACCAGTGTTCGCTTTCTCGTCGATACCGGGGCAACGATGGTCTCGCTCGGCGCCGGCGAAGCACAGCGCATCGGCCTCGACGCCAGCAAGGGCCAGCCGGCGGTCGTCAATACTGCCAATGGCCAGGCGTCGGCGATCCGCGTCAAGCTGGATACGGTACGCGTGGGCGAAATCGTCCTGAACAACGTCGACGCCCTCGTGCATCAGCAGGACATGCCGCTGACACTGCTCGGGATGAGTTTTCTGAACCGTATGGAAATGCAGCGTGACGGTCAGACCATGACCCTCAGGAAGCGCTACTAGGAGAATTGGAGCACATGCGTCGCCGCCATGAAAGAATAGCCTTGCTGGGCCGCGAACTCGAGTTGTTGATGGGCGAGAGACAAACCCTGTTGCAGATCGTCGGTGCGACGGCAGCCCTGATCGCATCCCTCGACGGTCGCCTGCTGCCGATGACTGCGGTAAGGCCCGCCGATCTGGTTTCGAGCACGCTCAACGCGCTGCCCGATGAAACGCTGCGCGACGCGCTCGCCGCAGTGCGGGCGGAGATCGACGAGGAGGCGCCGTTTGTCAGTGGCTGATGCCGAATCCCGGCTGCCAGGCGACAGCGTGGACCTCGATCGTGTCCGGCTGGTCCTGCACCGCGAACCTTCGCCAGCTGCCTTCGTCCTCGAAGATGGTGTCGGCGACGAGGAATTGACGCCGGCCGCCGTGCTCTTCCCGATCGTCCAGCGGAGCGAAGCGCCAACCGTGCTGCTCACACAGCGGACCACGCATCTGAAGGATCATCCGGGCCAGATCAGTTTTCCGGGCGGCCGGCGCGAGTCGGCCGACCCCTCGCCGGCGCACACGGCACTGCGCGAGGCGGCCGAGGAAATCGGTCTGTCCGAGGAGCAGGTCGATATCGTCGGTTATCTCCCCGAATACCGTACCGCGACGGGCTTTCGCGTCACGCCGGTGGTCGCCCTGGTCACCCCGCCCTTCGACCTGCAGCTCGACAGTTTCGAGGTCGCCGAGGTCTTCGAAGTGCCGCTCGCCTTTCTGCTCGATCCGGCCAACCACCAGCGACACTCGCTCCATTATCGCGGCAAACTGCGGCACTACTACGCGATGCCTTACGGCCGCTACTTCATCTGGGGAGCCACCGCAGGGATCATCATGTCTCTCTACCGCGCACTGGCAGTCGGCGACGATTAGTTCAGTAGGGCAGCGGCCCGACCTGCTGACCGAGCGCAGCAGCGATGCGGGTGAAGAGCGTCAGAACCAGAGCAATGTGCCATGTCGCCGTGCGGAACCCGCCATGGATCTCACGATTTCGCAGAGGTCCTCTTGGCGATCCGCGCCTGGTGCATCAAGCAACACGTGGCACTCCTGGTCTAAGTGCCACTTGTCCCTCAGCTTGTCGCACCGCGCGTCCCGATCCTTGCAGGCACGGGTAGCCCCTCGCGGTGAACCGATCCGATCCGGTGTTTCGGTCGCCTACTCGCCCGCGTGGCTCGTGTTCTTCGCCTCCCGCATCGCAGTCATGATCTGGTCGAGGTTGTAGCTGGCCGGAGCCTGCAGCGGCGGGAATTGCCGGAATGTCTCCAGCTCCCTCAGCCACAGCAACTGACCGATCGGCAACAGGTTCCAGTCATAGGTCATCTCTCCGATTTTTCATACCGTTGTGTCCAATACTTTTAGTTGATTCTGAGATTGGAGGTATTGGTGATGGGAGTGGCCACGGTAGTTGAAAGGAAGGTATCTCTGGAAGCCGGCCACCTGGAAGATGTCCGGCTTGCTGCGAGCAAGATGACTGGGGCGAGGCGCAGGGCGTATCTGGCGGAGAGGGCATGGAAGTATTGTCGTGGCAGTACTCGGCGTGCCGAGGACGTTTTCGGCTGGAGTCGGCAGGCCGTGCAACTCGGTCTGCATGAGAAACGTACCGGCATCGTTTGCCTGGGGCTTCACACGTTCTGTTGCGGTGCGAAGTTGTGGGAGAAGAAACCCCCGGAGGTGGCGCAGGCCCTGTGGGCACTGGCGGAAAGTCATGCCCAACAAGATCCGACGTTTCGCACGGCCTTGTCGTTCACCCGCCTGACGGCCGAGGCAGCCATCAAGCAGCTACGGGCACAGGGAGTTGCGGACGACATGCTGCCCTCCCGAAGCGGCATGTCGGAAGTATTGAACCGAAGTGGGTACCGGTTGCGTCCGGTGCTCCAGGCCAAACCCCAAAAAAAGTCCCGGAAACCGACGCCATTTTCGCCAATATCCGGGAACGTGACCGCGATGGCCAAGACGAAACCGTCCTGCGCCTGAGCATGGACGGCAAGGCGACGGTGAATATCGGCGACTGCTCACGCGGGGGCAAGACGCGGGGAGACCACCGCGCGGCCGACCACGACATGGGATGCGAGGAAAAACATACCCCGTTTGGTGTCGTCCATGAAGCCATTGACTCCCTCTGTCTGTCCTTCGGAAGCTCGGCGAAGACCAGCGATTTCATCGTCGACAGTCTCTACGCGTGGTGGGAGCGTCAAGCACCCGAGGTGTGTGCTCGCGTCACCCACCTCCAGCTCAAGGCCGATAACGGTCCCGAGAGCAATGGCCGGCGCACGCAATTCCTCAAACGCATGGTCGAGTTCGCCGATCACATCGGCAAGTCCATCCGCCTCCTCTGCTATCCGCCGTACTACAGCAAATACAATCCGGTCGGGCGTTGCCGGGGAATCCTCGAAAAGCACTGGAACGGCGCCAGGCTAACCGATACCCGAACGATGTTGGAGTAGGCCAAAAGCAGCGGATGCGGGAACCCCACGGCGCACGTTGGCGTCAACTCGTGTGCTTCTCCGCATCCTGGTTCTCCGGAGCATTCGCCGGAAGCGCGGCAATACGGCGCGCATAGAGATTCATTCCCGGCAGCGCGCTCAGGCCATGCGCGAAAATGCTCAGAAACACGGTCGCCATCACGGTGAGACGGATGGTCTCTTCCCCTGGCAGACGCGCCTCCATCTCCAGATAGACCATCCCCAGCACGATGGACGCCAGGCCGCGCGGGCCGAACCAGCCCATGAACAGCAGCGAGGCCGCGCTCAATCGTGTACCGATGAGCGACACCGCCACCGGCAGCATCCGCGCCACCGTCAGGCTCAGCAGCGCGTACAGCCAGTGACTGCCGGCAATATCCGGCAGGTTGCGGGCGAACAACATGCCAAAGAGGAAAAACACCGTGAGGTTGATCAACTGGCCCCACTCGTCGGCGAATTCGACGCTGTGTTGGCCGGCGCTGCGGAAGCAGATCTGCACCGCCAGCCCCGCGACAAACGCGGCGATGAACATGCTGGCCCCCGTCGGAATCGAAACGAGCAGGCAAAGCAGCGGCAGCGTGACGACCGCCAGTTGCTGCAGCGAGTCCGCCATCCATCCCCGGCGACGTGCCAGGTTGAGCAGGTAACCGCCGAGCAGGCCGATCCCGCCACCGATCAGCGCGCCATAGCCGAGCTGTTCCACGACATATTGCATCAGGCTCGTCTTGCCGCCTTCGATCCCGCTTGCAGCCATCGCCAGCAGGAACAGCATGAACGGCACCGACAGGCCGTCGTTCAGGCCGGCCTCGACGTTCAGCGCTTCCCGGATACGCAAGGGCACGCGCGTGCACGTGACGATGACCTGACCGAGGCCTGCGTCGGTCGGCGCGAGGATCGCCGCGAGGATGCCCGCCTCCCAGACGGTCAGGTGAGCGAACACCGCCATCGCCAGCAAGGCGCCGAGAACCATGGTCAGCAACATACCCACGCTCAGCAATCGGGCCGGCAGGACACGGAAGCTGTTGAGCAGGCGGTAATCGGTGCGACTGGCATCCGTGAACAGCAGCAGCACCAGGCCCACCTCGGCCACATGCAGGAAAAAATTCGCGCCTTCGTGGCGTGTGGGCAGCCACGGCAGCGAATCGCAGGCTTTCATCACCGCGAAGGTCAGGAAACCCACGGCAGTGAACAGCAACGGTGCGGTGATCACCGTGTGCTCCAGCCGCCGTGAAAACAGCCCGTACGCCAGCACCAGAAGCGCAAACAGAATCAGCAATGTCAGGTTCATCCGGCCTCCCTGGATCGAGGTGTCCGGCGCGTAGTTCGTCGCGTCGCGCCGGGCAGCATGGGCAAGTATAGGAGGGATCACAGGCATGCCATGAACCGATTGCCTGTCGCGCCAGGGAAGGCGCGCTGCTGGTGCCGGCGCGGCCGGGGCAGTGTCCCGGTGAGAAGTCCAAGATGCAGGCAAAATCCTGAGAAAGACGCTCCACGCGATGTCCGTACCGGGCACCGGCAAAGACATCGCGACGGGCGTACCGGCGAAACTGTCGACCGTGCGGCGACCGTGCAGATCGCGATTTACGAAGCCCTGCACAACGAACCTTTGTTATTATTGGCCGGCTTCGGCTGCGGCCCGCTGCCCGGAGCGCCGTCCTTGACGAAATTGGGGCCCCGCCGACTGCCGGTGTACGCGCGGCGAACGCATCCGTACCGGCATCGCGAGAGGCTGCCGAACCGTCAAGATCGGCGGGGTAGTGCGGTCGATTTCCCGGTGAGAGCCGTCCGGCGGGGATGGCGGGCGCTGGCGCCGTGGATTATGCTGTGGTTGGGGCTTGCCAGTCTGGTAGGCGGTGATCGATTACTTACAGGAGTTTCTTCATGAGCAGAGAAGTCGTTGTACTAAGCGCGGTTCGTTCAGCCATTGGCACCTTCGGTGGTTCCCTCGCCAACATCGAGCCGCACGAACTCGCCGGCACCGTGATGAAGGAGTCGATCGCTCGCTCCGGTGTCGATCCGCAGCAGATCACCTACGTCACGGTCGGCAACTGCATTCCGACCGATGCACGGTTTGCCTATGTCGCCCGTGTGGCCTCGATCCAGGCCGGCCTGTCGATGGATTCGGTGGCGATGGCGGTCAACCGCCTGTGCGCATCGGGCCTGCAGGGTGTCGTCACGACGGCGCAGAACATCCTGCTGGGCGACGCCGACTACGGGATAGGCGGCGGCGTCGAAGTGATGTCGCGTGGTTCCTACATGCTGACGGCGATGCGTTCGGGTGCCCGCATGGGCGATACCAAGGCACTCGACATGATGGTCTCGACGCTTACCGATCCGTTCGGTGTCGGGCACATGGGAGTCACGGCCGAGAATCTCGCCAAGAAGTGGGGGATCAGCCGCGAAGAGCAGGATGCCCTCGCGGTCGAATCGCAACGGCGGGCAGCCGCGGCAATCGCGGAGGGTCGTTTCAAGTCCCAGATCGTTCCGATCGTCCAGAAGACCCGCAAAGGTGATGTGGTCTTCGATACCGACGAGCACGTCAAGGCGGGAACGACGATCGAGACCCTGGCCAAGATGAAGCCGGCGTTCCTCAAGGACGGCACCGTCACTGCCGGCAACGCGTCGGGCATCAATGACGGCGCCGCCTTCCTCGTGCTCGCGGCTGCCGATGTTGCCGCCAGCGCGGGGCAGAAGCCGCTCGCGCGCCTCGTTTCGTATGCCGTCGCTGGCGTGCCGAACGACGTGATGGGCGAAGGCCCGATCCCGGCGACCAAGGCAGCGCTCAAGAAGGCCGGGCTGACGCTCGACCAGATGGACGTGATCGAATCGAACGAAGCCTTCGCCGCACAGGCCATCGCGGTTAGCAAGGGGCTTGGTCTGGATCCCGTCAAGACCAACCCGAATGGCGGCGCAATCGCTCTCGGTCACCCGGTCGGCTGCTCGGGAGCCTTCATTGCCACCAAGGCGATCTACGAGCTGCATCGGATTGCCGGCAGGTACGCTCTGGTCACCATGTGCATCGGCGGTGGACAGGGAATCGCCGTGGTCTTCGAGCGCGCCTGATCACGCCCTTGGCAAGTGTGGGAAAACCCGACTGCGGTCGGGTTTTTTTGCGCCTTGTGGCAGCGATCCGGTGCGCCACGGCAGCGTCCATCCGGGCTTGCCGCGCGCCGCGAGCGCGCCGCCCGAGGGATCAGGGAACCCGGCAATCCGGCAGGCGCAGGCCGAGCGCGGCGTCTTCCGGCGTGGTGCCGTGCGCGACGACGCCGAGCAGTGGCGCTGCCAGGCGCGCCTGCAAGGCCGCCAGGTTTTCGGGAAATCGCGACATCGCCGGATCGATGCAGTTGGCCACCCAACCCGCCAGCCGCAGGCCGCAGCCAGCGATCGCCTGCTGCGTCAGCAGCGCGTGATTGATGCAACCAAGGCGCATGCCGACCACCAGGATCACCGGCAGCCCGAGCAGTCTCGCCAGATCGCTGGTGTCGCAAGCTGGCCCGAGGGGCACGAGGAAACCACCGACCCCCTCGACGAGAACCGCGTCGGCCGTGCCCTGCAGTTGGGCGAACGCAGTGGCGATCGTCGCCAGATCGATTTCCCGACCTTCCTCCGCGGCCGCGATGTGCGGTGCGATGGCGGCGTGGAATGCGTAGGGATTGACCAAATCCCGCGGCGCCTCGATCGACGAGGCAGCGAGCAGTCGCTCGACATCATCGTTGCGGCCACGTGCATCGAGACCGGCGGCGACCGGCTTCATCGCCAGCGCGCGCAGCCCGGCGCGGCGCAGGGCGTGCAGCAGGGCGCAGGCGACGAAGGTCTTGCCAATTTCCGTATCGGTGCCGGTGACGAACCAGCCGTTTCCTTCCATCCGCTTTCCGTTCATTTTCTGGCGTAGGCAAGAATCACGTCGTAACTTGCCGGCAGGCCCGCATTCGTTCGGAACTCCTCGTAAGCCGCCTGCACCCGCTGCCAGGCAGCACGCCCGAGCAGGCCGCTGCGCGCACCTTCGCCGACCGAATTGGCGCCGATGTCCTTGACCGCTCGCAGCAAGGTCTTGAGATCCGGGTAGTGCAGCCGCATCGTCTCGCGGTACAGGCGAACGTGGGAGAAGCCGGCGTCGGTCAGCGCCTGTTCGACCGCCGCCGGCTCGCTGAAGCTCAGCGTATGGCGATGGCGATCGACGCCGGCGAAGGCGGCGCGCAGTTCGGCGAAGGTGGCCGGACCGAGTGTGCTGAGGGCGATCTGACCGCCAGGACGCAGGACGCGCCAGGCTTCGCGGAACACGAGTTGCGCGTCGCACCACTGGACGGTCAGATTCGACCACCAGACGTTGAAACTGGCGTCGGTGCAGGGCAGCGCCTCGATGTCGCCGGCCAGGCACAGGTCCGCATCGAGGCGCGCGAGAGCAAGCATTGCCGGCGCGAAGTCCACGGCGACCAGCACCGCCTCAGGCCAGCGAGCGCGCAACAGGCGGGCGCCATAGCCGGTGCCGCAACCGGCGTCGAGGACGCTGGCGGGAGCGGTACGCGTGGCAAGGCGCTCGAGCAGGGAATCGCAGATCTGTCGCTGCAGTACGGCCGCGTCGTCGTAAGACGCGGCGGCGCGCTCGAACGACTCGCGAACGCGCTGCCTAGCGGGTGGCGTCGGCATGGCAAAAATCTTCCACGAGGCGAACGAAACGATCGGGGTCGGAAAGAAACGGGGCGTGCCCGGCAGCGGCGAAAACTTCCAGGCGCGCCCGCGGGATGCTCGCCGCCAGCCAGTGGGCTGCGGCGAGCGGGTTGAGCGGGTCCTTTTCGCCGTGAATCAGCAGACTGCGAGTCGGCAGCGACGGCAGCAGTGGCCGCAGATCGACCTCGCGCAGCCAGTCGAGACCGCGACGCAGCACGGCCGTCGGTGCGATGGCCTGGCTGCGCAGACTGGCAAGAAGCGTACGGGTAAGCGGTCTCGCCCGCTCGTCGCGCTGATTGAGCAGCGCGGCAAACCGTTGCAGCGTCTGTTCCGGGCGTTCCTCCACACCGGCCGCGAAGCTGTCGAGCAGCGCCGACGGTTGCGCTTCGCGCCAGTCGGCCCGCTGCGTGAAGCTGGCAGTGGCGCCGACCAGGATCAGGCCGGCAACGCGCTGCGTAGCGAGAGAGGCGGCGCGTACGGCGAGCATGGCGCCGAGCGACCAGCCACAGAGGGTTACCGGGTCTGGCAGGTCGTCGATCAGGGTGCGGGCGGTCTGCGTGAAATCGGCGTCGCCCGCAGCCGTTCCGCCGTAACCCGGCAAATCGACCAGATGCACGCGGCAGCAGCGCGACAACGCTTCGCGCAGCGGCTGCCAGACGGCGCTGCCGAATCCCCAGCCGTGGATCAGCGCGAGGTCGGAAGCTTGGCCAGCAGTCACGCCAGTTCCCGCAACGCGTCGACCAGCTCGGCGACTTGCGCCGCGCTGTGTGCCGCGCTCAGCGATACCCGCAGGCGCGCGCTTCCCCTGGGCACCGTTGGCGGCCGGATTGCCGGCACCCAGAGGCCGCGCCGGTACAGTTCCCCGGCGACGCGCAGGACTTCGTGGTTCTCGCCGACAATCACCGGCTGGATCGCCGTCGACGACGGCAGCAGGCGCCAGCGTGTGCCGGCGAGCCCGTCGCGCAATTGCGCGATCAGTTGCCGGAGGTGATCCCGGCGCGCATCGCCGGCGGCGATCAGATCGAGGCTGGCGGCCAGCGCGCAGGCGATGACCGGGCTTGCCGCAGTGGTGAAGACATAGGTGCGCGCCCGCTGCTCCAGCCATTCGATGACCGTCGCGTCGCCGGCACCGAAAGCGCCGGCGGCGCCGGCCGCTTTGCCCAGGGTGCCCATGTACACCAGGCGCGGTACCAAGGGCAGCCGGTAATGGTCCAGGCTGCCGCGACCCTGCCGGCCGAGGACGCCGAAGCCATGGGCGTCGTCGACCACCAGCCAGGCGTCGAAACGCTCGGCCAGCTCCAGCAGGCCGGGGAGCGGCGCGAGGTCGCCGTCCATGCTGAAGACGGCGTCGGTGAGGATGAGCTTGCGTCTTGCGGTGCTCGCCGCGAGCAGACGTTCGAGTGCCGCCAGGTCCCCATGCGCATAGCGCTGGCTGTCGGAACGCGAAAGTTGCACGGCGTCGATCAGCGAAGCGTGATTGAGGCGGTCGGCAAATACTGCATCGCCGCGGCCGACCAGTGCCGGAACGATGCCGAGATTGGCCATGTAGCCGGTGGAGAAGAGCAGGGCGCGGGCGAATCCGGTGAATTCCGCGAGCTTCTGCTCGAGTTGGGCGTGCGGCAGCAGATGGCCGCTGACCAGATGCGAAGCACCGCTGCCGACACCCCAGGCTCTGGCGCCGGCGCAGGCGGCCTCGACGAGCCCGGGGTCATTGGCCAGCCCGAGGTAGTCGTTGCTGCAGAAGCTGATCAGCGACTGGCCGTCCGCCCGCGCCTGCGGTCCGCAGGGGAGTTCGAGAGTACGGCGAATGCGCTTGAGACTGGCGAGCTGCAGTGCGTCCAGCTCGCCTCGCAATTCTTCCCAGATCATCAGCCGAGCGCAGCGTCCAGGGCAGCTGCCGCCCGCGCCACGAGAAATTCGCATTCCTCGCGACTGATCACGTAGGGCGGCATGAAGTAGATCGTGTTGCCGATTGGCCGCAGCAGGATTTCCCGGGCCAGCGCAGCGCGGTAAAAACGCTGCGGGAAGGCTGGATCGTCGCTGCTCACGTCGAACGCGGCGATCATTCCGCGCTGGCGAAGATGGCGCACCTGCGGGTGCGCCGACAGCGGCCGCAGGCAGTCGCCGAGGTGTGCGGCGAGGAGGCGATTGTTTTCGATCACCTGCTCGTCGGCGAAGAGGTCCAGGGTCGCCAGCGCGGCTCGGCAGGCGAGCGCGTTGCCGGTGTACGAGTGCGAATGCAGAAAGCCGCGACTCGTGCTCTCGTGGTAAAAATCGGCATAGACCGCGGCGGTGGTCATGACGATCGACAGCGGCAGATAGCCCCCCGAGATGCCTTTCGACAGACAGAGGAAATCCGGCCGGATCGCCGCCTGCTCGTGCGCGAAGAACGTTCCGGTGCGACCGCAGCCGACCGCGATCTCGTCACAGATCAGATGCACCTGAAAGCGGTCGCACACTTCACGCGCCAGCCGCAGATACTCCGGGTCGTACATCGCCATGCCGCTGGCGCACTGGATCAGTGGTTCGACGATCAGTGCGGCAATCCGCCGATGGTGCCGCTCGAGGTGGCGTTCGAGCGCGGCGGCAGCGCGGCGGGCGACCGCGGTCGACGATTCCCCGGCCGCAGCCAATCGGGCATCAGGAGTCGGCACGGTGGCGGCCGGGCGGATCAAGGGCGCATAGGCATCCTTGAACAGCGCCACGTCGGTGACCGCGAGTGCGCCGACGGTTTCGCCGTGATAGCTGCCTGCCAGACAGAGAAACTCCTGCTTGTCCTGAAAACCGCGGTTCTGCCACGAGTGAAAGGACATCTTGAGCGCGATCTCGGTGGCTGAAGCGCCATCGGAAGCATAGAAGCAGTGGCCGAGAGCACCGTCGGTGAGCGCCGACAGACGTTCGGACAGCTCGACCACGGGCCGATGCGTGAATCCGGCGAGGATGACGTGTTCGAGTTCGTCGAGTTGCGCGCGCAGCGCCGCATTGATTCGTGGATTGCAATGGCCGAACAGGTTTACCCACCACGAGCTGATGCCGTCCAGGTAGCGACGACCATCGAAGTCGTACAGCCAGACGCCTTCCCCTCTGGCGATGGGAACCAGCGGCAGGGCCTCGACCGCCGCCGCGTGCTGCTTCATCTGCGTGCAGGGGTGCCAGACGGCGTCGAGACTGCGTTGCAGCAGGCTGCTGTTGCTGATCATCGGCAACGACCCTCAGTGCAGCGTTTGCGACGATGCGCTGTTCTGCTCGGGCATTTCGGCATGCACTGCATCGCCCTCGACGTTCGGGTAGAGTGGCGCGCCACAGTCGTCACAGAACTCATAAGGGAACTGCTGATCGAGCGCGACGACTTCCTTGATCCCGGCCTTGCGCAGGCTGGCCTCGATCTCGCCGGCGATGTCGGTGGTTTCGTCCTCGATGCCCAGCAGCGGCCAGACGACGCCGTGGTAGATCAGGTCGCTGTCCTTCGGTCCGAAGCCGATGCGGTATTCCTCGAGCCGCTTGTCGTGGAAGGCGCCGATCACTGCTCGCAGGCTGTCGGCAGGCTGCCCCAGCGCGGCCTGCAGGAATGCCACCGAAGCGTTCACCGAGTAGGGACGCGACGCGCTGTCGGCCGCCCGGCATGCGGCGTGGTACGCGTCGGCCAGCAGCGGTTCGTAGGCGCAGCCGGTGAGCAGGGCTTCGAAGCTGGGACCGCCCTGCCGCACCCACTCCTTCAGCGCGGTTTCCCGGGTGCTCTTGGCGGCCTCGTTCCAGTGGAAAAGCGGTTTGCCGCGCCCAACGGCCAGCGCACCGACGAGATAGCGGGTGTCGGACAGGAAACGGTTGGTTTCCGGCATGGCCGACGCGTCGACCAGCAGATCGTTACCGGCGAGCGCCGCCATGCCAAGCTTGCGCATCAGTTGCCAGGTGTCGACGAAGCTGTGCGGCAGTTGATCCGGGCTATACAGATAGTCGGCGAGTGCCAGGTGCGCATCCGCGGCGAAGACGTGCGCGCCGAGCTGCACCTTCAGCGTGTGCAGGGTGCTCTTGGGGATCGTCACGGTGGGGATCGAAAAGCGCGACCAGGCGAGCAGTGGTGCGGCAAAAAGCAGGATGTCGAAGTCCTGTCCGTGATGCGACAGCACGCACGATTCTGCGTGCGACTCGATGGCATCGGCGAGGTCATCATGCGCCATCGCATGGGCATCGAACAGCCGGTCCAGCGACCCGGTGAAATCGTCCTCGGCACCCTCGTGGAACAGCTTGTCGACCAGTTCTCCGAGACGGCTCTGCCAGAACAGATCCTCGAGCCGGCTGCCGGACTCGGCAAGACCGATGGCCAGGCGGCTCAGTTCGTTGGCGTCGGCCGAGATGCGCTTGCGGGAAGTGAAGCGGTTGCGTTTCATGGTCGGGAAGTGTGCGGGACGGTCAATCTGCCATTGTACCAAGGCGACGGGCTTGACGCTGACGCACGTGCATCTGGTGGTCGATGCGGTGACTCCTGGCGCCGGCGAGACACCAGCGATGCTCGGCACAAGCACACGTAGCAAAGCCAATCGTTTGCGTCTTGCTGAGCCCCCGCGTTCCGCCCCCAAGCATCCGGGGGCTTCGCGTGCGGGCCTGACGGCCCGTTGCCGCCAATCACTCTTGCCGGTGCGTCTGGTCTGCCGGTTTCCGCAAAAAGACCGGCAGACAGTTATCCCGATCAGGAAAGAGCGAAATCGACGCTGTTCCAGCTCAGTCCGACGAGGAGTTGATCGCTCAGTGGCGTTGCAACGCTGCCCGCCGCGCTACCGTCGAAATCGTCGAATCCTGCGGAGGCAGCCTGATCACCTGGCTGATCTTCTTCTACATGCGCAGCAGCGTCGATGCCAGCATCAGAGGATGACGAGGATAAGAGGTCGCCCACGCTCGATGCCGACAGGATCAGGTTCGCCAGTTCGAGGCTATCGCTCGGCATGCTGTTGTCGCTGATCGAGTCATCACTGGCTACAGTGCGCAGCAAATCGTCGAACTGAATGATCTCCGGTCCCACCTCACCCGACGGGCTTTCGTTACCCGCGTCGACGATGACGGGAGCGTTGCTGCTATCGCCAGTACTGGTTCCAACGACGTCGCCGTGTGGAGTGTCGTCGACGGTGCTCGCGTCTGACCCGACTGCCGTCGTTTCAGGCGGCGCCAACACGGTAGATGCTACGGGATCTCCCTTTACCGGGGCCACCGCTGTGCTGACCGAATCGCTGTCGCTCGCGGTTTGCGCGCCCAACAATGGTGCAGCCTGGGCCGTAACATCGCTCACCGTCAACTGGACATCGTTCCCGTCTCCGCCCGCGTAGTCGATCGAAAAGGTGTAGGTGTATCCACCAAAGCTCGCCTGCAGCGAAGCACCGTTGGGCAGGCCAAAGAAGCTGCCTGCGACGGCGTCACTTTGATCATTCTCGATGACGGTGAACTGGTCGTTTAGCTGCGGAGCAAAGGCCAGCACAAGATCCAGCGTGCCACCGCCAGTTCCGCCGCTGTCGAGATCGACGCCACCATTTACAGCAAGCTGGTCGTACCCCGTGCCCGGCGCAGTACCCGCAATATTGATTTCCAGGGTGCCGGAGGCGGCCAGATTGTAGTCTCCATTGACCGCTGTCGTTCCAACCGCCGTGTCACCTGGCGCAAGCGTGCCGCCATTTTCGTTGAGCGTCCCGTTGAAGTTGTCGACGTCGAGCCTGCCGCCAGTGAAGCTGAAGTTGCCGCCGGCATCGAGATCTACCGTGTCGCCGGCCAACAGGCCACCAGTCAAATTGAGGGTCTCTGCGACAATCGAGCCGGGACCACCAACGTTGAGGGTATTCAAGCCGAAGTTAAAAAGGCCACCGGCAAGGTTCACGGTCACCGCATCGAACGAGCCGGTGAACTGATCCACGAATTGCAATGTTCCGCTACCGTCGGAATCGAGGTCCACGGTGTCGCCGGCCAGCAGGCCGCCGATTACGTTGAAGGTGTGTGCAACAATCGAGCCGGTATCGCCGACGTCAAGGATATTTGCGCCGAAAGTGAAGAGACCGCCGGCAAGGTTCACCGTCCCCGCATCGAACGAGCCGCCGAAGTGATCGACAAATCGCATGGTTCCGGTGCCCCCCGATCCGACGCCGACGTTTGCCGTATCGGCATCGAGCATTACGCCGTTGCCGATGACGAACTCGCCGCTGGCAATGCCGTGGTTGGCGGTGACGCCTACATTCAGTTCGGAAAGCTGGGCGCTCAGCGTGCCTTCAGTGACATCGAGCACCCCGGTGGCGTTGCCGGCGCCGTAATAGTTGCCATTCTGGCTCCAGCCGATATTGAGTGTGGCCAGTGCATCGGCCGTGCCCAGGTGCAACGTCGAGTTGCTGGCCAGCGTCAGACGACCGTCGGCGGCTGTACTGGCGGAATTCGCCGCGCCGGTCTCGCGGCCAATCGAAAGGTCATCGGCAATAAAGGCGGTGAACGTCGGATTGGTCTGGGAGAAGTCGAGGTCGGCCGTCGCGGTGCCGTTGCTGGCATCGTTGTAGGCGATGCTCAGGGTGCGAGTCGGTGCCGCTTCGGTTCCGAGATAGAATTCGCCGCCCGTCGGTACGACCAGATTGCCGGTGCTGTAACCCCGGCCGAAGTAGACATCCGTAGCCGCAATGGCTTCGCTCTGATTCCACTGGAGGGTGCCTGTCCCCACGCCCGCACGGGATCCGCGGCCGACGTTCAATTCACTCAAGTGAAGGTCGAGCACCGCCGCACTGTCGAGGACATCGAGCACCCCGGTGGCGTTGCCGGCGCCGTAATAGTTGCCATTCTGGCTCCAGCCGATATTGAGTGTGGCCAGTGCATCGGCCGTGCCCAGGTGCAACGTCGAGTTGCTGGCCAGCGTCAGACGACCGTCGGCGGCTGTACTGGCGGAATTCGCCGCGCCGGTCTCGCGGCCAATCGAAAGGTCATCGGCAATAAAGGCGGTGAACGTCGGATTGGTCTGGGAGAAGTCGAGGTCGGCCGTCGCGGTGCCGTTGCTGGCATCGTTGTAGGCGATGCTCAGGGTGCGAGTCGGTGCCGCTTCGGTTCCGAGATAGAATTCGCCGCCCGTCGGTACGACCAGATTGCCGGTGCTGTAACCCCGGCCGAAGTAGACATCCGTAGCCGCAATGGCTTCGCTCTGATTCCACTGGAGGGTGCCTGTCCCCACGCCCGCACGGGATCCGCGGCCGACGTTCAATTCACTCAAGTGAAGGTCGAGCACCGCCGCACTGTCGAGGACATCGAGCACCCCGGTGGCGTTGCCGGCGCCGTAATAGTTGCCATTCTGGCTCCAGCCGATATTGAGTGTGGCCAGTGCATCGGCCGTGCCCAGGTGCAACGTCGAGTTGCTGGCCAGCGTCAGACGACCGTCGGCGGCTGTACTGGCGGAATTCGCCGCGCCGGTCTCGCGGCCAATCGAGAGATTACTTGCGTCCGAAGCATCCAGGATACCGCCGCCGGTTATGCTCAGGCTTCCAGCAATCGCACCGGTTCCGGCAGTATTGATGCCCACATTTAAGTCGGTGACATGTGCGATCACCGCCGTTCGATCCTCAATCCTCAGGCTGATTCGTGCATCCGGGTTTGCCACACCGACCGTGGCGTTACCGGTAATGGCAAGATTGCTGCCGTTGTTCAGGTCGGTGATGTGGTGGGCGGCCACCATGGCTGGCCCGGCTTCTCCGGTGTAGTGCAGACCAGCGAGGGTGAAGTCCTGGTCGACGACATTCGATCGGTCGGCGCCGACTCCCGTGAAGATGGCCTCATCGCTTGATAAGGGCGAGGAGGGCGACCAGTTGCCGGATTCACTCCAGTTGCTGGACGTGCCAGCGCCTGTCCAGCTAACCCCGGTAGATGGGACGGCGTTAGTGCCGATGTTGAACTGACTTGGCGTCTCGGCACTGCCAATGGTAATCTCACCACCGTTTCTCCAAATGATCGTCGGCTCGGCTATGACTGGATCGTTGTCGACGATGGTGCCGGTGGCCACCGCATTGAAGATCGTGGCGTTCGTCGCATTGCTGAGGGCGACTGTGAACTGCTCGGTTCCTTCGGGGACAAGGTCGTTGGTAACGCCCAGCGTGATGGTCTTGCTGGTTTCGCCGACAGCGAAGGTCAGCGTGCCGCTCAGCGGATCGGGCCCGGCAGCGTAGTCTTCAGGAGTCGTCGCACTGCCCGGGTTGACCGTGTAGTCGACCGAGGACGCATATCCGTTGTCGCCGCTGCGAGTGACCGTAAAGGTGACCGTGGACTTCGGCCCTTCGGGGTCGCCTTCGGTGGTCGTCGCGTCAGCAATCGACAGCTCCGGCAGGCCTTTGTCGAGGATGGTTCCCACGGCCACGGAGTCAGCGGCAGAGGCATTGGGGCTGATGTTACTCAGCGTGACGTTGAAAGTTTCGGTGGGCTCGGTGACGAAGTCGTTGATTGTCGGCACCAGAATTATTGCCTGCGTGGCGCCCGCCGCAATGGTCACCTGGCCAGTCAATGGGGTGCCCGCAGCAAGATCGCTGGCATCGGCGTTGCCGCTGCCCGCCGGTCCGAAGCTGATGGTATAGGTGGCGGTGATCGGGTTGTTGGGGTCAGCCTTATCCACCGACACGACGAAGGCGAGCGTGCCACCCTCGCTGGTTGCAGCGTCGCTGATCGAAACTACTGGAGGCCGGGGCTCGACGACGACGTCCACATTCTCCCAGTTTCGCGCGGTCAGATCGAAGGTGGAGAAATGGAAGGTGGGGTTGTCGGCCCGGTCGGGCCGGTTGTTCTGCGCCAGGAATTGCTGGAAGGCTTCGATGTCAGCCTTGATTTCGGCCGAGTTAGCTTGTTCCTGGGTGAGTATCAGACGCAGCGTATCGCCGCCTTCGCCGCCGTCGTAGTAATCGGTAGATCCCTGGTTGTCCGCCAGGCGGTAGATGCCGACGTCGTCGCCGCGTCCGCCCGAGACGCGGTCGCTTCCCGCGCCCCCATCCAGTGTGTCGTTGCCCTCCTCGCCGAAGAGGCTGTCGTTGCCTGCGCCACCGTTGACGAAGTCATCGCCATAATCGGCGAAAATCCGGTCATTGCCGTCACCGCCGTCGATGGTGTCGTCGCCGCGCCCGGCAAGGATGATGTCGTCACCCTGCTGGCCCAGGATATTGTCGTTGCCGCTGCTGCCTTTGATCGTTGCCATGGTGTCCCTCTGCTTCCTGGTGACCTGCTGTCTGGTACCCCGACCTTCGAAAATGACGCAAAGAGCCGCTGGGGTGCAGCAATGTCCGGGTTGTCAAGCTCTGGTAGCGTCGCTAGGGGTGATCCGGATAGGGTTCGCAGCTGTGCTCCTCAAGACCCGGTCACCCCTGATCGGCTGCCTTCCATAGATATCTCCAAGCGCCTCAATCGGCAAACTGCTCACTCGCGCCGCGCCGCACACCCCAGAGCGCGGTTAGCGCAAGACCGAAGATCGCAAGCGACATGGGTTCAGGAGCCTGTGAGAAGCGCTGCGTGAAGGCGTCGAGTCGAACCGTATCCATGGCATCCTCGCCAGTCACGAGGATGTTGGTGTCGACGAGAATCGAGGCCTTGGGGTCGAAGGTCAGCGAGTCGGACAGGATCGCGTCCACCGCCAAGATGGAAAATACATTCTCTTCACCGAGTAAGGTGATACCCGCCGCCGTCCAGACGTCGGTTGAAACCTTGAGTAGCCCGCCCATATTGCCCGATCCAAACGCGAAATCGTCGAGCGTGAGCGAGGATCCGCTGATCCGCGGAGAACCACCAAGTTCCGAGACCGCAAACGAGAGGTCGAGATCAATCTGGTCGAATCCAGCCGTAGCCAAACCTCCTGCCGCAAGATAACGAAGGCCTGGGTTCGATTCTTGGTCATCCAGCGGCAGGATCTGAATCTGCGATAGATCCAGCTGCACGGTAGATGCGTCACTTGCACTCCAGTTACTGAAGAGCTTGTCGTTGACGCGCATGTTCGCCCCCGGAGCAAGCAACTCGTCCAGAGTGCAGAATTGATCGACGTGCGCGCAGCCGCTGGTGGTTACCAGCGCCTGCACGTCGAGCGACCATGTTCCGGACGCGATAGCGACTGCCAATGCAAACCGGTGTGCCCAAGCCTCTTTCATTTTCGTAATCCTCCTCAGATGGGCGGATCCGAGCCATCGCCTGACAGCGGCGGATTGCTCGGATCCGTGCCCTGTCAATTCGTGCCCTTGAAAATGGAGATCTGTCGCTGAAGGTCACCCTCGCGCGAAGGCGAAGGTGCATGCCGACAGGACGCAGTTGGCAAGATGCCGCGTCCGAATCGACCCCTGGCGTGCTTCACGGCCCCCCCTCAGCACTTTGTGATACCAGTGGGCGTGGCAAACGTCCCCCGAAGCAACCAAGCAAGACGTACCGCCACGCAGGGAAGCCAAACGCAACTGCCTGATCCCCTGGAATGGCTTCACTGCATTAAGGCTAGTACATTTCAGTTACATTACAAGTTGTCCCAGTGCGGACGGCCGGCAAGTATCGTCAGGCGCCGGTCTCTCCTGCTGACCAGTGCAGGGCCGGAGCTGTGCAGTTTGCGGCACGTGAAGCGGGAGTCTTCGCATCATGCATTGGATGCTGCCATGCGGAAACCGAGCTGACCCTTCCTTCGGGCCAATCGACTGGCATGCCTGAAGAAGCACTGACCGGACCATCGCTCACAGGTGTTCGCAGGTTGCTGAAGTCGATGGTCTCCAGCAGCCCGGTTACTCCAGGCGAAAGTGGGACAAGCCAGCTGTTACCGATCGAGCGACCGGCTTTTCGTCTGTCAAGGCGTAAGGTGAGATGCGGTCGCCGGCCACAGGGATGGCCGGCGAACCCGCGAAGCGCCTCAGGCGAGGCGCATTTCGGCGAGCGAAGCCAGCGCTTCGTGATTTCCGATATCGGGAGTGATGATCAGCTCGAGCACCTTGAGGCCGGCGAGATCGACATGATGCTCCCCGGTCTGCGAGGTCGATCCTTGCGGGCTGAAATTCCATTGCTGGCGCACGATTTCGTGGAAAGTCTGCCCGTCCGCGGACCAGCGCAACAGATACTCCTGGGTGCGCTGAACGGCGGTTTCGACGAACCGCAGGCGGATGCGGTGCAGTTCCTGCGGCTGGACGAAGATCAGGCGAATCGTTTGCCGCCCCGGAACGGCAGCTCGCCAGCCGGTGCCGGTGCCGGTGCCGGTGCCGGGGGACAGCGCGGACTCGATCGGGTGGGCGGCGTCCTCGGAGCTGATCTCGACGTCCGCCCGTTCGTCGAGGCGAAGCCAGACATCGTCCGGCGAATCGCTGACTGGCCGGTCTTCCGGAATCAGTCGCTTGCGCATGGGTTCATCCCGCGGCAATTCAGGTGGCGCACGGGATGCAACGAGGTCACGCGGCGGCCTCGCCGAGCTGTAGCGCGATTTCCCTCTCGGCTCTGACCCAGTAGTCCGTGTCGCGCCCCTGGAAACCGTCTTTCTCGGCGATGAAGTAAGCGGCAGACTGAACCATGCGGTAACGTTCCTCCGGACTCGGCTTCCCGGAGACTCCCGGTAGCGCCGCGCATTCGGTCGGTGCCGGCGGCGGATCGGCTTCGAGAGCCGGTGTCGGGACGACTTTCTTGGCTGGGGCCTTCTTTTCGGGGGCTGCGGCGGCTACTGCCTTCTTCGCCGTCGGCGCCTTGGCGGGGGCGGCAACTTCCGCTGGCGCCGCCGGTGCCGCCGGTACCGCCGGCGCAGCCGCTGCCGTCGCTGTCGCGGACTTCTTGGCAGCCGCTGTCTTCTTCGTCGTGGTCTTCTCTTCGGTCATGATTTCATTCCTGAATGATTGGTGCGATCGGGTGAGTGGGCGAGCGCAGGAGAGCATGGTGATGTCCTGCTACAGGTCTGCAGGATAGGAAAATAGCACGGTGTGGTCAAGGCGATTTCGGCGGCGTGTAGGGAACACGTAACCTGTCCGGGTTTGTAGCAAAGGATCTGTCCGGTTTA
>NZ_JAMTDV010000003.1:37957-54167 GCF_023806565.1 Accumulibacter sp. | reverse complement strand
GGGCGCGCTGTCCACACTGCAACGAGGGACACTTCGTGCCGACGGCGGCGATTCCACCCCAGCGTCAGGCGACGCCGCCGAGCAGCTCTGTTCGCGGACCGCCATGAGCACGGCTGAACAGAGGTCCCGAGCCTCGCGGGTGACGCTGGATGACGTTTGGGGGTCAAGACCGCCAGGAGTGGGCACGTCGGCGAGACGCCGAAGTCAGCGTTCTGATCCGGGTTTGCGGCAACCCGACGGCCCGCTTGACTCCGGTGATGCTCCCGCGACGACCCGGAAGGCTCTCGTGAACCCCGCGCCAGCGCGTCCGAACCCTATCCGCGCTGCCGAACAGCAATTGACACACATTGCCGACTTGCAATAAGATGCCCGGCTTTCCGTAATCAGGCACAAAAGGACGGCGTTTCTGATGAAGACTTTTTCCGCCAAACCGCACGAAGTGACGCGCGAATGGCTTCTGGTTGATGCCACGGACAAGGTGCTGGGCCGGCTTGCGAGTGAAATTGCTCGTCGTCTACGTGGCAAGCACAAGCCTGAATTTACCCCACATGTCGATACCGGTGATTACATCGTGGTCACCAACGTAGAGAAGCTGCGTGTTACGGGTAACAAGGCCGAGGACAAGAAGTACTATCGTCACTCCGGGTACCCGGGAGGCCTGTACGAAACGAACTTCGTCAAGATGCAGCAGCGCTTTCCGGGACGCGTCCTCGAACGTGCGGTGAAGGGCATGCTCCCGAAGGGACCGCTCGGCTACGCGATGCTCAAGAAGATGAAGTGCTACGCCGGCGGCACCCATCCGCACGCTGCCCAGCAGCCGAAAATTCTTGAAATCTGAAGGGTCACACGATGGCTGATAATTATTTCTACGGCACCGGCCGGCGCAAGTGCGCTGTGGCGCGCGTTTTCATGCGGCCGGGCAACGGCAATTTCGTCGTCAATGGCAAGCCGGTCGACGAGTTTTTCTCGCGCGTCACGGGTCGCATGATCGTTCGCCAACCACTGCAACTGGTCGACCAGGCAGCGGGCTTCGACATCATGGTCAATGTCGCCGGTGGCGGCGAGTCGGGGCAGGCGGGCGCCGTTCGGCACGGCATCACGCGGGCCCTGATCGCTTACGACGGATCGCTCAAGCCCGCGCTTTCGAAAGCGGGCTTCGTGACCCGTGACGCTCGTGAAGTCGAGCGCAAGAAGGTCGGTTTCCACAAGGCGCGGCGGCGCAAGCAGTTCTCCAAGCGCTGATCTCCTTCCGCCACACAAGACAAGCCGCCATTGGGCGGCTTTTGTCTGTGCACTGACCGACACGCCATCATTGGCGAATGACGCGGAGCTACTCATGATCAAGGTGGGCATCGTTGGCGGCACCGGTTATACCGGCGTCGAGTTGTTGCGGCTGCTGGCGCAGCATCCGGAGGTACAGATCGTCACCATAACGTCCCGGGGTGACGCGGGCACTGCCGTCGCAAGCATGTTTCCGAGCTTGCGCCGGACGCTCGATCTGAAGTTCGAGGATCCGGCATGCGCCGATCTCAAGTCCTGCGACGTGGTCTTTTTCGCCACGCCAAACGGTGTCGCCATGCAGCAGGCGCCGGCACTGCTCGACGCCGGGGTGCGGGTCATCGACCTCGCCGCCGACTTCCGCATCAAGGACGTTGCCGAGTGGGAGCACTGGTACGGAATGCGGCATGCAAGCCCCGAGTGGGTTGGGAAAGCCGTCTATGGCCTGCCGGAATACGCTCGCGCACAAATTCGCGACGCTCGCCTGGTGGCCAATCCAGGTTGCTACCCGACGGCGGTACAGCTGGGTTTCCTGCCACTGATCGAGGCCGGTGTGGTCGAACTGGACCATCTCGTGGCCGACGCCAAGTCGGGCGTCTCCGGAGCCGGTCGCAAGGCCGAGATACCGACCCTGTTCGCCGAGGCATCGGACAATTTCAAGGCCTATGGCGTGCCTGGTCACCGTCACCTCCCGGAAATCCGGCAGGCCTTGGCGGGCATCTCGTCTGCTCCCGTCGGCCTGACTTTCGTCCCCCACCTCACCCCCATGATCCGCGGCATCCATGCCACGCTCTACGCCCGCGTCATGGCTGACGCAGACTTTCAGGCGCTGTTCGAGAAACGCTACCAGAACGAGCCCTTCGTCGATGTCCTGCCCCCCGGCTCGCATCCCGACACTCGCTCGGTGCGCGCCGCGAACCTCTGCCGCATCGCCGTGCACCGCCCACAGGGAGGGAACGTCGTCGTCGTTCTTTCGGTGATCGACAATTTGGTCAAGGGCGCCGCCGGCCAGGCGGTGCAAAACATGAACATCATGTTCGGCCTGGCGGAAACCGAAGGCCTGCGCCAACTGGCAATCCTGCCTTGAACTCACCCTTTCGGCCGCCACGGCGAACCGCGGCAGGCCAGGCGACCGGGAAGATCGGGAAAGCTCGGCCACGCAGCGAAGATGGTATGATCGCAGGGTCGTAGAAAATACCGCAAAGATCGGTACACCAACAGAACGAGGCAGGGCGACCCCCGGAACTCCTCGCCGCAGCACCTGTCACAGCTGCTGTGCTTGCCCGCCCAAATTGATCACAATCAGGAGAATGCGTAATGAATGTAGCGACCGAAATGCCGATGCCCTTTCTCTTTACCGACAGCGCGGCCGGCAAGGTGAAGGAGTTGATCGAAGAGGAAGGCAACCCCGAACTCAAGCTCCGAGTTTTCGTGACGGGCGGTGGTTGTTCCGGTTTCCAGTATGGCTTCACCTTCGACGAAATCGCCAACGATGACGACACCACCCTGGAAAAGAACGGCGTCACGCTGCTGGTCGACCCAATGAGCTACCAGTATCTGGTGGGAGCCGAGATTGACTATACCGAAGGACTCGAGGGTTCGCAGTTCGTGATCAAGAATCCCAACGCGTCGTCGACCTGCGGCTGCGGTTCGTCGTTTTCTGTCTAGGCCGGCGAAACGTAATCCATCAGAAGGATTCGGCAGACCGCTTGCGGTGGCGGGCGGCTGCTCTGTCGGATGCTCAGCGGTGCAACAGGGTTGCCAGCGTCGCGAGCAGCAGCGCAGCCACGGCATCGTGGCCGACTGCCAGCCATAGCGGGAAATCGCCGAGTACGATCAGGATACCAAGCGCGATCTCGCACGCCAGTAAGGCCAGAAGCAAGGCCGGGGCCTTGCCTTGCGGGTTGGCGGCGAACCTGCGGATCGCTGCCGCGCTCAACATGACCAGGGCAGCCACGGCAGCGTAGCGATGCAGCAGATGCAGACCGGCGCCGCCCGGGTCGGCGGCGCTCGGCGCGGTGCGCAGGCTGGTGAAGGGGTGCATCGCCGCCCAGTCGCTCGCTGCTGGCCACCACCCGCCCGCGCAAGAAGGGAAAGTGGTACAGGCGAGCAGCGCGTAACCCGCCCCGATCAGCCCACCCAGCATGACCGTGATCGACAGTGCGGCGGCGCCCAGACGCAGCATCGTCGTTGCTCTGGCCTGCGACGCCGGATATGCGCCACTGACCATCGCCACCCGCCACGAAAAGCTCACCAGACCGAGACCACCGACGATGTTCAGGAAGCCGACCAGTGTCTGCCGTGGGTCGGAACTCCAGATGCCGAGAGCCGACAGCGACAGCATCAGGAGCAGCAACAGCGTTGCCGGACGCGCTGGCGCAACGAGTGCCGGACGCTTCCAGCATTGCCAGACCAGCAGGCAGGTGACCAGTAGCGACAGCGAGGCAGACGTCCGGTGCAGCAGTCGCGCCACACCGAAACGCTGCTCCTGCGGTTCGCTCAGCAGTTTCGCGTAGCACGCGGGCCAATCGGCACAGCCGAGACCGGCGCCGTCGAGACGAAGATAGGCGCTCAGTACCACAACCAGCAGCGAGAGGCCGGTCAGCAGCAGAGCAATTGCCCGGACCCGTCGCAAGCGCTGACGATCGTCGACCATCAGGCGGATCCGCCCGCTGTGCGCTGTACGCGCAGGGTGTGATTCAACCACAGCAATACGGCCAGAACGACCATCGCTCCGCCCTGGTGTGCCGCACCCAGAGCGACCGGGACGCCCAGCAGCAGCGTGCCAATACCCAGTGCAAGCTGCGCCAGCAGCACCAGCAGCAACAGCGTCGCTGCACGACGCGCTGTCGCATGAATCTTCGCATTCCAGATTTTCCAGCAGTACCACGGCACGAACAGGAACAGCAGCCAGGCGCCCAGCCGGTGATCGAACTGGACCAACGCCATGTTGTTGAAGAAATTGAGATACCACGGATCGATCAGGAAGCTTTCGGGCGGCAGCAGATGGCCGTTCATCAACGGAAAGCTGTTGTACGCCTTGCCGGCGCGAATGCCGGCAACAAATCCGCCGGTGACCGCCATGTAGCCCACCAGGATCGCCAGCCAGAAACCGGCTCGCTGCAGCGCGTGCAGGTCGCGATCATCATCGGCGCGGCGACGCTCGTCGAGCAATCCCAGCGCTACCCAGAACATCGAGGCGAAGAGCAGGAAGGCCAGGGAGAGGTGCGCGGTCAATCGATAGTGACTGACGCGCGGATCGTCGACCAGCCCGCTCTTGACCATGTACCAGCCCATCGCCCCCTGCAGGCCGCCGAGCACGAAAATTCCCAGCAGCTTCGTCGCCAGCGGCGGGTCGAGTTTGTGCCGCCACCAGAAGTACAGGAACGGCAGGAGGAAGACCACGCCGATCAGGCGTCCGAGGACGCGATGCACATACTCCCAGAAAAAGATGCCCTTGAACTCGTCGAGCGTCATCTGGTGGTTGACCTGCTGATACTCGGGCGTCTTCTTGTACTTTTCGAAGGTCTCGTCCCACTGCTCCCGATTCAGCGGCGGCACGACGCCAACGATCGGCTGCCACTCGACGATCGACAACCCGGAATGGGTCAGGCGGGTGACGCCACCCACCACCAGGATGGTGAAGACCATGGCGCTGCAAATCAGCAACCAGAGAGCGACCTGCCGACGAGCAACCTTGTCCATGATAATGACCCGGGAGAACCGAAAAAAGCGACGATTATAGGCTCTCTGCGACACATTCCGCAGGCTTCCCGCCTGCGACAATCGACCGCAGGCGACACGCCGGGATGCGCTTGCCTGCTGGGCTTGACACTGCTCGCGGGGTTTCCGTGTTCTTGACGTGAATCAAATCGCCCGGCCGCCTGCTGCAGGTATCCTTCCGCCAATTGTGCCCCGAAAGCGCAAGGAATTCGACGTCAGTCGCACCTTACCATGCGCCGCGTGCGCCAATCAGTGATGGAGGACCGAAATATGGCCAACAACAACGATGACGACATTCCGTTCATGCAGAAGCTGCTGGACAACCACTTCCTCCTCTTGTTCCTCGGCGTGGCTTCACCCGGGCTGCTGTACATCCTGTGGGGGATCATCGACATCATGAACACGCCGCTTGCCCGGTAAGCCAATCAGCCATATCAGGGAGAACCAATTATGAGTGCAATTCTGCCGCCGTCCGAACGGCTCTGGTGGAAGCAACCCATCGACAAGGTCGAATGGGCATGGATCGCGATCGCCTTCATCTGGGGCATGGTCATGTTCGTGATGATGATTTACTGGCACGTCTACGGCAAGCAGAACCTGTCCAACGAGACCTACAAGACCACCCCGGAGATGTTCGCCGCCAAGGCCGAAAAATTCATCGCCGAGAACACGGTCCGCACCGAAACCGACCAGCAGATTCCGGTCGTCAAGGTACCGGCCGGCGGCGACGGCTACCTGATCGCACGCCTGTGGGCCTGGTACCCGATTCTGGAACTCGAACATGGCCAGACCTACAAGATCCATCTGTCGTCCATGGACTACCTGCACGGTTTCTCGCTGCAGCCGGTCAACATCAACATCGAAGTGATCCCTGGCTACGAACACGTGGTCAAGATGACGCCGACCAAGGCAGGCACCTATGCCATCGTCTGTAACGAATACTGCGGCATCGGTCACGCCTCGATGCTCGGCCGCATCTACGTGAAATAAGGGGGAGTGAATAGATGGCAACGACTTACCGAACCTGTCCCGTCTCCGGACTGCAATTCGAGGATCAGGCCGAGAAATTGATGCGCTGGAACGCCGTCGCCGGCGTCCTCGCACTGCTCGCCGGCGGCATCACCGCGCTGCTGGTGATCCTCACCCGCTGGCCAGCGATCAAGCTGCTGCCGGCCGACCAGTTCTACCTGATCCTCACCGCGCACGGCATCGACATGCTGATCCTGTGGATCATCTTCTTCGAAATGGCCGTGCTCTATTTCGCCTCGTCGACACTCCTGCGCTGCCGGCTGGCGGCACCGAAGGTCGCCTGGGCGGCGTTCTGGCTGATGGTCGTCGGCAGCATCATGACCAACGTCGCCATCTTCCAGGGCGAATCAAGCGTGATGTTCACCTCCTACGTCCCGATGCAGGCAGCGCCGCATTTCTACCTCGGCATCATCCTGTTCGCGGTGGGCGCGCTGATCGGCTGCGGCATCTTCTTTGCCACGCTGGTGATCGCCAAGCGCGAGAAAACCTATAGCGGATCGATCCCGCTGGTGACCTTCGGGGCACTGACGGCGGCGATCATCGCCACCTTCACCATCCTGGCCGGCGCCGGCATCCTGCTGCCGACCTTCCTCTGGTCGGTCGGCCTGATCAAGGAAATCGATGCCCAGTTGTACCGCATGGTGTGGTGGGGACTGGGGCACTCGTCGCAACAGATCAATGTCTCGGCGCACGTCGCCATCTGGTATCTGATCGCCGCCGTCGTCTTCGGTGCCAAGCCCCTGTCCGAGAAGGTATCGCGCTTCGCCTTCCTGCTCTACATCCTCTTCCTGCAACTCGCCAGTGCGCACCACCTGCTGTCCGATCCGGGCATGAGCGCCGAGTGGAAGGTCCTCAACACATCCTACTTCATGTACTTCGCGGTCATGGCGTCGATGATCCACGGCTTCACCGTGCCCGGCGCGATCGAGGCGGCGCAGCGGCGCAAGGGCTACACGAACGGCCTGTTCGAATGGCTGCGCAAGGCGCCGTGGGGCAACCCGGTGTTTTCAGGGATGTTCATCTCGCTCGTGAGCTTCGGCTTCCTCGGCGGCATCTCTGGTGTCGTGCTCGGTACCGAGCAGATCAACATGCTGATGCACAACACCTTCTATGTTCCGGGCCACTTCCACACGACCGTGGTCACCGGCACGACGCTGGCCTTCATGGCGGTCACCTACCTGCTGGTACCGGTCCTCTTCAAGCGCGAGATGATCCTGCCGAAGCTGTGTCAGATCCAGCCTTACCTGTTCGGCATCAGCATGTCGGTGCTCGGTCTGGTGATGATGGGCGCCGGCACCCTGGGCGTTTCCCGCCGGCACTGGGACATGGCGTTTTCGGGCGCGCCGTTCCAGTATGAGTGGCCGGGTGCCGCGTACCTGATGATGGGCCTGACCGGCATCTTCGGTGTGCTGGCGGTGCTCGGCGGCGGCCTGTGGATTCTGCTCGTCGTCGGCTCGCTGCTGTTCGGCAAGAAGCTCGATGGCGGCAAGGTTTCCAGCCAGCCGACGCCGATCCCGGCGAACACCCAGGCGTCCTCCGCCGTCGCGCACGGCAGCGATCATGTTGCCGTTCCGGGTACGGTCGTCCTGGCATTGCTGCTCTTCGTTGCTTTTGTTCTTTACTACTTCGTCAACTGGAAGTACCTTTCCGAAGTCTGGCTGCTCAGCTGATTCGGCAACTCCCCGCTCCCCACGGGACGCGGGGACCTGCCTCAATCGGGCTTGGCCGACAGGCCCGATTCAAGCAGGTCGGAAATCGCCGGCAAACCATTTTTGATCGCCACGCTATCGACGCCAATGCAATCCACACCCCCACCGAACAGCACTCCCGGCTCCCCCCTGCGTGCCATTCTGGGCGTATTCAAGCTGCGCATCGGCGTCGTCATCACGTTTACCGCACTGGCGGGGCTGGCAGTCAGTTCCGGTCCCGGCCTGAGCCCGCTGCAGTTGCTCGCGCTGACCCTTTCGGTGCTTGTTTCCTCGGCCAGTGCCGGCGCTTTCAACCAATATTACGAACGCGACCGGGATCACCTGATGTCGCGCACCAGCCGGCGTCCCTTCGTCACCGGCGAGCTGCGGCACGGCCCCGTCTGGCTGCTGATCATCGCCGCCCTCACCGCCCTGTCGGTCGCTGCCGCGTGGATCGCGCTCAACGCCTGGTCGGCACTGTTCGTCTTTCTCGGCGCTTTCTTCTATGCCATCGTTTATACCGTGTGGCTCAAGCGGCGCACCTGGTTGAACATCGTTTTCGGCGGACTCGCCGGCAGCTGGGCAGTGCTGGCCGGGGCGACCGCGGCCGATCCACAGATCGGCGCCGTGCCACTGGCGCTGGCACTGGTGCTTTTCCTGTGGACCCCGCCGCATTTCTGGAGCCTGGCGATCGCTTTCCGTGACGACTACGCGGCAGCGGGCGTACCCATGCTGCCGGTCGTCGTCGGTGACCAGCGTGCGGCAAACACGATCTTCTTCAGCACCCTGGCGCTGGTGGCGGCGAGCATGCTGCCGCTCGCCTGCGGTCTCGGTGCGATCTACTTTGCCGGCGCCGCGACGGGCGGATTCCTCTTCCTGCAGAAAGCATGGCGCCTGACCCGCGACCCCTGCCGCAAGTCGGCGATGGTCTGCTTCCATGCCTCGCTGATCCAGTTGACCCTCGTCCTCCTCGCCGCCATCATCGACGCCCAGTTCGCTTCCTGATTCCTGTCGGCCCGCTCCGGTGATCGCCGCAATTTTCCGTGTGCTGTTCGCAGCGCTTCTCCTGCTCGCCGCGCAGTCGCTTCTTGCCGCCGACGCGGTGCCCGAGAAGCCCAAGCTGACGGCGCGCCCGCAAGGGGCAAACAGCGGTCTGACGCTCACTGCCCTTGACGAAAAGGCCGCTTTCGAGCTCTCGCAGAGCGCGATCGGCAAACGCGTCGGCGATTTCGTGCTCCTCGACCGCGAGGGAAGACCGGTCGAGCTGTCGAGCTACCGTGGCAAGCCACTGCTCGTCAACTTCATCTACACCGCCTGCTTCCAGGCCTGTCCGACAACCATACGCAACCTGCAGAAGGCCGTCGACGATACCGTCAGCGTGATGGGCGCCGACCGCTTCCACATGATCAGCATCGGCTTCAATCAGCCCTTCGACTCGCCGGCCGCGCTGAAGGACTTCGCCCGACAGCATGGCATCCGTTTGCCCAACTGGGAGTTCCTCAGCCCTGCCCCGGCGATCGTCGATGAACTGACGCGCAATTTCGGCTTCAGTTTCGTCGCCACCGCGGCCGGCTTTGATCACCTCAATCAGGTGAGCCTGGTCGATGCCGACGGCACGATCGTCCGCCAGGTGTACGGCGAGAAGTTCACCGCCGAGGACATTGCCGAACCGCTGAAGATGCTGATCACGCGCGCGCCGATCCCGCCGTCGGCCGGCACGCTGCAGGAGATCATGCAGCGCGTCCGCATCCTCTGCTCGATCTACGACCCCGTCACCGGCCGCTACCGCACCAATTATTCCTTATACTTCCAGATCGCCGGCTTCGCCACCTTCGTCGGCTTCCTCATCTACCTTTCGGTGAATTTCTGGCGAAACCGCCGCCGCAACGAAGCGCGCACCCCCTGAGAGGTGGTGCAGAGGCTCCGGGTTTGCTGGAGCGAACCACAAAGGGGAAACACCCATGCTGACGAGTCGCCTGCCGGACGCTGAAGCCCGGCGCGGACTCCAGAAGATCGCCGGTTGCGATGATCCACAGCGCCGCATGGATGTGGTGTTCGTCCACGGATTGGGCGGCGATTCGTGGACCACCTGGATGGCCGACCAGGACGACATCGCCAGCTTCTGGCCCAACTGGCTGGCAGACGATGTACCGGGCCTCGGCATCTGGACGCTCGGCTACGCGGCGAGCGGGTCGAAGTGGAAGGAGGAATCGATGCCGCTCGCCGATCGCGGCAACCAGGTGCTGGACCTGCTTTACAACGAGGACCTCGGGCAGCGTCCGTTGGTCTTCATCACCCACAGCATGGGCGGCATCGTGGTCAAGCAGATCCTGCGCAACGCGGACGATCTCGGCGTCAAGCGCTTCCAGCCGATCCTGGCGCAGACCCGTGGTATCGCCTTCATCGCCACCCCCCACACAGGTGCGCATATCGCCAACTTCGCCGAACTCGCCGCGGCGATCTACCGGACCAACGAGCACGTCATGGAACTCGGCGCCCATGACCCGCGGCTGCGCGAGCTGCACGGCTGGTTCCTGAACAAATACCTCGAGAACCACACCGTCGTCTGCCGCACCTACTGCGAGAAGCGCGAGCTTCGACCGGAGATTTCCCTGCTCGGCATCCGTCTGCCCAAGGGCATCCTGGTTGTCAATGAAACGAGCGCGGAGCCCAACATCCAGGGTGAACGGGCCATTCCGCTCGACGAAGACCACCTCAGCATCTGCAAGCCGGCCGATCGGAGCTCACAGATCTACAAGGGCATGCTCCGCTTTGTCAGGGATTGCCTGACCACCCAGGACCCCGGCTAGGCCCGCCGCAACAAGCCGCGCGGGGCGCGGCGGGCCACCCGACACCGCTGATCGAAACCGCCGCGCAGGCGCTGGACCGTTATCGCCAGACCCTGCTGCGCGAGCTTTCCGCGCGCCCCCAGGTCGACACGCGCTTCGTCCGCCTGCGGCTGCTGGACATGGTGCGCAGCGAGCACGCCTTGCAGTTCCACGAACGGGCGAAGGACTACAACGACCTGCGCGAAGTCCTCGCCGAAATTCCCGAGCGGGCGATGGTGCTTCTTGGCACCCCCGGTTGCGGCAAGTCCACGCTGCTCCTGCGCCTGCAGCTTGAAGATACCCGCGAGCGCCTGGCGGAGGAAAGCGACAGGGTTTCGCTCTTCGTCTCGCTCGGGGCCTATCCGCTCGACCGGAATCCGGCACGCGATGCGCCGCGACCGCTCGACTGGCTCCAGGCGCAATGGCTTCGGCAGGCGCCGGGCCTGCCCGACCTGGAAGCGCTGCTGGGCGAGGGCCGCGTCCTGTTGCTGCTCGACGCGCTCAACGAGATGCCGCACCGCGACCCGGAGGACTTCCGCGAGCGCGTCGAACAATGGCGGCGCTTCCTGCGCGACGATTTTCCGCCCGGCAACCGCGCCGTCTTTTCGTGTCGCAGCCTCGACTACAGCGAGATGCTGAGCGTCAAGGACGATGTCGATGTGCGGCAGGTGCGCGTGCAGCCATTGACTCCACCGCAGATCGAGGAATTCCTGCGTCTTTACGCTCCCGTTCACGCCGAGCGCGCCTGGATCGAGATTCAGGGCAATCAGCGCCTGCTCGAGCTCTACAGCACGCCCTACTTCCTCAGGCTGCTCAGCGAGCAGCTTGCCTACGACCCGCGCGTCGCCAGCGAGCGCGCCGCCCTGTTCACCGGTTTTGTCCGACGCGCGCTGGAGCGCGAGATCTCCGGCGGCAACCCCCTGTTCGTGCGCGACGGCGTGCTGCACGCCCGCGATCGCGAGCGTATTGCCGGCCGCGAGTGGTGCGACGCTCACGATCTGCCGCGGCGCGGGCCGCTCATCCCAAGGCTGCAGGCGCTCGCCTACGCCATGCAGGAGCGTTTCGGCAGCAGCGACGGCAAGCAGGTGATGGTCAGGTTCGAGCAGGCGCTGGCGCACCTCGACCATGCGCGCGCCGAAGAGCTGCTGAAAGCCGGCACCGACATCGCCGTGCTCGACGAGGATCGCAGGACCGACCAGGTGCGCTTCTTCCACCAATTGCTGCAGGAGTACTTCGCCGCCAGGCAACTCGCGGCGCATCCGGCGCCGGCCGCCGAACTGGCGCGCAGCGAGTGGCGCGCCGATCGCATCCAGCCCTCGCTCGCCGACAGGCTCGCGACCTTGCAGGACTTCGAGCCGCTGCCCCCTCCCGACCCGACGGGATGGGAAGAGACGACCGTGCTGGCAGCCACCATGGCGGCCGATCCCGATGCCTTCGCACGCGGTCTTGCCGACGCCAACCTGGTGTTGGCTGCGCGTTGCGTGACCGCCCTGCGCGCGACCGATCGTGCCAAGAGCAAGACGGTGGCGTTGCTGCGGAGTCGCTTGGCGGAGCGCAGCCGCGACCCGGCAGCCGATTTGCGCGCGCGCATCGCCGCCGGCCAGGCGCTCGGCGAGTTGGGCGACCCGCGCTTCAAGCGCTGCCGCGGTCCCCACGGCGATTACCTGGGGCCGCCGCTGGTGGCGATCGAAGCTGGGACGTATCCTGTCGGCAGCGACGAGGGCCTGTACGCCGACGAAGCGCCGACCCACGCCGTGCCTATCGAAGCCTTCGCGATCGGCCGCTTCCCGGTTACCAACGCCGAGTGGCGGCTGTTCATGGCAGCCGGCGGTTACCAGGACGAGTGCTGGTGGCGCACCGAGGCCGCCAGGCGCTGGCAGCGCGGCGAGGAAAGCGCCGACGGTCCCAGGCAGCAGGCACGCGGCGTCCGGCAGACCGTGCGCGACAACCCGGCATGGATTGACGAGTTGCTCACCGCCGGCCAGATCACTTCCACGCAAGCCCGGAACTTCAAGCAATGGTACCTCGAGACGTCCGACGGCGAGTTCGAGGCGCTGCTCGACCGCTCGCTTCCTTCAGGGGTGCAGACGCAACCGCAGTGGTGGCACGACCCGGAGTACAACCACCCGGCCCATCCGGTGGTGGGCGTCTGCTGGCATGAGGCGCGCGCCTACTGCGCCTGGCTCTCGGCGCAAACCGGGGAGGCCTATCGGCTCCCGAGCGAGGTCGAGTGGGAGGCGGCCGCGCGTGGCCGGGCCGGGCGGCGTTACGCCTGGGAAGGCGACTTCGACCCGGCCCGTTGCAACAGCTTCGAAAGCCATGCGCGCGGCACGACGCCGGTAGGCGTGTTTCCCGCTGGCGATACCCCGCAAGGGATTGCGGACATGAGCGGCAATGTGTGGGAATGGACCGGCAGCCTCTACCGGCCGTATCCCTACGGGGCCGACGACGGTCGCGAGAACGCGGAAGATGGCGATGGCCGGCGCGTGGTGCGCGGCGGCTCGTGGCGCTTCGGCCGTGGCTTCGCGCGTTGTGCCTCCCGCAACGGCTCCCCCCCCGGCAGCCGCGACGGCAATCTCGGCTTCCGGGTGTTGTGTGTCTCCCCCATCTTTTGAAGCGCTGGCCTCCGGCGCACTGGTCTCTGTTCCTCTGGTTTGCTGGTTCTCTGCAGCGCCGCTGCGCGGCGCTGCGCGAAAATTTTTTCGCCCTTCGGGCTTGTCTCGCATCGGCAGACCGGCAATACTCTGCTTGCCGGCGCAAGCCGGCGGGGCTTCCTGGGAGGGTTCGGCGCGTGGTGCGCGGCGGCTCGTGGAACAACAACCGTGACAACGCGCGTTGTGCCTACCGCAACAACTACCACCCCGGCAACCGCAACAACAATCTCGGCTTCCGGGTGTTGTGTGTCTCCCACATCGAGCAGTCCCTCGCGTCCGTTGCCCAACACATCGGGGCGGGCGAGGCGCCGCAAGGCGTTCCGGAAATGTCGTGCGACCACGCTTGCCCGGCCGAGGCGAGGGTTCTGTGGATGGCTCAGGCGAGTCCTGTCCGCACGGCTGTCCGGCCGTCGGGCGCATAGCGAAGAGGGGCGCCTCCCGGGTTTCGGCCCCGAGGCGTCCCGCCCCTATTTGGCGGTCTGCTTCAGCCAACCGCCCAGCAGCCGGCCAATCTCGGCGACCAGGCCGCTCACGTGCTCGACTTCTTCATCCACGAGCCGAAGCGGCGCAAGATCAGTGCCGCACCGTTTCGCGACCGGGTGGTGCACCATGCCCTGTGCAACGTGATCGAGCCACGCTTCGAACGCCTCTTCATCGCGGACAGCTACGCAAACCGAAGGGGAAAGGGTACGCACCGCGCCATCGACCGGCTGCAGCAGTTCGCACAGCGCGATCGCTACGGGTTGCGGGCCGACATCGTCAAACATTTTCCGTCGATCGACCACCGGATCCTGCGCGCGACCTTGGCGCGCGTCGTCCCTGAAGCGGACCTCCTGGCGCTGATCGATCGCATCATCGGCAGCGGTGCCGGCGTGCTCGACGACGAATACGCCATGACCTACTTCCCGGGCGACGACCTGCTCGCCGCGTGTCGGCCGCGCGGCCTGCCGATCGGCAATCTCAGCTCGACGACTACCTCGCCGGACGCATCTCCTTTGCCGAGCTGGATGCCAGCGTCCACGGCTGGGTGAATCATATCCGTTATGCCGACACCTGGGGCTTGCGACGGCACGTTTTTGCCGGAATGCGGTTCACCAGGGTGCCGGAGAGGCCGCCGGGCGCTACGCGCCCGTGAGCGCCGCGCAGCGGCGCTGCAGAGAACCAGCAAACCAGAGGAACAGAGACCAGTGCGCCGGAGGCCAGCGCTTCAAAAGATGGGGGAGACACACAACACCCGGAAGCCGAGACCGTAGTTGCGGGCGCCGGGGCGGTAGCCGTCGCGGCAGGCACAACGCGCGAAGTCACGGTAGACGAACCACGAGCCGCCGCGCACCACGCGCCGGGCATCGCCACCAGCGTCGGTTTCGCCCGGTTTGTCGAACCGGTTCAGGCACCACTCCCAGGCGTTCCCCGCCATGTCGAGCGCTCCGAAAGGAGAGGCGCCCTGCGGATAGATGCCTACCGCCGAGGTGAGCCCGAGACCATGGGGTCCGGCGCCATCCCATGTTTCGTCGATGTTCGCATGCCCCGGTTTGAATTCGCCCCAGGGGAATTCCCGGCCATCCGTGCCGCGCGCTGCCCTTTCCCACTCCTGCTCGCTCGGCAGCCGGATCTCGTAGCCGAGCGTTTCGCTCAGCCAGCGGCAGAAGGCCATCGCCGCGAACCACGAAACGGTCTCGCGGGGATGATTGGCATAGTTCCAGGCCGCTTCGTCAGGGCGCTCTGACCGCTCCGCGAGGCCTTCCCACCAGCGAGCATCGGCATAGCCTTGCGGGTCGTCGAGGAAGCAGCCGAACTGGCAGTGGGTGACCGGGTAGCGGGCGATGTGGAAGCCCGGCAGCCGGATCTTCCGCTTGTATTTTCCGTAGCGGAACTCGCCGGCGGGGACTTCGACCCAGTCGATGTCCGGCACCGGTCGTTGGCGCCTGGCGTCGAAACGCACCCCGACGCCGGGTCGGTCGTCGAGCGGCAGGCCGCCGAGGCGGAGTCGGCCGAGTGCGCGCCCAACGGCGGCGCGCGCCTCGGGTTCGGGATCGTGTTCGAGATCGCCGAGCCGCGGCGACCATGCCTGGCGCAGGCGCCGCAGCGTCGCCTCGGGCAGCTGCGCGCCGCTGCCGGCGATACACTGCGCCGCCACCTCCGGCTGCGCCCGCATCAGCCATTCGACGACCGGCGTGCAGTCGTCGGCGTGCAGGCCGGCGAGCAGCACGGCGGCTTCCTCCCAGCCCGTGCGCTGCCACCAGCGTGCGGCGGGCCACAGGTCGCCGGCGTGCAGGGTGCCTGCGGCCAGCCGCGCGCGCATGCCGCGGGCGGTGAAGTACTCCTGCAGCAACTGATGGCTGAATCGCACTTCGCGTTCGCCGACCGCCAGCAGGCTGACGGCAGCCGCCCGGTGGAGCAGGCCGCTGTCCAGCCAGCGGTCGGCTTCGCAGCGGTCGACCGCCGTCGCGCTGTCGCCGTATTCATCGCCGCGCTCATCGCCGCTCTCATCACCGCGCTCATCGCCGCTCTCCGGCGCTGCCTGGCCGCGCCGTGACTGCATCGTCCAGGCGAGGCCTTCGAGCGCTTCGAGCAGACGTTCGCCTTCGCCGCTGAGCCGCAGCGTCCCGCCTGCCGCTTCCGCCTCTTCCGCCAGGTGCTCGCGCAGCAGCAGGACCTCGACGAAGCGGTCGAAGAGCAGCGCCCGATTCTGCGGCACGTCGCCCGCGTCGAGATAGACGCAAGTGAGCATGTAGAGCAGGTACGGATTGCCGGCAAGCCGCATCAGGCTGCGCGGGTCGCGCACCGCCTGCGCCCAGGCGCGGTCCATGGCCCAAGTCGTATGGCTGTAAATGTCCGGATTTTGCCTCGGCACCTCGCTCGCCGACCAGAAAAGGGCAAGGCTGGCGCCGGCGGCGTGCCAGCTTCTCCATACCCGTCGCACGTCTTCGCCGCCGGCGAGGCGCCAGAACAGATCCTCGCCGCGTGCGCGCCCGGGCGCCTCGCGCGCGGCGGGATCGGCTGGACTCGG
>NZ_JAMTDV010000003.1:5895-37857 GCF_023806565.1 Accumulibacter sp. | reverse complement strand
CGGTCGAGATGGGCGCCGAGTTCGCCCAACTGGCGTTGGAGGAAGGCGGTCAGTTCTTCCGTGGCCTCGGTCCATTTGCCCAGGCTGACGAGCAGCGGAATCGGCGCTGCCGGATCGGCCAGCGCCGCCTCCAGCGCGTCGTGCGCAAGCTTCCACAGCGTCGTCGTCTTGCCCGCACCCGGCTCGCCGAGCAGCGCCGCCCGGCGCACCTGCGCGAACGCCTGCGCGATGTCCTCGTACGGACGCGACTCGCTCCGCGCTTCGGCGGCGGCGGAGCGCTGGCGCAGGTGGCGGAATTCCGGCCGCATGACGATCGCCGGCAGCCTGGTGGCCGGAACGGCCGGCGTCAGCACGCGGGCGACGCCGGCCATCGGCGTGTACAGCTCGGTGTGCACCAGTTCGCCGATTTCCAGACGGTGCAGGTAGGCGAGTTCTGCCGTGCGCTGGGGCGCCGCCGGATCGCGCGGTCCCGGCGGGGCGGGCAGTTCGCGCAGCAGGCGCTGCACACCGCTGACGTAGTGACCATCGAGGATCGCGATCGCCTGGCGGTCGGCCATGTACCACGGCAGCTCACAGTCGCCAGCCAGCAGCGGAACGACGGGCTTGCCGCGCTTCCTCGCCTGGAGGAATTCCAGACGCACCCATTCGCTGGCATTCGCGGCTGCGGATACCAGGCTGACGAACGCATAGCAGCGCTCGATGCCGTCGGCAATGGAGTGGACCCAGGTTTCGCCGCCGGGGATGTCGCTGCTGTCGAGCCAGCAGTCACGGCCGGCTCGCTGCAGATCGGCGACCAGGCGTTCGGCGAGTGGCCGGTCGCTGCGCGAGTAGCTGACGAAGACGACCGGGTCAGGCGTACTCGCCTGGCCGGCGATCGGTGGCCGCCGGTCTGGCGGGCTTGCGGCGGCCGATGGTGGTGCTGCGGCAAGGTCCGCGCCTGCGAGGCAGGGTCGGTCGAGTTCCTCGATCAGCGCCTGGAACGCCGGCTGCCTCTCCTCTCCCGCTTCGCTGCGCACGGCCTCCAGCAGCAGCGAGAGTGCATGCCGCGACCCGGCACGACCGCGGTCCAGCAGGCGGCGCACGCAGGCGACCACGAAATCCCTCGTCGCGCCGCGTTGCGGAATGGCGTCGTACACATCCCGATGCTCGGCGAAAAAGGCGAGCGTCAGCCAGGTGTCGCGACGCTCTTCGCCCATGAACGGTGTCAAGAGATCCGCGGCTCGTTCGATGCGGTTCATTCGCTGGGGTTCTCGCCGAAAGACAGGGATCGCATGGAGCGTCGTCCAGTCCATGCCAATGCGATGGGAATGATAGCGCGAAACGACGATGCCCGGGGCTGGCGAGGCGCTGGCGCCCGCACTGTCGAGACGCCCTCGCCCGCCGTGGCGCTTTCGCTGCCAGCCTAGCGCCGCAAGTAGGCGAGCGCCTTCGGCAGCACCACGTTGTTGCCGAAGGCGTCCTCGCCGTAGCCGTGGCAGGCCAGCACTTCCACGTCGGCGAGCACGCGTTTGTCGCCCACGAAGGTCACCGTCAGATCGGTGCGAATGTCGAGCTGGCCGGTGGCCTGCAGGTGGGCGATCTCGGCGACACTGTTCTCGAGGACGCTGCCCTCGCGATGGCCGAGTTGCCCGGAGAATTCCAGCGGCTGCCGGTAGAGCAGGATCTTTCCCTCGCCGGCGAGGCGATGGACGATGGCGAAGACCGCCGCGGCCACCGCTTCCGGGCCCTGCTCCCCCCCGCAATCGGGATGGACGCGCGCGATTTCCGACGCCAGCCAGCGCCGTTTGCGGGCGTTGATGGCTTCGTTGGCGCGAAAAAGCTCGAGCGGCGAGCCGGCGTCGAAACGCTTGCCGTCGAGTTCCATGTAAACCGAACTGCCGTAGTGGGCGACGATGCGCGCCACCAGGTTGGACGGGCGGACGTGGAAGCCGCGGTAGCTGGGCACCGGCACGTCGAGGCGGCCCGACTCGGCGTAGCGGTACAGGATCTTCTGACAGAGCCGCTGGCCACCGGCCAGATATTCGCTCGAGAAGGCCATCGCGTAGGCGAACAGCGTCGCCATGGTGGCGTCGCAATCCACCACCGGCCGCTCGCGCAGCACGGCGTCCGCGGTATGCGGGCTGGCGTGCCGCTCGTAGTAGTGGGCCAGGTCGGTGGCCATATCGAGCAGGTGGTAGATGACGCTGGCGTGACCGCGGAGGATCGGGAGCTCGGCGTCGAAGCTTTCGATCGAAGTGCCGGCGACATGTGTGTCGTAGAGGGACTGCAGATTGTGGAAGCGGAAAGTCAGCTGGCGCAGGCGTTCCTCGCTGACCGGGTCGGGGAAGCAGGACGCATAGTCCGCGGGCCGGACTCGCGCCGCGGCCCGCAGCAGGTCGCCTTCGGCTGCCAGGTTGAGAAACTCCGTGGCCAGATGGGTGACGGTGGTGACCGTGTCACCGGCGATGCGGTCACTGCGGTCGCGGGCCAGGCGGCCCGGCGGCAGGCGTTCGCCGAAATCTTCGGGGGACGGGGCGACACCCGAAACGTCAATGCCGACCGCCAGCCCCTCTTCCAGCAGCGCGCCGGCGATCGTGGCAAGGGCGCCACTCAGCAGGCGCAACTGCTCGCCGGTCGCCAGGCGGAAGACCCCTTCGACCGGCAGCAGGCGGTAGGTCGGCAGGCGGCGCTGCACGTAGGCAAGGGCCAGGCCGATGCGGGCAAAGTTCTTGAGCGACGCCGTCAAGGCGCGGAAGCGGCTCCAGTGCTGGTTCTGGCGCGCGCCGTATTCGTCCAGCAGCGTCTCCATCTGCCCGGATTCGAGCAGCAGGCGGCCGAGCAGGGGCCGCGACAGGGGAATTTCGCGCGCGTGCATGGCTTGCACGCTGCGGGCAATTGCGAACAGGCTCCGGCCACGGTTGCGGACCGGTTCGCAGAGCTCGCGGTCGGCGATCGTTTCCTCGTCCCGCTCGCCGACGGCGAGGCTCGGGTGCATCGGTTCGTTCATGGGTAATCTCCCTCGTCCGCTATCGGTATGCGGTCTGACGGGCGACATTCTCCAACGAAATCGGGTCCGGCAGCGCAAGGAATCGTCGGACGGAAGGCGGATGCGGCTTCGGCGCGGGTCCTCTCCTTGCTGCAGGTCTCGACAGCGTCAGGCCTTTCGCGCGGGGGAAGCCACGCCACCGCTGGCGGCGGCTGGCGGGTCCGCCTGGGTGCAGGAAAAGAAAACTGCTACCATCGGCCGCTTTCCCACTTCCCGCAACTGGCCGCGCTGTGCCGGAGGGGTGTGGCCCTGGAGATTGCCTCGTCCTGGCGACACGTCTGTTTTCTTCGGATTTGACTCGGGTCAAGTCGCCAGGAGAGCGCGGTCAATACGATCGGACGCTACGGATGATGGCCGCCAGCGGTCGGGAAAGACCAGCCCAGTGAATTTTCATGAACCCGTTCGCGCGAGCGTGCGAACCGTTTTTCTGCGCGTCGAGGAAGCGTTCGATGCGCCATTCGGCGGCGAAGACAACCCGTTTCGCCATCTCGGTGCGATGGGTCTGTACCTGCTGTGGATCGTCGTCGCCACCGGCATCTATCTCTACGCGGTGCTCGACACCGGCATCGAGGCCGTCTACCGCTCGATCGGCTACCTGTCGCGCGAGCAGTGGTACCTCGGCGGCATCCTGCGCAGTCTGCATCGCTATGCCGCGGACGGTTTCATGCTGGTGATGATGCTGCACCTCGTCCGCGAATGGTGCTACGGACGCTACCACGGTTTTCGCCTCTATTCGTGGATGACCGGCGTGCCGCTGATCTGGCTCGCCTATGTCGCCGGGATCGGCGGCTACTGGATCGTCTGGGATCAGCTCGCGCAATTGTCTGCCACTGCCACCAGCGAACTGCTCGACTGGCTGCCGATCTTCAGCGAACCGTCGGCGCGCAACTTCCTGGCGCCCGACTCGATCAACGATCGCTTCTTCACCATGCTGGTATTCGTCCATCTCGGTGTGCCGCTGCTGCTGATCCTGAGCCTGTGGGCGCATGTGCATCGCATCAGCCACGTCGATTACCTGCCTTCGCGGCGCGCCATGCTGGCAACGCTGGCCGCGCTCCTGGTGCTCTCGCTGCTCCGGCCGGCGCTCAGCAACCCGCCCGCCGATCTCGCGACCGTGCCCGGCGAGCTCGGCTTCGACTGGTTCATCCTGTTCCTGCATCCGCTGACCGACCTCAGCTCGCCGGCGGTCGTCTGGTCGCTTCTCTTCGGGGCGACGGCGCTGCTTTTCGCCTTGCCGCTGCTGCCACATCCGAAGGCGCCACCGGCCGCCGTCGTCGACGCCGCCAACTGCACCGGCTGCGACCGCTGCCACGCGGATTGCCCCTTTGCGGCGATCAGCATGGCGCCGCACCCGCTGCGCCCGACGTATCGCCTGGCCGTGGTCGACGCCGATCTGTGCGCGGGATGCGGCATCTGCGCCGGCTCGTGCCCCTCGGCGACCCCTTTTCGCAAGCGCGATACGCTGGTGAGCGGAATCGACATGCCACAGCAGCCGGTGCAGGCGCTGCGCGAGCAACTCGAAGGAGCGCTGGCAGGGCTCGGAGGGAACAGCAGGATCGTCGTCTTCAGTTGCGCCCGCGGCGCCGACGCAAGTTCGCTCGCGGCAGTCGACACCGCCGTCATTCCCCTGCTGTGTACCGGCATGCTGCCGCCGGCATTCGTCGAATACGCCCTGCGCAGCGGCGCCGACGGGGTATTCCTGAGCACCTGCCGCAACGGCGGCTGCGAATTCCGGCTCGGTGACCGCTGGACCGACGCACGTCTGCAAGGCCGGCGCGAACCCCATCTTCGCAGCACGGTGCCGGCTTCGCGCCTCTGCCTGCATGCTGCCGGCGCCAACGACAGCCGTACCCTCGCCGCAGCGCTGGCCGAATTCAGGGCCCGGCTCGACGCGCTGGCGAACGACGACCGACTTCCCCCTTACCTGCGGAGAGCTTCACATCATGCTTAAACCCGCCGCCATCGTCGGCCAGGTGATCCTTTACGGCGCCTTCGCCGCGTTCATCGGCTACTTTGCCACCGCACCGAAATATCGGCAGATCGCGGACGACGTCGCCCTGATCAAACTGTCGATCAGCCACCTCGGCGACCGCGAGTGTCGCAAGCGAACCCCGGAAGAGCTGGCAAAGCTGCCACCGAACATGCGCGCACCGCTGGACTGCCCGCGCGAGCGCTCCGACATCCGGCTCGAAGTCGATCTCGACGGTCAGCCTGCCTTCGCCACCGTGATGCACCCGACCGGCCTGTACAAGGACGGCGTCTCCACCGTATACAAGCGCTTCGAGGTGAAGGCCGGCAGCCATCAGGTGGCGGTGCGAATGAGCGACAACCTCACCAGGCCCGGCTTCAACTTCGTCAAGGAAGAGCAGATCAACCTGCAGCCGGGACAAGTGATGGTGATCGACTTCAATCCCGATCGCGGCGGCATCTTTTTCAAATGACCGCCACCGCCGCCCCCTGCCCTGCCCGCCACCTCGGCTGCAGCGTCCGCAGCGCAGCCGAAAGCGCCCAGCCAATTCTCTGAGCCGACATCGATCATGGTCAAAATCCTGCAACAAATCCTGCGCTGGCTGTTCATGCGCGTCGAGAACGTGTTCAACGTCGCTTTCGGCGACAAGATGAATCCTTTCTACCATCTTGGAACGATCAGCTTCTGGCAGTTCTGGCTGCTCGTCGGCTCGGGTCTCTACCTCTACATCTTCGCCGATACGGGAATCCACAATGCCTTCAACTCGGTCGAGCGGATCACCCACAATCAGTGGTGGGCCGGCGGCATCCTGCGCAGCATCCACCGCTATGCGACCGACGGCATGATTCTGACGATGCTCCTGCACCTGCTGCGGCACTTCGCCTACGACCGCTACCGTGGCTTCCGCTCGTTTTCCTGGCTGACCGGCGTCGCCCTCCTGTGGCTCATCTACATCGCCGGCGTCAACGGCTTCATGCTCGTCTGGGACAAGCTCGCGCAGTTCGTGGTGATCGCCACCGCCGAGTGGTTCGACGTGTTGCCACTGTTCAACGGCACCCTGATTCGCAACTTCCTCTACCTCGAAAGCGTCAATAGCCGCCTGTTCACGCTGCTCGCCTTCATCCACATCGGTGCGCCGCTGATCGTCGTCTTCATCATGTGGATCCATGTCCAGCGCGTACCGCGGGCGCACATCAATCCGCCGCGCCCGATTGCCATCGCGGTCAGCCTGATGTTTCTTGCGCTGGCATTGGTCAAACCGATCGTCAGCCAGGGCGGCGAGGCCGACATGTCGGTGGTGCCCACCGACATCGCGTTCGACTGGTTCGAGCTGCCCGTCCTGGCGCTGGTCTATGTGACCGATCCGCTGCGACTCTGGTATTGGGTGCTCGGTCTCACCGGGCTCCTCTTCCTCACCCCCTGGCTGCCGCCGAAGCGCCGTGGCGCCGCGCACGCGCAGGCCACGATCACTTTCCATCCCGATCGGAAAGCGGTCACCGCGCGCTTCGACGAGACGCTGCTCGACGCAGGCCTGCGTCAGGACATCGATCTGCCCTACGAATGCCGCAACGGCGGCTGCGGCGTCTGCAAGTGCACGGTGCTGCAGGGCAAGGTCGATCCCGGCCTCTACCAGCCAAGCGCGCTGTCCGCCGCCGAACTGGCGCAGGGCAAGGTCCTGATGTGCTGCGCCAGCGCGCTCGAGGACGCGGAGATCGAGTACCAGACCAGCACCGCAGCCCGGAGCATCGGCGAATACACCGCACACGTCGTGAAGATGGAGAAGCTCACTCACGACGTCATGCGCGTACTGCTCGGGCTGCCACCCGGGCAGCAGATCACCTTCAAGGCCGGGCAATACATCAACATCCTTCTCGAAGACGGCCAGCGGCGTGCCTTCTCGTTTGCCAATCCGCCGTACGAAGCCGAATTCGTCGAACTGCAGATTCGCCTGATGCCCGGCGGCCGCTTCACGACGCACGTCTTCGAGAAGATGAAGGAAGGCGACGAAATCCGCTTCGAAGGGCCGATCGGCGACTTCACGCTGCGTGAATCGGAACGACCGATCGTCTTCGTCGCCGGCGCCACCGGCTTCGCGCCGGTCAAGAGCATGGTCGAGGACGCCTTCCGGCGCGGGCTCAAGCGGCCGATCCACCTGTACTGGGGGGTGCGCAGCCTGCAGGACCTCTACCTGCCCGAGCTGCCGGCACGCTGGGCGCGCGAGCACGACAACTTCCACTTCATCCCCGTACTCTCCGAGCCGCTGCCGGAGGATGCCTGGAGCGGACGCACCGGCCTGGTGCACGAAGCGATTCTCGAAGACTTCCCCGAACTCAAGCAGTACGAGATTTATGCCTGCGGCTCGGTGCGCATGGTCGAAGCGATCTTCCCCTTCCTCAAGCAGCACGGCGCCGAGGACGGCGCCTGCTTCTCCGATGCGTTCAGCGTGTCCGCCCGCTCGATGGCCTTTCAGCCGCGACAGCCGTGACGCCGGCCGCGATCACGATCGCCGATCGCAAGGAAATCGCCAGCGAGAGTCGCCAAAGCGCCAGTGCCGGTGGCGATCAGTCGACTGCCTCGATGATCGCCGTCGCCTCGGCGTGCATTCCGCGAAGGTCTTCCTGATCGATGCCGAGCAGCAGCAGGCACGCTTCTCCGAGCTTTTGCCACTCCTGCGTCCGACTCTCGCCGCGCAGTTGCTGCAGGAGGTATTCGGCGGTCTGGCTGACGGCGATCAGCCGACGGCTCAGCGTGGGCAGATCCGATTCCACGGGAGTGAGCGCCGCCGGGTCGTGATGATGCCGGATCGCCTCACCGACCTCGTCCGGTAGCCACCAGTCGACCGCCATCAGGGCACCGACGACCGCGTGGTCGGTCGGATGTTCCGCCCGTTCGACAGCGGTGAACGAACGTTCGGCGTCGTCATTGGCCCGCGCCAGCGTCTGCAGGTAGCTGGGCAGCCGGCGCAACAGAATGACGATCCCGCAATCACGAAAGAGGCCGAAGGTGTAGGCATCGGCAGCGTGCACGCCGGGCAGGTCGAGTTCCTGTGCCAGCCAGCCGGAGAGTGCAGCGATGCGCGCCGATGCGTCCCAGAAGCGGGCGTAGTGACCGCTGTTGGGAAACGCACGCCGCAGGCTGATCGCCGCAACCGCCCGGCTCGTCACCTCGAGGCCGAGCAGCATGAGCGCATCGGCAACCGAACGCACGCGCGCACGCAGACCGAAAGATGGCGAACTGGCCGTCCTGATGAGGCCGGCGGCAAGCCCGACGTCGGCGTTGATCAGCTGCCCGACGCGACGCAGGCATGGATTGTCCTGCATCATCTCTTCGCGGATGCGGTCGATGATCAGCGGTCGCGGCGGAATATCGATCGCCCGCAGGTTCGCTTCGAGCGCCGTCTCCACCCGTTCCGGGCCGACCAGGCGGGTGTCCATCAGCGGGCCTTCCTCGTTTCCATCCAATGTGACAACTCCTCCTCGCACATCGGCTTTGCGTGCAGGAAGCCCTGCGTCGCATCCACCCGTGCCGCTTCGCAGGCGGCGAGTTGCGCGGCCGTCTCGACTCCTTCGGCGACGACGACCATCCCCAGTTCGCCAGCCAGCCGCGTGATCGCACTCAGGATGGCAAAGGCCCGCCGATCGTCTGGCAGCTCGTTGATGAACGCGCGATCGAACTTGAGCTTCGTCGCCGGCAGGTCCTTCAGGTTCGCGAGGCTCGAGTAGCCGGTACCGAAGTCGTCGATCGCCAGGCCGACACCGACTTCGTGCGCACCACGCAGGTTGGCCTGCACGACCGGAGAGGCATCGACGAACAGGGACTCGGTCAGTTCGAGTTCGATTGCGTCGGGCGGCAGCCGGGCGCAGATCAATGCCGCGTGCAGGACACTGAGAAAGCTCGCCGAGCAGAGTTGCAGGCGCGAGATATTGATCGCAATCTTGGTCGGGCAGCCCTGGGCGCGCAGGCGAGCGGCGCAGCGCGCACCCTGCAGCAGGATCCATTCGCCGAGCCGTACGATCAGCCCGGTCTTCTCGGCGACGGCGACGAGCTGCAGCGGGGACACCTGTTGGCCGCCGACAGTGCAGCGCATCAGGGCCTCGACCGCCTCGATGCTGCCGTCCGGGCGAATGATGGGCTGATAGTGCAGCTCGAGATCGCCGGTTGCCAGCGAAGCCTGCAGTACGCTCTCGATCTCCAGGTCCCGCCTCGCCGACCACGCCGCGGACGTCGCGCCAGGCGGTTCGGCAGCGACGACGAAGAAGCGGTTGCCACCCTGGCGCTTGGCCTCGCCCATCGCACGATCGGCACGCGCGAGCAGGCTGAGCGGATCGTCCGCTGCGTGCCGCCAGGTGAGGCCGATGCTCACCGACGGCCGGAAGAGGATGCCACCAAGCAGGATTGGCTGATCGACGACCGCCAGCAGTCGTCCGGCAATCCGTTCGGCGTCAGGGGTCTCGACCACCGGCAGCAACAGCGCGAACTCGTCACTTCCCATGCGCAGAAGCGTCGCCCGGTCACCGGCGACCGAGCGGATGCGCCCGGCGATGCGCGCGATGACGGCGTCCGCCTCGGCAAATCCGAAAGAGTCATTGACCTGGCGGAAGCGGTCGAGGTCGAGCCACATCGCGCACAGCGATGCCTGTGCCTGATCTGCCACGGCGAACAGGCGTGCCAGCAGGCGCTGGCCGGAACTGCGCAGGTGAAATCCGGTCGTCGGGTCGCGGGTGGCCGGCTGCGCACCGTTTGCTGTCCCTCCTGGCACGCGAAGCCTGCCGCGCGCCGGTCCTTGCCGTTTGATGACGTCGCTCCTTTCCAGCGCCAGGAAAAGCTGCCTTTACAACCATTCCGCTGGCTCCGGGGTCAAGGCTACGCGGCCGCAGAATCGGCGGCTTGACTATGGGCGCCAATCGCATGACCATTGCCGCCTTCGCCGGATCCTTGGCAAGGGAAGAGGGGAAAGAGGGGAGCATGGAGGAATCAGGGAGCACGCTGGCAACCCTCTGGTGGGCGATGCTGCGGCTGATCGAGAAGCACGGAATCGATCCGCAGCAGTTCTGCAGGACACTGGGCATCGCCCCGGACGTGCTGCGCGACGTGCATGCCCGCCTGCCGGCTCGTCTGGCGGATGTCGGCTTCGAGCTGGCGGCCGCACGGATCGGCGACGAGGCATTCGCCCTGCGAGCCGCCGAGTGCTGGCATCCCTCCAATCTCGGAACGATGGGTTATGCCTGGCTGTCCAGCCGCACGCTGCATACCGGTTTGAAGCGGATCGAGCGTTTCTCGCGCATTCTTGGCAGCCGGATCCGATACCGTTGTTCCGAGGACGCCGACGGCGTCCATCTCGCCTTCGATCACGGGCGTGGCGACGCCGCCATCGGGCCGCTGCTGACCGACTTCTCGCTGTCGATCCTGATCGCCATGTGCCGGGTCAATGCCGGCAAGCGCACAAGCCCGGTCAGCGTCCATCTGCGCCGGCGCGAACCCGCCAACCCTCAACCCTGGCAGGACTTCTTCGCCTGCCCGGTCACTTTCGGCCAGGCGGCCGACGGCTTTCTGCTGGCCAGCGAGGTGGCCAACGCACCCTTGTCTTCGGCCAACGTCCCGCTCGCCAACACCTTCGACGCGATCCTCGCTGGACAGCTTGCGACCCTGATCGATGACGACATTGTCAGCCGTTGCAAAACGCAGGTGCTGCAGCACCTCACCTCGGGGGTACCGTCGGCGCAGCAAGTGGCGCGCGCACTCGGTCTGAGCCAGCGCAGCCTGCAGCGGCGACTGGCGGCGCTCGGCCTGAGCTTCCAGGGCGTCGTCGACGAAACCCGCCACGAATTGGCACGACGCTATCTCGACGATCCGGGCAAGTCGGTCACCGAGATCACCTTCCTCCTCGGTTTTTCCGAGCAGAGCGCGTTCACGCGCGCTTTCCGGCGCTGGAGCGGCATGGCGCCCTCGATCTATCGCGGCCTGCCGGCGACCTGAGTACGCCCGCCGCGGATCGGTACGGCAGAACGGGAAAATCGCGTGGCAAGTCAGCGGGGACAGCCATTTGCCGGTCTTCGCTGGGGTGATTCGGGTTGGAGACTCCATGAATACCGTACGCTGGACGGCCTTGCTGCGACCGACGACGGTTCCCAAGTGTCGACGCATTTTACATGCCGCCAGGGGCGAACCCGCGAATCGTCCGCAAGCGCTTGAAAATAAATCACGCTTATGTATCGAAGCGGTTCTGGCACGACACTTGCTTTGTAGTTCATACAATCCGTGCATAGTCTGCGCGGCTCAATCGACCCAATTCTTCTGGAGACCAAGATGCCCAAGTTTCTTTCAAGCGTGACCCTCGCCCTTCTCTCCGCACTGGCGGTCCCCAGCCAGGCGGCAGTGTTCTATTCCAACGACTTCGAAGTCTCGGCGGCCGGCATGTCGGGGGCCGGCTTCCTGGCCCCAACTCAGGGCTATTCTGCCTACGGCTTCGGCAGCCAGTACTTCCGCAACAGCAGCTTCGGCAACCCCGCCGCCTCCTCGGTTCTTGGCTTTTCCCTGGGCAGCGCCGCGACCTCGGTGGCCCTCAATTTCTACTTCGCCGCGATCGACTCCTGGGATGGCGCCAACTGCTGCGGGCCTGACTTCTTCAATGTCAAGGTAGACGGCACGACGATCTATACGAAAAACTTCGACATCTTCGGCTCCCCCAGTATCGGCCCGGAATTGACCACCCTCGTCTATGGACCCAATCTCGCGGTCTCGGGTTGGGGCGACCAAGGCTATAAAGTGGCGTTATCCATCGGAAACCTGTCGGCCGGTGCGCACACAATCGAATTCTTCGCTTCCGGATCGGGTTGGCAGGGTGGCGACGACGAAAGCTTCGCGATCGACAACGTGATCGTCAGTGGTGATGATGGTGGTCAGCTACCCGAGCCCGCCAGCCTGGCCCTGTGCGGCCTGGCCTTGCTCGGCGCCGGGGCTGCACGCCGGCGGCGTGCGTAGAGCTCAGCCCGGCGCCAGCAGGCGCTGCACTGCCATGACCGACCCCGGCCGCGTGCCGGGGTTTTCGTTGACCGGGGAGAACGGGCCATGAGAATCGGCGACACGCCGCGCCACCCTTGCGCGCACAAGCGCAGGGGAAGCGCAGGGGAAGCGCTTGCCGCTCGCCTGCGTTTGCAATAGATTGGCGGCGTTTTGCGCTTCGGCGCCCACGGAGAGCCTCATGTTCAGCGAACTGATTTTTCGGCAACTGTTTGACGCGGCCTCCTCGACCTATACCTACCTGCTGGGCGATCCGCAAAGCCGGCAGGCGGTGATCATCGACACCGTTTTCGAGCAGCACCTGCGCGACCGCGCGCTGGTCGAGGAACTCGGGCTGCGACTGGTGGCCACGCTCGACACCCATTGCCACGCCGACCATGTGACCGGTGCCTGGCTGATGCAGGAGGCCACCGGTTGCCGGATCGGAATTTCGCGACGCTATGGCGATGCCCTGCAGGGCGCCGACCTGCGACTCGACCACGGGGACCGGGTGCCCTTCGGAAAACCCTGCATCGAGGTGCGCGCAACTCCCGGGCATACCGATGGCTGTCTCACCTACGTCAGCGACGACCACCGCCTGGCTTTCACCGGTGACTGCCTGCTGATCCGCGGTGCCGGCCGCTGCGATTTCCAGCAGGGCAACGCGCATACCCTCTTCCGCTCGATCCGCGAGCAGATTTTCAGCCTGCCGGACGACTGCCTGATCTTTCCCGGCCACGATTACAGCGGTCGCACCATGTCCTCTGTCGGCGAAGAACGCGCGCACAACCCGCGTATCGGAGGACACGCCGACGAGCGCGACTTCGTCGGCTTCATGGAAAACCTGAATCTGCCGCACCCGAAGCAGATCGCCGTTGCCGTACCCGCCAATCTGCGCTCGGGCAAGCCGGAAGACGCCAGGGCGCCACGTCCCGCCGACTGGGGACCGGTGCGGCAGAGCTACGCCGGGCTGCTGGAGATCGACCCGGAGTGGGTCGCCGAGCACCGGGGCGAAGTTCATCTGCTCGATGTCCGTCAGCGCGAGGAACTCGACGAGCGCCTCGGGCGTATCGCTGGCGCACAGTGCGTGCCGTTGAGCGAACTCAAGGAGCGCCTGGCGGAGATTCCGCGCGAGCAGCCGGTGATCGCCGTTTGCCATTCCGGAATGCGCTCGGGTCAGGCAACGGTGATCCTGCGGCAGGCCGGTTTTGCGCGCTTCGCCAACCTGCGTGGCGGCATGCTGCTCTGGCGACAGCTCGGCCTGCCGGTGGCGCACGGCCCGGGGACGGCGGCGTAGCGTGTCGCTTCCCGACTCCCGACCATGATCTGCCGCCCGTGAAGATCGTCCTTGCCGAAGCGGACCGCGCCGTAATTGCTGCCGTTGCCGCCGCTGCCGAGCCGCCGGGCAGCATCGTGCGCGACTTCGACACCCTGCTCGATTTTGTCGGCGAGAACGGGATGCCGGTTTCGCCCAAGGAATACGATCTCGGCATTGCCCGCCTGGCGGAACTCAATTCCCGCCTGACCCACCCCACTCCGACCGGCCTGAGTCGCGGACGTCAGATCTCCTATCCGCACATCGACGGCCTGCACCTGCTCCTGCTGGTCAGCAAGCTGGGCAAGCTGGATCGCTCCCGGCCGACCGCGCGACTCGTGCTCGATTCCGGGCTGCTTGCCACGTGGCGTCTGCTCAACCCGATCGAACGCTACTTCGCGCTGCTCGAACGGTGGTGGAGCCTCTCCGAAATTCACCAGGGCCATGGCGAGCTCGAAGCGCTGCGACAAACCGAATACCGTCACGCGTTCCTGCGCAGCCAACGCCAGGGCAACTCCAGGGACGAGCGCGAACACGGTACCCGCGGCATCTGGTGGCGGCTGGTCGGCATGAAGCAGATCGCGCTGCTGCAGATGTTCGGCATGCTCGACATCGTTTCGTTTCGGGCCGAGCCGGGCGAAGGCTGGAAGATCCGGCGCATGCGCTCGACGCCCTGGGGACTCACGGCCAGCGCCAGCTACCTGCAGGCCTTCCGCTACACGAGCGTCGGCGCGCTCGAAGAGTGGCTCGATTCGTCCGATGCGGAAACTGACGAAGACGATGCGAGCGAAGGCACGGAAACGCAGACCGCCGAGGACGATCGACCGGCGTTCCACTACTGGGCGGATGCCGTGCTCCCACTTTTCCCGGCCTGGCAGCATGTGCTCGGCGAACCGGCCGCGGAGGAGCCATTCCGTGGCAGCTGCACACTCAAGGTCTCGCTCGGCGAGCACGCGTGGCGCCGCATCGTCCTGCCCGCGGAGAGCACCTTCGACGATCTCGCCCTCTTCGTGCTGCAGGCATTCAAGTTCGATGACGAGCACCTGTACGAGTTTCGATTTCGCGATCAGTATGCGGCTCGGCGTACCCTGAGCGATCCGCGCTACAGCGAGGCGGAAGACGAGTACGCGGATGCGCTTACGCTCGGCGCGGCCCATCTGTTTGCCAGGCAGTTCATCGAATTGCAATACGGCTTCGGCAGCGAATGGCGTTTCCAGGTGCTCGTGGAAGCGCTCGACGCCTCCACCAGCGTCACCAGCCCCGTCGTCCTCGAAAGCCAAGGCCGGGCGCCAAGACAATACGATTGACGAGTTGCGGCGAGCGCCGCAGGTGCTTCGGAACCGAACTCAATCGTCGCTGCTCCCCGCACCCGCGTCTTTCCCGGCCATCGCCCGCCGATAGCGATCGACCACCTCGGCTGCCAGGCGTGCGGGGGTCGCCCGAGTTCCCTCGGCTGCGAGTACCGCTTCGAGAATCCGCTCGAGTACGGCAAGGTCGGGTAGCGGTGTTCCGGAGGCTGCCGCGTCGGAGGGGTTCGCGCTGTAGGTCGGGCGAACCTGCGCAGCCACCGGCGGACCACTCCCGGTCGCCAGCCAGTCGACGCTGACGCCGGCGGCTACTGCCATCGCCAGGGCCTTGTCGAGCGGCGGCATGCGACCTTCCCGGAGATAGCTGCGCAGCACCGATTCGGCGAGACCACTGCGGCGTGCGAAAGAGGAAACCGACTCCTTGCCGACCAGTGCGTGCAAACGTGTCGGGAGCGCAGTGATTTCGCAGCGCACCGTCGTGGCAACGTCCGTCGCTTTCGCATAGGAGGGGGATCCAGCACGCCTGGGCAAATGGGTCATCCGGGATATCTTGTCGAATTAATGAGGGAATGTTTCCGGAAGTATTGACAGCTCGCAAGATCTTGCGGAAAATCGTTGCGCATAGCATAGCAGGAAAGATCGCTGCCGCACCTGCGAATCGGGAATGTGAAATGGCAATGATTGCCGGCAATGCCCGTCGCAGCGCAGTGGGCACCATCACGGGCCAGCAGCCGGCGTCGATCTCCTGTGTGCTCTGCCGCATTTGCAGTTCGGTATTTGCAGTTCGGCGCCACGGTCGGCCAACGCGGAACGTGCGTCCCGTCCGATGGCATCGGGTGTCGCGATCCTTTGAGGGGAAAGCCGTGCGCAAGTCTGCCGAAGACCATCCCGAACACCACCCTGTACGCTCACTGCTGTCGTCTGCCGTAAGAAGGGCGCTTGGCCGCCTCTCGGGCAAACCGAGGCAATGGCAACACGGCGCCGTGGCGGGCACCCGCCTCCACTGCGAACCGCTCGAAGCACGTGTGTTGCTGTCCGGCGATCTGCTCCCGCTTCCCGACCCGATCGACGCCACGATCGCCGTGGCTGGCGAAGCCGCGGCTTTCGACGAGGCGCCGGGCGGGACGGTACGCGTCCTCCTGGACGGCCAGATAGACGCAAGCACGCTCGACTGGCCGCTGGCGAGTGCGCGAGGGACGTCCGCCAGCACCGACTCCGAGCAAGCGCTTGATGCCAGCGCGGCCGACGATGACGCAAACCACACGCCAACGGCTGCCGAGTTTGTGACCGTCAAGACTGCCAGCAGCCTGGCGCTGGATGCTGCCGCCAGCAACCAGGCCCCCGTGTTTCCTGGAGGCAGGGGGTTCGTCACGACCGATGTAGGATCGGCCTACGACTGGGCCTACGGCGTCGCCATCCAGCCAGACGGGAAGTACCTGGTAACCGGCCGCAGCGATGTCGCCGATAAGTCCGTCTTCAGCTTGTTGCGCTACAACGCCGACGGATCGCTGGATAGCACTTTCGACGGCGATGGCAAGGTGACGACGGCGATCGGCTTTTCCGCCAGAAGCTATGCTGTGGCAATGCAGAATGGCAAGATCGTGGCCGCAGGCGCCAGCGATCAGATCGCAACATCGCAGGATTTCGCCTTGGCGCGGTACAACAGCGACGGTTCCCTCGACACCGGATTCGGCCGCGATGGCACGGTGACCACAGATATCGCGTCGAATTGGGACGAAGCCTCGGCCATGGCGGTGCAGAACGACGGCAGGATTCTCCTCGCCGGCAGGAGTGTGGTGCAGATGAGCCATGCGAGCAGAACCGTCGTTGTCCGCTACCTCGCCGACGGCTCGCTCGACCCGACCTTCGGCGACGGCGGCCGTGTGTTCCCTTTCTTCGGCTATCCCACCGAAGTCTTGTGTTCCCTGGCCGTCCAGCCAGACGGGAAGATTGTCGCGGTCGGTTACGGGAGCAACCCGGCTTCGAACAACCAGGCCCTCGCTCTCTTTCGTTTGAACCGCGACGGGACACTCGACTCGGATTTTGGCGGTGGCTACAGGTTTTTCTACGATTTCGGTGTGTTCAACCTGCAGGCCAGCGTAGCACTGCAGGCGGATGGAAAGATCTTGGTCTTCAGCACCAATGGAAGCCGTGCGTCGCTATGGCGCTACGACAGCAACGGTTCGCTGGACACCAGCTTTGGCAACTGGGGTTGGTTGGCGACCGGAGTACAAGTGCAGAACGAAGGCAGCGCCCTGAGCATCGAGGCCGACGGCAGGATTCTGGTGACCGGCAGCCGTTACCGTGTGGGCGGCCACTATGACTTCGCGCTGGCACGGTACAACAGCAATGGTTCTCCGGACGACGGGTTCGGAACGCACGGGTTGGTGGCGACTGCCATAAGCCCCCTGACAAGTGGCGGCAGTGCCGTCCTGGCACAGGCCGATGGCAAGATCCTCGTGATCGGCGGCGAGAAGAACCTCGACAATGCGGACTCCGACTTCGCGCTCGCGCGCTACAACCCCGATGGCAGTCTGGATACGAGCTTCAGCGACGTCGGTCTGATGCATGATCAGACCGCGGTCGCCGGCAAAGCGCTCGTCGTGAACATCGCCGGCAATCTGTTCGTCGACGCCGATGCCGGCGACACGCTCGACCTCAGCGTCCGCCAGGTCGACGATTCGGCGCTGCCACCCTGGCTTTCGTTCGATGCGGCGAGCCGCACGCTGCACGGCACGCCGGGCAGGGGGGATCTTGGCAGCACTCGCCTCGTCGTGAAAGCCACCGACCGCGCCGGAGCGAGTGCATCGAGCAATCCCTTTACGATCACCGTCGTCGATCTGCCCAATTCCCCGCCGACCGGGGCCGTCACGATCAGCGGGGCTGCCGTCCAGAATCAGGTACTCCTCGCCCGCAACACGCTGGCCGACGCCGACGGACTCGGGGCGATCAGCTACCAGTGGCAGGCGTCTGCCGACGAAATGAACTGGGTGGCCATTGCCGGCGCGACGGCCGGCAGCCTGACATTGAACCAGGAACAGGTCGGCAGGAAGGTGCGGGTAATTGCCAGCTACGTCGATGGCCATGGTCGGCAGGAGTCCGTCGCCAGCGCCGCGACGGCCACCGTCGCCAACGTCAACGACGCTCCTGTGGTCGCCAAACCGATTGCCGACCAGTCTGCCAGCGAAGATTCGGCCTTCCGCTTCATTGTTCCCGCCGATACTTTCCTCGACGTCGATGTCGACGACCGTCTCAGCTACCGCGCTGCGCTGGCCACGGGCGGCGCCCTGCCTCCATGGCTGCACTTTGATGCAGCGACGCGCAGCTTCAGCGGCACCCCCGGCAACGGCGACGTCGGCATCGTAACGGTGAAGGTGACGGCAAGCGACCTCGCGGGCGCAACGGCCTCGACGAACTTCCTGCTGACCGTGGTCAACACCAACGACGCTCCGACACTGGCGAGACCCATTACCGATCAGACTGCAACCGAGGACGCCGCTTTCCGCTTCACGGTTCCCGCTGACACCTTCGTCGACGTGGATGTCGGCGACCGCCTGAGTTACCGCGCCACCCAGGCCGACGGCAGCGCCTTGCCGCGCTGGCTCGCCTTCGACACGGCGACGCGCCGCTTCACCGGCACGCCGGGCAGTGAGGACCTCGGCACGCTGGACCTCGAAGTGACCGCCACCGATCTCGAGGGTGCCAGTGCCGCGGCCAGTTTCCATCTGGCAATCGGCATCGACCCCGCCAAGCCGCGCCCGGACCTGACCGTCGGCAATTTCCGGATCAGCCCGGCGGGCAACTGGTCTCCCGGCACGCTGGTCACGGTGATGTGGGATACGATCAACGCCGGCAACAGTGCCGTCGTCCGCGACTGGCATGAACGGCTCGCAATCCGTAACGCCAGCACCCACGAGTCGATCGCCGTGCGTGACGTCGTCGAAAATCCGCTCGACGGCCAACTGGTCAGCGGTGGTTCGCTTGCTCGTTTGCTGTCGTTCGTCTGGCCCGATGGAACCGCGGGCAGCGGCCGCATCGAGTTCCGGGTGCTGCTCGACGTCGATCGCCAGGTCACCGAGAACAATGCCGGAGGCACCGCCGAGACGAACAACGAGGCGATCGTCATGGCCGACAACGCCCCGGATCTTCGCGTCGATTCGTTGACCGCACCAGCCAGCGTGATCGGCACCGTTCCCATTGTCGTCGCCTGGACGGCAGCCAACCAAGGCACGCTCGACATCGCCGCCGACTGGAACGATCAGATCGTCTACAGCAGCGATTCCCTGATCGGCAATGCCGACGATGTCGTCCTCACCACCGTTCGTCACAGCGGCGGCCTGCACGTGGGAGAACGCTATCAACGCAGTGCCACTGTCGCCCTGCCGCTGCAGAGCGCTGGCCACTATCTCCTCGGCATCCGTGCCGACAGCGGCGGCGAGCTGTTCGAGCCCGACGCTCGCGCCAACAACAGCGCGAGCCGCCCGCTCGACGTCGTCGCCCCCTATTCCGACCTGCAGCCGACAGGAATCGAAGTGCCGGAAGCGGCGACCAGCGGCGACAACGTCACCATCTCCTGGCAGGTCGCCAATCGCGGCAATGCGACGACCAATCGTCCGCTGTGGAACGATCGCCTGCTCCTTTCCAGGGACCAGACGCCGAGCAGCGACGATCTGGTCGTCGCCGGCTCGTTGCTGCACACGGGCGCGCTGGCGGCAGGCGAGAGCTACTCGGGTCGGGCGACGATCACCCTGCCCCGTGACCTCAGCGGCGATTACTTCGTGATCGTCACCAGCAATTCCGATCGCTCGCTCGACGAGGCAGGCCTGACGGCCAACAACAGCCTGGCCGGCAACAGCGCCCTGCGCGTAAGGCTCAAGCCGACGCCCGATCTGCAGGTCGGCGAGATCGTCGCGCCTTCGCTTCTGCGGCCTGGCGACGCTGCCACGCTGCACTACACGCTTATCAACCAGGGGAGTGCCGCCACCGACGGCGCCTGGCGCGATCGCATCTACATCGACCGTGGCGACCAGGGCGGCCTCTACGAAGTGGCGAACGTGCTCAACACCGGCAGGCTCGACCCGACAAGCAGCGTCACCAACGGCGTCAGCTTCGTGCTGCCCGCCGCCTTTGCGGAGGGAAACTTCCGCTGGCTGCTCACGGCCGACGCCGACAACAGTCTTTACGAGCGCAACGGCGAGGCAAACAACCAGTCGAGCGCGGCGCTGCGCGTCGCGCGTCCCGATCTGGTGGTCGCCGATGTGCACGCACCCACCCTCGCGCGCTCTGGCGACCGCCTGCGCGTCGAGTGGACTGTCGATAACGTGGGCGCCAGCGCTGCGGGAGACTACTGGATCGACTCGGTGTACCTCGCGCAGGACGCGCAAACCCGCCTGCTGGCCGAAGTGGCCCACACTTCCGGCCTGGCAAGCGGCGCCCGCTACGCGGCTGCCGCCGATTTCGAGATCCCGCTGGAACTCGACGGCGACTATCGGCTCGTGGTCGTCACCGACGCGGCACGCCGGATCGACGACCACCAACGCAACGACAACCGCGCCGACACTCCGGTGCACATCGACCGGGCACCGTACGCCGATCTCGCCGTTACCGACTTGTCGGCGCCTGCGCAGGTGATCGGCGATCCGGCGCGGGTCGCGGTGACCTGGACGGTCGCCAACCACGGACAAGGCGCCGGTCGCAGCAGCACCTGGAGCGACCGCCTGGTCCTGTCTACGGATGCGGTACTCGGCAACGCGGACGACCGCCTGCTTGGCGAGTACCGTCACGACGGCGTTCTTGCTCCCGGAGAATCGTACACGCGTAGCGCCGAAATCCTGCTGCCGCCAGGAACTTCGCAGCGCTACCAGCTCTTTGCCGTCACCGACGCTGCGCGAGAGGTTTTCGAGAATGGTGCCAGGGGCGACGACATCGCGCTCCTCGCCCATCCGCTCGACGTCATGCCGGTTCCCTACGCCGACCTGCAGGTCGAAGCGGTCGGTGCGGACGGCCCGGCTGCCAGCGGCCGCCCGCTGCGCGTCAACTGGGAAGTGGTCAACCGGGGCATCGGCATTACCGACAGCGGCGACTGGTCCGATCAGATCTGGCTCAGCCGCAATCCCGACGGCAGCGACGTGGTCGCCTCGCTTGGCAGCGCACGCCACATTGGCCAGCTCGCCGCCGGCGACCGCTACCGCCGCAGCATCGACGTCACCCTGCCCGACGGGATCGCCGGCAACTACTACCTCAACGTGCGCACCGGCGGGCCATTCGAGTTCGTTTTCGGGGACAACGACAGTGGACACTCGCAATCGATCCCGGTCGCCCTCTCGCCCTCGCCCGATCTCGTCGTCGAAACGGTCACTCTGCCCCCTGCGGCGCGCGCTGGATCGCTGCTGGACGTGGCCTGGACCGTGCTCAATCAGGGCCAGACCGCGGCCACCGGCATCTGGGAAGACTCGCTCTGGCTCGTGCCGGCCGCCGGCGGCGACGCCGTTTCGCTCGGCAGCTTCCGCTATGACCGCGAACTCGCAGCCGGACAGCGCTACACCCGCAGCGAGCAGCTTCGTCTGCCGGCGAAAATCGAAGGCGCGTACCGCGTGCGGGTGGTCACCAACGCCCGACTTGGTGGCGGCGGCGACCAGGTCTACGAATATGGCAGCGCGCGCGACAACAATTCGCTGACTTCTGCCGAGCTCGGCGAGATCAGCCTCGACGATCACCCGGATCTGCGTGTCACCGCGGTCAGCGCACCTGGGCACGTTGCCGCCGGCAGCAGGGTGGCGATCGCTTACACCGTCGCCAATTTCGGCGCGGCAGCGAGCAGCGGCCACTGGACCGACAGGGCATATCTGTCGACGAATGCCACGCTCAGCGCCGACGACCGCCTGATCGGCGAATTCGCCAACGGCAGCGCGCTCGCTCCCGGAGAATCGTACGCCAACGAGAGCACCACGATAGAGCTGCCGATCCGTCAGCGCGGCGACGCCTGGCTGATCGTCGTCGCCGACGCCGGCGGCCAGGTCGACGAGTACCCCAACGAAAGCAACAACAGCGGCGCGACACGGCTGACCGTCGACGCGCAGCCCTTCGCCGATCTCGTCGCCAGCGACGTCGTCGCGCCCGATCAGGCGGTGCATGGCGCCACCATTGAAGTCCGTTACCGCGTGAGCAACCTGGGCAGCGCGACGACTCGCGGCGAAACCAGCGCGCTGGACAACTGGACCGACACCATCTGGCTTGCGCGCGACCAGCGCCGCCCCGGTGCCGGCAAGGGAGACGTCCTGCTCGGCTCGCTCACGCATGTCGGCAGGCTCGGAGTCGGCGAAGACTATCTCGGCAGCGCGCAGGTCACGATTCCCGACGACGCGCTTTCCGGCCAGTACTATCTCAGCGTCTGGAGCGACACCTACGACGTGATCGTCGAGGACACGCTGGCCAGCAATCTGAACCCGCAGGATCCGGAGCAGATCGACAACAACAACTATCATGCCCGCGCGATCGGCATCCTTGGCGTCACGCCGCCCGACCTCGTGGTCAGCGACGTCGTCGGGCAACCGTCGGCAACTGCCGGTGGCAGCTACCGCTTCGCTTACAGTGTGCAGAATCGCGGCGAGCGGTTCAGCGGCGACTGGGTCGATTCGGTCTATCTCAGCGATTCGCCCGAGTGGACTACCGCGCATGAACTCTGGCATCTCGGCGACTTCGCGCAACGGCGCAGTCTCGACACCGGCGAAACGTACACGGTCAACCAGACGCTGTCGCTCGCGCCCGCGGTGCACGGCCGCTACCTGGTGGTTCGCACCGACGCGCATACGCAGATTGGCGAGACCACCAAGACCAACAACGTGCGTGCCGTCGCATCCGTGGTCGTCGCCGAAGCCGCCGATCTGCGCGTCACCGACGTCCGCAGCGAAGCGGCGGCCGACTCCGGCGAGGAAACCTCCGTCCAGTGGACGGTCACCAATGTCGGCGCAGCAGTCTGGTCGGGAACGCGCAGTTGGGTCGACGACGTCTATCTCGGGCGTGACCCGGAGTTCGTCCCCGAACGGGCAACGCTGCTGGGCAGCTTCCTGCACGCCAACGTCGAAGGGCTTGCCAGCGGCGGAAGTTACAGCGCCTCGACGCGTGTGCGGCTGCCGATCGGCGGCGAAGGCAGATATTACGTCTACGTCGTCACCGACGGCGAAAACAACGCCGACGATATGCGCGGACATCCGGCGAGGCGAGAACTCACGACCGGCGGCGACAACGACTCGGCCAGGGACGACTACTACGCCCGATCGGTTTACGAAGGCGCCGCCAACGACAACAACGTGGGCAGTGCCTCGCTGTACGTCCATTACCGTGAGCCCGACCTGCAGATCGACCGGATCACGCTTTCCGATTCGATGGTGCAATCCGGCGCGCCCCTCACCGTCAGCTGGACCGTCAGCAACCGTGGAAGTCGGCAAACCCGCAGCGCGAGCTGGTTCGACGGCGTTTATCTGTCGCGTGACGCTTCGCTCGACGATGGCGACTTCGCGTTGACTGGCGGTAACTCGTCGGTCGAGTCCCTGCTCGGCGTCAAGGCGATCCGCATCGGCGAAAGCGCCCAGTCCAGGTTCCTGCAACCTGGCGAGTCCTACAGCGCTTCGGCAACGTTCCGGCTGCCGGAGTCGGTCGGCGGCGACTTCCATCTGATCGTCCGTACCGACACCGCAGTCGGCAGAAGTGCCGGAACTGCCAGCACGATCCGCGACGGCCTGCCTGGCCTCGCCCGCTTTGGCGACACCGCCGGCGCGGTGCGGGAATTTCGCGACGAGGGCAACAACGAAGCATCGGCTGCGCTCCGCGTGCTGCTGGCGACGCCGCCCGATCTGCAGGTGGCGGCAGTCGAGGCGCCGGCAAACGTGCTCGCCGGCCAGACCTTCACCGTGCACTGGCAGGTGGTCAATGCCGGTGGCGACACTCCGGGCGATCAATCTGCCTGGAATGACCTCGTCTTTCTCTCCAGGGACCGCTTTCTCGACCTCAGGCAGGATCACTATCTCGGCTACCTCGCGCACGACGGCAGGCTCGCCGCCGGCGAGCGGTACGACGCCGCGCTGACGGTCAGCGCACCTCGCGACCTTGCAGGTCCCTACCATGTCTTCGTGATCACCGACCCGACGCGCATTGGGGGAAGCGGCGATACGGGCAAGGTGCGCGAATTCGGTAACGAGCAGAACAACGCCAGTGCCGCGCCACAGCCGATACTGGTCGAAACGCCACCGCCGGCTGACCTCACGGTGAGCCCGGTGTTCCTTCCGGCCGACGCCAGCGTCGGCGATGAGGTCACGATCGGCTTCACGATCCGCAACGATTCGAGCAATCCCGCCTACGGTCGCTGGACCGACGCCGTCTACCTTTCCGCCGATAACGAGTGGGATGTCAACGACTTCCTGCTTGGCAAGGTCGAACACGTCGGCGATCTCGCCGGCAACACCAGCTATGACGGAACCTTGCGCGTGCGGCTGCCGCCGGTCAAGGACGGGGAATGGCGAGTCATCGTCCGGCCAGACCTGTACAACGAGGTCTTCGAAGGCAGCATTCGCTATACGGCGGCCGGCCTTCAACTGCCGCCGGGTGAAGCGAACAACCGCAGCGCCTCGGGGGGAACGCTGCGCGTTCGCGTCCCCGAACTGGAGGTCGGCAAGCCGCTTGCCAGCACTCGCGGCCCGGGCGACGAGCGCCTGTACAAGCTCGCCGTCGCCGGCGGGGAAACGCTGCGCGTCCGCCTCGAAGCGGCTGCCGGCAGCAACGAACTGTATCTTCGCTATGGCGAAGTTCCCTCCGGCTACGCCTACGACGCTGCCTACGGCGACCCCATGGCGGCCGACCAGCAGGCGCTCGTCGCGAGCACCCGTAGCGGCGACTACTACGTGCTGCTGCGCGGTCGCCAGGGACCGGTCAATCTGCCGATCCGCTTGCGTGCCGATCTGCTGCCGCTGTCGATCACGCGCATCACGCCCGACCACGGCGGCAGCGGCGACGACGAAAATCGCTGGCTCACCGTCGACATCCATGGTTCGCACTTCGCTGCCGGTGCCCTCGTCAAGCTCTCGCGACCGGGCGTCGCCGAAAGCGAAGCGGATCGCTGGCAGGTGCTCGATGCCACGCATATCCGCGCCGTCTTCGATAGCCGCCGACTGCCGCACGGACTGTACGATGTGACGGTCATCAATCCCGACGGGCAGCAGGTGACCGAAGCCGAACGCTACCTCGTCGAACGCGGCGTCGAGCCCGAGGTCACTCTCGGGATCGGTGGTCCGCGTACGCTGGAACCCGGCGAGAGCGGGATCTACAGCGTTTCCCTGCAGAATCTCGGCAATCTCGACACTCCCTACGTGCGCTTCAGCGTGGGCGTCCCCGAAATGGGCTACAGTGACGAGGTGCTCGAAGGGCTCGCCCTGCCCTATCTGGTCTTCGGCGGCACGGCCGGCGGCCAGCCCGACGGTCGCACCGTCGACAGCGCCGGGAATACCCAGCACTATGGTGCGACGCCCAGCGACGGCACCTCGCGCGCCGACATCCCCTGGGCAAGCCTCGACGGCGTGCACGACGACAGCGGCTGGAACCTGGCGCCGGGCTACGCCTTCGACCTTGCCGACGGCGGTTTCGTCGGCACGTCGTTTACCCTGCAGACCTATCCCGGTCTGGCCGAATGGCTGGCGTACGACTTTCCGGGATTGCGCAGCCGACTCTACGCGCTGCACCCCGACTGGCAGGAACAGGGCCTGCTCGACCATGGCGTGGCGGATCTCGACAGGCTGGGCGAAGGGCTCAGCAGGAAGTTCCTGTCCACGGTCCCCGAAGAACACCTGGGCAAGCTCGAAGCACTCGCGCTGCCTTTCCGGTTCGACGTCGCCGGAGCCGCTACCCCGCTGACCCGCGAAGAGTTCATCGCCGATCAGACGAGGCATGCCCGCGAGCTGCGCGCAGCGATCCTCGCCGATCCCGCGGCACCCCCCGGCCTTGCCGCCCTGGCTGCCGACGCCGGGCAGTGGCAGGAAGGCTGGCTGGCGGCGCTCGAAGCCGCCGGCATCCTGCGTCCCGTGGCCGAAGCGCCGCCGATTCGCGAGAATGCCAAGGTGATGAGTCTCAATGCGACGCTGGCGACCGGCATCCTGCTCGGCAAGGGCGGCGACAGCTATCGTACGCAGTCCGATCTGCTCGGCTTCTTCGCCAAGGTGCAGGCATGGTACGGCGACACCGCGCAGTACGCCGGTGACGCGAGCGCTGCGCGGGCGCCGATCGCTTACCAGGAGGTTCGACAGATTCAGGAGGGTAGCGTCGAAATACCGGTCCCGGCGATGGCCGATCCTGCGCGCCTCGATTTCGGCAGCAGCCAGATAGCACGCACCGTGGACTTCCATCTCTTCGTCGGCGCCCGTTCCGAACTCGAGTACCTGCGCCACGTCGGCGTCCTCGACGAAGACTTCCGACCGCTCGCCGGCCAGCCGCTCGATCTTGGCCAATACCTGCAGCAGGCCGCCGCACGCGATGCCACGGCGGTGGCTCCGGTCCGCGTACGCGCTCCGCAGGCAGCGCCCGGCGAAGACGGAGTCGCTTACGTTCCGGCCGACGTTTCGCTGCCCTATTCGGTCTCGTTCAGCAACCCCGACGAAACGCCGGTCGGCCAGTTGCGCATCGTCAGCCAGCTCGATGCCAGGCTCGACGCACGCTCGTTCCGCCTCGCCGACCTCAAGATCGGCGACATCAACGTCCACCTGCCCGCCGACAGGGCAGACTTTCAGGGCGACTTCGATTTCACCGCGAGCAAGGGTTTCCTGCTCCGCGTCAGTGCCGGCATCGACGCCTCGACGCACGTCGCGACCTGGCTCTTGCAGGCGATCGATCCCGACAGCGGCGAAGTTCTGCACGACGCCCTGCACGGCCTGCTGGGCAGTGCCGCCGATGGCAACGGGAACGAGCAGTCGTCGCGCGGCTTCGTCAGCTACACGATCCGGGCCGCCGACGATACCGCCTCCGGCACCGAGATCACGGCGTCGGCGCGCCTGCTGATCGACGCCGCACCACCGATCGACAGCGACCCGGTCGTCGTCCGGCTGGACTCGCAGGCGCCGCAGACCGGCCTACAGGTCACGGCCCTGAACGCGGCCCCGCTTGCGAGTGCGGCGCCGACTTTCGATCTGAAGTGGGCCGCCGCCGACGACTTCTCGGGAGTCAGGTCGGTCACCCTCTACGTTGCCGAGAACGGTGGCGACTTCCGCATCTGGCAGCGCCAGTTGAGCCCACAGGCGACCGAGGCGCTGTTCACCGGCGAGCCCGGCAAGCATTACGAGTTCCTGGCAGTGGCCACCGACCACGCCGGCAACCGCGAGGCAGCGACCGTCACCGCAGCCGTCCTGCCAGACGACGGCGCCCGTCAGGAGGTGCTCGACAGCCTCGGTGCGACTGCCAAACTCGCGGCCACCGCCGAAACCCCGCTCGCCGCGAACGACCGCAGCTATCCGGCCAACGCCCTCTTCGCCGAGGCCGGCCGGCTCGTGCCCGGGTCGGTTGCCAGCGCGCGCGGCAGTGATCTGCAGTCGGTGCTCGCACCATTCACCCTGCGCGGCTTTGCCGGAGGCTACACGAGCAGCGCGGCCGACATCGGCGCGCAGGCCCTGGTCGAGATGCCCGACCACAGCGTACTGGCCAGTGCCGGCCGGCTGCGCAACGAAATCCATCGCTACGAGCCGGACAGCGGCAGTTTGACGCGAAGCAGCGCCGATCCCCTGCTTACGCTCGATTCGCCGGTACTCGATCTGGCAGTCGACGCGTCGGGACAACTGTGGGCGATGACCGGCGCCGAATTGCTGCAGATTGACGCGGCCAGCGGCACGGTCGTGCGGCGGATCGCGGCGGCGAACGGTGATCCCTTGACCCATGCCCTGGCGATCGATCCGGAGAGCGGTGAAATCTACGTCTCCTCGGGGAAAGGCATCGAAATCTTCGATCCGGCCGCTGCCGATCCGGGAAAGGCCTGGCGACATTTCAGCGCCCAGCGCGTCGGTGACCTCGCTTTCGCTCCCGATGGCCGCCTGTGGGCGGTGAAATGGACCGGCGACGACATCGTCGGCGCCACCCCCGACGCGACGACCGAAATCGTCAGCTTCCCGATGAGCGGCCGCAGCGCGGGGCGCGCCGAACTCGAATACCGTCTCGCCGGCGTCATCGACGGCATCGCCTTTGGCGCCAAGGACACGCCGCTGGCCGGTCTCCTGTTCGCTGGCAGCCAAGGCGGGCAACACCCGCTGCGCGCCGGTGTCGATGACCTGCCGCACGCGGGCAGCGTATGGATGATCGAGCTCGCCAGTCGCAGAAGCCTGCAGCTTGCCGGCGGCGGCACCCGCAGCGAGACGATTGTCACGACGCACGACGGGCGCGTGCTGGTTGCCGAGACCGGCCGCATCGACGAGATCGCACCCCGTCGGCCCCCGCTCGTCGAAGCGGTGACGATCCCCGATGGGGCGCTCGTGCCGCTGCCGATCCACGAGATTGGCGTTGCCTTCGACCAGGAAATGTGGACCGGCAACGGGGACGGCAGCGTCTTCGACGTCGACAACTACACCTTGACCGCCTTGCGCGCTGCCGCCTCCACCGACGGCAGCCATCCGGCCAGCGTTCGCTGGGATGCGGCAACCCGTACCGCCTGGCTCGAAGTGAGCGGGATGAAAGCCGGCGAATACCGCCTGCACATCGCCAGCCGCCTGCAGAGCGAAGCCGAGACGCGACTGTCCGCCGACTTCGAGACGAATTTCACGGCTCTCGACGACCTCAGCGATCGATTGCGCATCGACTTCTCGCGCACCCGCGCCGAGCACGCAACGGGTGCGGTCAGCTACGACGTAAGCATCACGAATATCGGACACAATGACCTCGCCGGTCCGCTGATGCTGCTTCTCGACCCTGGCCGCTACTTTGCCGGGACGATCGACGGTGCCGCTGCGGGCGCTGGCGATCAGTCCGACCTCTGGGTTCTCGACCTCGGCTCCGCGCTGCAGACGGCCTTCCCCGGCGGCAAGCTGGTGGCCGGCGCAACCCTGGCCGAGCAGACGGTCAGCATCGTTCCCGCGAGCCACTTCGGGCAACGCGCCGGAATGGCCGAACTGATCAAGGCCAATCTCGGCCACGGCGTCTATGCCGCCCCGCAGGAGAATGTCGCGCCTGTCCTGCGTGTCGCCGACGAGACCGCTGCCGACTCCCTGCCGCCGGCCAGTGTCGGACAATCCTGGAGCGCCGACATCGAGGCCGTCGACGTCGACGGGGATCGCTTCTACTGGCAATTGCTCGCGTCCCCGGCCGGTATGCGCCTGACGCCGCAAGGCGACAGCAGCAGCGCAGCCGACGGCTACCACGCGTTCGCCACGCTGAGCTGGACGCCCTCCACCGCTGCCAACGCCGACAGCGAGATCGTCGTCCGCGTCGAAGACAGCCGTGGCGGATCGGTGCTGCGCCGCTTCCCGCTCGCCGTTGCCGGCGGCAACCATGCGCCGCTGCTCGAGCTTCCCGGCGAGGTCACGCTCAAGGAAGGCGAAGCGCTCTCGCTGCTGCTGTCTGCCACCGACGGCGACGGCGACCTGCTGACCACGGCGGTGAGCAAGCTGCCTGCGGGCGCCGTCTTCGACGCCAGCAGCGGCGAGCTCCACTGGACACCCGGCTACGATCAGGCAGGCCGCTGGTCCGACATCACGCTCCGCGCCAGTGACGGCAAGACGATCTCCACCGGAACCTTTTCGATCGTCGTCGAACCGGGCTACGTCAAACCGGTGCTCGCTCCGCCTGCACCGCAGGCGCTGCGCGAGGGTGAACACTTCACCCTGCAGCTCGTCGGCTTCGTCCCGGGAGCCGTGGGCAACGGTCTGCAGGCCGACGGCAGCGCGCTGCGCCTCGAATACGGCGCCTCTTGGCTGCCCGGCGGCGCGACGCTCGACCCCGAGACAGGCCATTTCTCCTGGACTCCGAACTACGTTCAGCACGGTCATTATGCCGTTCCGCTGACGCTGACAGCGATCCGGACCGCTGCCGACGGCACGGTCAGCGAGACCAGCAGCCGCCAGGAGCTGGTGATCGAGGTGGCGAACGCCAACGGCGCACCGGTTTTCCCGGCGGCGGAAACCTGGAACGTGCTCGAAGGCCAGCCACTGCGCGTCAGCGTCATGGCTTTCGATCCGGACAATCCCGACTTCACGCCGAAGATCCGATTGCGCCCCGAGGCCGAAGCGGTCGGGCCGGAGACGCCGGCGCCGACAGTCAGCTACCGGATCAGCGGTTTGCCGCAAGGCGCGGTGTTCGACGCCGAAACGCTGGAAATCGTGTGGACGCCCGGCTACGATCAGGCCGGCAGCTACCAGGTCGTCGTCACTGCAACCGACGACGGCGACAATGCCGACCCTGCCGTCAGCCAGTGGGTGTTGCCGATCGTCGTGCACGATGCCAGGCGTGCACCGCAGATCGGCGCGATCGCCAACGCCATCGTCGATGCCGGAGAAGTCATCGACATTCCGGTCAGCGCCAGCGATGCGGACGGCAATCCGGTCGAACTCGGCGTCGACGGCCTGCCGGCTTTCGGCAGTTTCCACCCGCTTGCCGCGGCCGATCCGGCTCATGCCGAAGGGATGCTCCACTTCGCGCCGGGCGCAGGCGATCGCGGCGACTACACGATCACCGTTGACGCCAGCGACGATCGCTCGCCAGGGTCACAGCCAGAAGCTGCGCCGACGTCGATCGAGACCGCCACGCGCACTGCGTCGCGCAGCTTCGTCCTGAGCGTGCGCAGCCTGACCATACCCCCACGGATCACGGCGCCATATCAGGTCGTTGCCATCGTCGGCCAGCCGCTCGCGCTACCGCTGCTCGCCAGCGATGCCGATCAGGATCCGCTGCACTGGCGTGCCGACGACCTGCCTCCGGCCGCCACGCTGACGCCCGGTACGCAATACGGTCACGCCACGCTTTCCTGGATTCCCACGGCCGAAGACGTCGGCAATCACGAAGTCGAACTGATCGTCACCGACAGCGGCCTGCCGCCGCAGGATGCCGGTTACGTCAACCCGGCGCAGCCGGTGCCCAACGTCACCCGCCAGAACCTGCGCGTCGTCGTGCGTACCGCCAACGTGGCGCCCACTCTCGTTGGCGTACGCGTCAATGGCGAAACCCTTGCCGACCACGACGATGGCCTCGCCATCGCTGCCGCGGAGGGCGTGCCATTGGCGATCGATTTCTTCGCCGGGGACGCCGACGGCGACCCGATCGACTGGCAGATCGCCGATCAGCCACGCGGCATGTCCGTGACGTCCGACGGCAACGGTTACTCGCTGCGCTGGACGCCGGACGCGTTTGCCGCGCACGATGGCAATGCCGGCCACGACCTGCCAGGCCACTGGCGCTTCCGCGTCAGCGGTGGCGACGGCGCGGCGCAATTCACCCGCCAGATCGAGATTTCCGTCGCCAACGTCAACCAGGCACCACGGCTGCTGCCGATACCCTTGCAACTGGTCGACGAGGGGCACACGCTGAGCTTCACCGTACGCGCGTTCGACGCCGACCACGATCCGCTACAACTCTCGCTGATGCGCGACGAGAACACGCCGCGCGGGGTCGCGTTCAACGCCGCCAGTGGCAGCTTCGAGTGGACTCCCGACCAGGACACCGTCGATCCGGCACGCTCGCCGGGTCCGCCGGGCGCGGACGACAGCCGAACGTTCGCCTTCACCTTCGCCGCCAGCGATGGCCAGGCGCTGGCGACGCAAACGGTTCAGGTACGCGTTTTCGACGTCGATCGCCGTCCTCGGATCAGCGTCGGCAACCACGCGGTGCGGGTTGGCGACACGCTGTCGCTTCCGGTCCTCTTCGCTCGGGATGCGAGCGACGACGCGGTGACTGCCGCCGGCAACGGAATCGTGCTTGCGGATCCCGACGGCGCCGCGCAGACCCGATCCCTCACGATCAGCTTCGCCAATCTGCCAGCAGGAGCCAGCTTTGACCAGCAGAGGAAGCGCCTCGACTGGACACCCGGCCCCGGCCAGATTGGCGATACCGTCGTCACGGTTCGTGCGTCCGATGGCCTGACGAGCGGCAATGCCAGCGCCTCCTGCAACTTCGTCCTGCGCGCCGTCGCCAACAGCGAAGCCAACGTGCCGACCATCTTCATCTCGACCACTCCCGAACTGCCGGCCAACCCCGGGCAACTGGTGATCGGCAGCGTTCGCGCCGACGCGTGGAGCGGCATCGCGAGCCTGAAGGTCGAGCGCCGCGGGTCCGAATTGGACGCCTGGCAGAGCGTCGCGCTAGACGCTGCCGGGCGCTTTCACCTGACGCCCGAGCA
>NZ_JAMTDV010000003.1:0-5795 GCF_023806565.1 Accumulibacter sp. | reverse complement strand
CTGGCCAATGGTGTCTGGCGTCTGCGCCTGAGCGCCTGGGACCTCGCCGGACGCAGCAGCGAAAGCGAACGTACAGTGGTGATCGAGAGTGTCGACAAGGTGCCAGCGGACGCCCTTGCGAGCGACGCGACTTACCTGCTGGCTGGCCATGAGTTCACTCTCGGCCGCGTCCTGCCCGCTTCGTCGACTGTCGCCGTTGGCCCGTCGTCCGCGGGCGATTTCGGCAACTGGCGGCTGCCGCTGCTCGACACGCAGCTCAGCAGCGATCAACCGCTGACCGTCGAATCCGGCAGTCGCGCGGCGTGGCGGGACGGTACGCGCGTCTGGCTCAGCGTTCCCGCTGCCCTCACCGGCCAGCAGCCCGCCGCACTTGCTCTCGCTTTCAGCCTGCAGGCGACCGCCGAACGCCTCGGCGACGATCCGGCCGCGCCGCGCGTCTGGCATCCGACGTTCAGCAGCAGCCAGGGTTGGCAACTCGACGCGCATGCGCTGGCGGACAGCATCGTTCCCGACAGCCTCGTGCGTCAGGGCGACGGCCTCTACGACCGCGTCACTGGTCTACCCTGGCAACCTGACGGCTATACGCTGACCGCCCCGAATGGCGACCGCTACACGCTCGACGCGCAAGGCCGGATCGAACGCATCCACTTTGCCGACGGCGCCCAGTGGCTCGTTTCGGACGCCGGCATCGCCGGCATCGGTGCCGACGGCGCACCGGCCGGGCACCTCGCCTTCCTCCGCGATGGCAGCGGGCGGATTTTCGGTGTCACCGGCGTCGCTCGCGGGGACAGCGAGGTCAGCAGCAAGCTCTATCATTACGACGCGTCAGGAAGGCTGGCGCTCGTTCGCGATCTCGGGGGCAGCGGTACGCCCTACGGTTACGCTCCCGACGGGCACTTGCTGGCGGATGCGCTCACTGCGAACCTCGGCGTTCCCGCCGAGTGGGATGATGCCAAGAATGCCTGGAGCGGTGAACTCGGCAGTGGCGTGCTTCTCGGTTTCACCATCCGCGACAGCGAGATCCGATCGACCCGGCACACGACAGGAGAGGCAGGGGCCGTGCTGCTCGCCGTGGTTGTCCGCGGCGACGAAGCGACGCTCGAGCCGCCGGAAATCGTCGGCGGCGAGGTCCTCGGCAGCAGCGTCCACGAGGGTGCGCGCACCACCCTGTTCCGGGTCCACGAGGCCGGGCTCAAGCTCGTGCGGCTGACCGGTCACGGCACGGCCAGCGTCACGGTGCGAATCGTCGGCGACTTGAATCGCGACGGCCGCGTCGACGCAATCGATTCGGTTCTCTGGGAAGCCGCCGCTTCCAGCCCCGTCGCCGACCTCGATGGCGATGGATCCGTCGATCGCGGCGATCGGCAGCTCCTCTTCGCCAACACCGGCTTCGCCGCCAATCGCGCGCCGAGCACGATGAATCCGCCCACGATCGGGACGCACACCGACCTGCGCGCAACGAGCAGCCTGGCGGCGGCCGCCGACGATGCGGAGGGTGACGCGGTCTTCTGGTGGATCGTCGACACTACGCATGGCAGCAGCCGCCTGAGTGCGGACGGCCAGACACTGCTCTTCACCCCCGCCACCGGTTACGCCGGTGACGCCCGAATCGTCGTCCAGGCTGACGATGGCTACACCGCCGCCGCGCCGATCGCTCTGCCGGTGACGATCAGCGGCGCCGAGCTGCGGGCCATCCACCTCGCTCGGCTGCCTTCGTTGCGCGTCGGGCAAACGGCCCCCGCCCAGGCGACGCTCGATTTCGCCGACGAGAGCGGTGTCGCGCTTGCCGACCCAGCTTATCTCCACCTGATCGCGGTCGATCTTGCCGACATGGGCTACGCGGACGGCACACGAGTCGCCGTAACCGACGCCACCAATCAGATTCGGGCGACTGGCGTGGGCCCGGCGCTGCTCGTCGCCCGGCGATTCGACGCGGACGAAAGCGGTGTGCAGGCGGCCATGGTGACCAACGTCGCACCGCCGGTTTCCGAGACCGGTGCCGAGGGTGCTCGCCCAGCGATTACGCTCCAGCCCGATGTCTATCCCGGCACCCTGACGCTGGCTCCCGGCACGACCCGGCAACTCAAGGTGCATCTCAAGACGCCCGACGGCGGCCCCGACGCGGATGTACACACTGCCCGTCAGCTCGTCTTCGCCGGTGTTGCGGAACAAACCGAGAGCTACATCGATCCGGGCACGCAGGAGCCGCTGATCGATCCGGCAACCGGCGATTTCGTGATCGATCCGGTCACCGGCGAAATCGTGCTCGATCCCAGCAGCGGAGAAACGGTGACCGAGGTGATTCCGGCGATCCCCGAAGTCCGCAATGGCACACGGTACCTGGTTAGCGACGAACGCATCGCCAGCATCAGCGAAGACGGCCTGATCACCGCGCACCAGCCCGGGCGCGTGACGATCTCGGTCGTTCATCTGAGGAATACCGTGGACGACTTCGGCAGCGTCACGGCGACCGCCATTTCTCAGAGCGATGTCCTGCTCGTGGTCGCGCCAGCGCAGCCCACCGACGACGATCCGATGACGCCGACGCCAGCGGGCATCGCCCTCAGCGCGGCGGATGGGGGGATCGTACAGGCCGACAGTGGCGAAACGGTAATGATCGGCGCCGGGGCACTGGCGAGCGATGCGCTTGTTTCGATCCGGCGCATCGACCTTGCAGAGCTTGCCCGCGTGACCGGAACCAGCGCGCCCGCGCCCGCGTTCCTGCGCCCGCTGAGCGCTTTCCACCTCGAACTCGGCGAGCAGCCGACGAAGGTGCCGGTGCAGCTCTCGATCCCGCTGCAGGACCCGAGCAATGTACACGAAGGCGACGAGGTGCTTTTCCTGCGACGCGGCGTCGCACCGGCCGTGGCCGCCGAGTCGCCGGGCCAGTTGGACGCCGTCTGGTGGATCGTCGACGACGGATTCGTCGCCACCGACGCCACTGGCAAGCTGGTCGCGAGGACCGCGAGTCCACCGTACAGCGGCGTCACCGGATCGGGCGACCTGCTCTGCGTCAGGACGACCCGCAACGCGCAAACCGGTGCCGTCCAGGTCAGGGGTACCGGGATCGACGTCTCGGCCCTGCTGATGGATCAACTCGCCATCTCGCTAACCGGAAATCTGGCGGGCGGCGGGCTGACCGCTGCGGCTGCCGCGACCGACCTCATCGGCTCGATTGCCGGCGTCTCCGACCTGTACGCGATCAACATGAATTTCGGCGGCGTTTACCAGTTGCTTCCGCTGCAGAAGGAGTTTGCCGACGGCGGGCTGACGCTGACCATCGCAGCACCCGGCTCGTCCGCGTCGAGCAGCAGCGCGAGCGACACTTCGCCACGCATCACCCGCATCGAAGCGCTCGCTTCGGACAAGCTCCGCCTGACCGTCGACCGACTGCAGGCGGCGGACGCTGGCCGCCAGCCGCAGGCCCTGCGCGTGTGGATTTCTCCGGAAGCACTGGACATCGACGCCACTGGTCGCGCCACAGCGCAGCACTGGGACGATGACGGGCAGCCACGTCGCGACGGCATGCGTCTCTGGCAGAAGCTTCTCGACCTGCAACCGATTGCCAGCGGTGCGGACAGCGTGACCGTCGAAGTCGACATTCCCGACCAGGTCGCTGCCAGCCTGCACGTTCTCAGCGTGCAACGCATGCTGCAAACGCTGGCCCCGGACGACCCCGGCAGAACCCGCTGGGTGGCCAACGGCGAAGCCGGTACTGCGACGATCGAAGGACAAACGGGCTTCAGCGTCGTCAGCGGCGACAGAACGATCCGAATCCTGAAGGACGGCGTGCTCGTCAGGGAAATCGAATACAGGGACGGCGAAGGCAATCCGGAGTCGCTGGGGGGCAGCAAGAGCGACCCGATCGCCTTCAGCCTGGACAACCGCCTGCTGTTCGTCGCCGGCACGCACGGCGAGATCCATGCGCTCGACACAGCCACGCTGCAGCTTGCCCGCAGCTTTACGGTCGGCAGCGCCAACATCACCAGCCTTGCCGTCTCCGGTCAGTGGCTCTATGTCGCCGAAGGGGGGCCGTTCGACGGCGGGGGAAACTATCGGCTCGTGCGCGTCCATATCGATCCGACGGACTTCAGCGAAACCGGGTTTCTCCAGGTCCAGCAGATCGACCTGCCTGCCGAAGTGAGCGGGACCAATGCCCCGTATGGCTACGGCGGCATGGCGATCACGCAGGGTGTGCACTCGTACCTGGCAGTCACCGCCAGCCGCCAGGACACGCGGGCTTTGACTGTCGCCAGCGGGAGCGCCGGCGGCAGCATCTTCGTCCTCGACCTCGATCGGGCGCAGCAGCGGGGTGGCCGGCTAAGCGCCAGCGCCCCCGGTGCCTTCCTGCCCGTCACGCTGCCGGATCGGCAGGGCAAGGCACCGAATTTCCTTGCCTCGGCCGGCATCCGGGACAACACCCTGCGCTTCGTCGTGAGCGACGCACTCGACCAGAATGCCGGCCTCGCGACGGTGACCATCGGTCTCGCACCGACGGGTGAATTCCGAGGAGCCGCCCGTTTCACGCAGATTCCGATGTCAGGCGCCCTAACCGGAAACAGCCGGGTCGACGGGCCGTATCAGTTGAATATCCAGCGTGCCCAGTCGCCCGCGGTCGTTTTGTACCAGGGAACCGAGTACGCATTGGTCGCCGACTATTTCTTCGATTTCCTCGACCCGCTTTACGCCAACGACGACGTACAGAGCGGCACCAAACAATTCGGCGGCAAGATCGGAATCATTCGGGATCCGTTCGGCGACCGGCCGGAGTACCTTGGTGCCACGTCCCCGATCGTCGACGGAAACTTCTCGCGCCTGCTGGTCAGCGCCGACGGCAAGACCCTGTGGGCCGACCTCCGCTACTGGCCGACGATCGGCGATTCGCCCCCACCCAGCGGACTGCTGCAGTGGGATCTCGGCGCACTGCTCGCAGCCGCCGAGCGTAACTCGCTGGCCAGGCAGGCGTCCCCACGTCCGCTGCCGGTTGACCGGGAGCGCGTCGGCGGAGTCGTCACGCAAGTGGTCACGCCGACCAAGTACGAGCTCGGTGACGGCCGGCAAATCACCTCGGGCTGGGTCGTTGGCATGGCGGACTGTCGGCTGCAGCAGCCCAAGGCTGTCGAGTTCACCGACCCCGTAGCCGGCGAACCGGTGTCCGACGCAACCGACCCCAAGGTCGACAAGCAGGTGCCCGAATTCAACTATGGCGACATCGTCCGTGTCGATCTGATCCAGCTCATCCAGAGGGAATACCCGGAGACGCTTGCCAAGCTCGGCGCGGCCGCTGTCAACATCAACTGGTCGAACATCGAAATCCACGGTCCGGCAACCTTGGTTCGGGACCGCCAGGGCTATCTGCTGACCGCCGAGCGTGAGAACGGCCTGTCGGCGGTCGCAGCAGCCGTTCGCCGCGATTACAACGGTTTGCAGACCGTCGACAGTGACGCCGGCAAGCGGACGCTGAGCAGCAGCGGCATCGTCTTCCTGCAGCCGACGCTCGACGTGCAACGCCTGCGTGACGGCAAGACGCTCAAACCCGGCGAAGTCTCGATCTTTCTTTCCGACTTCAACAGGAGCAAGCCCGACGATCGCCTCGAGCTGAAACTGCGCGTCGTCGACTACGAGCGCGCCGCCGGCACCATCTTTTTCGGAGACCGCCCACTCGACGATCCCGGCTACCACGAGTTCAGGCTCGCCGATTCGGTAGGAGGGGAGTCCGCAAGAAACCGTCTTCTCGATGTCGTGCGCGTCGAACAACGTCTCAAGTACCTTGGCTATGGCCCTTCGACGATTCC
>NZ_JAMTDV010000002.1:2597-7496 GCF_023806565.1 Accumulibacter sp. | reverse complement strand
GTCGCCGCCGTTTGCTGCAGCGCCCACCCGGAGCGCACGATTCGCCTGGCTGAGGATCATTGCTAATCAGGTGAGGGAATGAACGGGACGCAGGCGGCATTCGCCGGATCAGGAAAGACAACGCCCCGGCCTAAAGGCGGCAGGCCGGGGCGTCCTGGTTCCCCCGCAGCTTTGGTCGACTAGCCGAGCGCGCGCCCCTTTCCTCTCGCCAGGCGCTGCAGCACCGAGACCAGCAGATCGACTTCCGCGCAGGTGTTGTAGAACGCCAGAGACGGACGCACCGTGGCTTCGACGCCGAATCGACGCAGGATCGGCTGGGCGCAGTGGTGGCCGGCGCGTATGGCGATGCCTTCCTCGTTGAGCGCTGCGCCGACCTCCTCCGGACGGTAGCCGGCAAGGACGAACGAGAGCACGCTGGCCTTGTCGTCAGCGGTGCCGATCAGGCGGATGCCGGGAATCGGCCTGACCCGCTGCGTCGCGTAGGCAAGCAGATCATGCTCGTAACGGGCGATGTTCTCGATACCGATTCGTTCGACGTAGTCGATCGCGGCGCCGAGTCCGGCCGCATCGGCGATGTTGCCGGTACCGGCCTCGAAGCGCGCCGGCACGCCCTGGTAGAGCGTACGCTCGAAGGTGACGTCGGCGATCATGTTGCCACCACCCTGCCAGGGCGGCATGTCTTCGAGAATGTCGCGCTTGCCGTAAACGACGCCGATGCCGGTCGGCGCGAAGACCTTGTGGCCGGAGAAAACGAAGAAATCGGTATCGATCGCCTGCACGTTGACGCGCATGTGCGACACGGACTGGGCACCGTCGACCAACACCCTGGCGCCCACCCGGTGGGCGAGTTCAACGATCTCCTTGACCGGGGTCACGGTGCCCAGGGCATTGGAAACCTGGCTGATGGCCACCAGTTTCGTGCGGTCGTTGAGCAGCCGCTGGTATTCCTCCAGCAGGATCTGGCCCCTGTCATCGACCGGAATGACCCGAATGCGGGCGCCGCTGTCCTTCGCCAGTTGTTGCCAGGGAACGATGTTGGCATGGTGTTCGAGCAGTGAGACGACGATTTCGTCGCCTTCGCGGATGTTCTGCCTGCCCCAGCTCTTGGCGACCAGGTTGATCGCCTCGGTGGCGCCGCGCACGAAGATGATCTCCTCGGCCGACGCGGCGCCGAGGAAGCGCGCCACCTTGCCACGAGCGGCCTCGTAGGCGTCCGTGGCACGCGCCGCGAGTTCGTGCGCCGCACGGTGGATGTTGGAGTTCTCGTGCTGGTAGAACTGCACCAGGCGGTCGATCACCGCCTGCGGCTTTTGCGTCGTCGCGGCGTTGTCGAACCAGACCAGCGGTTTGCCATTGACGCGCTCGGAGAGGATGGGGAAGTCGCGTCGTACCGCCTGCACGTCGAAGGCCGGAAAGCGCGTGGCATCGGCCCGAGGAACCGGGGGAGACTGTTCGAGGAAGTAATAGCCGCTTTGGCCGGGTGCAGCGGGCGGCGCCGGTTCTGGCAGCGAGCGTTCATCGGCGAGTTCTGCGAGCAGCCGGCGCAGCGCGATTTCGCCCGGCAGTTCGAAGGGATGGGCAACGACGTGATTGTCCGCCGGGGCTGCCGGGACCTGGTGTGCAGAGGAAAGCGCCGCTGCTTCGCCAAGAAAGTAGTACGGCGACCCGGGTACACCTGCGGGAGCACTGATCGGGGCGGTCATCGGCAACGCGGCGGCATACGCTTCGGGCACGCCAAATTCCGGTGCGATTGGCCCTGCTTCGACCGGCGCCTGGCCGACCGAGGGTGCGGCAACCGGATCCAAGGCCGGCCCCGGCTCGCCGATCGCCAGTCCGCCGACCGCGGGCGCCGATGGCGACGCCGCCTCGCTTCCCGGCAGCGCCCGGAACAAGTCCTGGGCCAGGCGGGCAAGCGCCGCCTCGTCGGGCAGGCCGGAAACCGCCGCGAGGCCGAAGGGCAGCCCGCCGGGGGGCGAATCAGCGGTAGGTGTCAGCATAGTCATGGTATTTGTCGATCTCCACATCGTCGAGAACGGCCAGCGCGTCCTCGGCATGCACGGCCAGCGAGCAGTACAGCGAAATCAGATAGGAAGCGATGGCGTTGCGGTCGATGCCCATGAAGCGCACCGAGAGTCCCGGGCTCTGCTCGCCCGGCAGGCCCGGCTGATAGAGGCCGACGACACCTTGTCGTTTGTCGCCGACACGCAACAGCAGGATCTTGGTCTTGCCCTCCGCGACCGGCACCTTGTCCGACGGAATCAGCGGAATGCCGCGCCAGGTCACGAACTGCGAGCCGAACAGCGAAACAGTGGGCGGCGGCACGCCACGTCGGGTGCACTCGCGCCCGAAGGCAGCGATCGCCAGCGGATGGGTGAGGAAGAAGGCGGGTTCCTTCCACACCTTGGTAAGGAGATCGTCGAGGTCATCGGGAGTCGGTGCGCCGGTCAGCGTCGTGATGCGCTGGCTGTCGGCAACGTTGGCCAGCAGGCCATAGTCGCCATTGTTGATCAGTTCGTTTTCCTGCCGCTCCTTGATCGTTTCGATCGTCAGCCGCAATTGCTCCTTGATCTGGTCGTGCGGGCTGCTGTACAGGTCCGAAATGCGCGTGTGCACGTCCAGGACGGTGGTGACAGCGCTGAGGAAGTACTCGCGCGGGTTCTCCTCGTAGTCGACGAAGGTCTGCGGCAGCTCGGACTCGTCACGCTTGGCGCAGGCGACTTTCACGTCACGCGGGTTCTTGACCTGGTTCAGGCGGTAGATACCGGCTTCGACCGGCAGCCACTGCAGCAGGTGCGTCAGCCAGCGCGGGGAAATCGTGGAGAGCTGCGCTACGGTCTTGGTGGCGTTGGCCAGTTGCCGTGCGGCGACATCGCTCAGGGCGGCTTGCGGTTGACTATCTGCCATGGGGTACTCCTTGTGATTGCGACAGTGGTTAGAAGAAAAAAGAATAAGCAAATAATTCTTGCTTAAAAAATGGACTCTACTCTCCGCCCTGCAGGGGGCTCAACATGCTGTAGCCAGCAGGAGCAATACCCGCGCGGCCCGGAGAAACTCAGCCATGCTCGCAACGAGCGACCAATGTCGAGAGATGGACTCCCAGCGCTCGTGCCAGCTTGTCGGCGGTGACCAGGGAAGGGGTGGAGAGACCGCGTTCGATCTCGCCGACGTAGGAGCGATTGAGGTTGGCCCTTTCCGCCACGTGCTCCTGCGACCAGCCACGCTCGTGGCGCAGCTGCCGTACGACACAAGAAAAACGATCGTTGACACCGTTCATATGCCGCTGCCGTCTTCGAGAATCTCGTTCCTGGCAAAGGCCTGCGTGACGATGCTCCCGGGGGGAACGCTGTGCGTCAGCCAGACGTTGCCGCCGATCGAAGAACCCCGGCCGATCGTGATCCGGCCAAGGATGGTAGCGCCGGCGTAGATGACCACGTCATCCTCGACGAGCGGATGGCGCGGCGAGCCTTTTTCGAGGGCACCGTCGGCATCTACGGTGAAGCGCTTGGCGCCGAGGGTGACCGCCTGGTAGAGGCGGACACGCCGGCCGATGACTGCCGTCTCGCCGATGACAACGCCGGTACCGTGGTCGATGAAGAAGCTGCTGCCGATGCTGGCGCCGGGATGGATGTCGATGCCGGTGGCGGAATGGGCGAGTTCGGCGACGATACGGGCGAGCAGCGGCACACCAAGCCGATACAGGGCATGCGCCAGGCGGTGGTAGATGGTGGCCAGCGTGCCCGGGTAGCAGAGAACGACTTCGTCGACACTGCGAGCCGCCGGGTCATTACGGTAGGCAGCCTCGACATCGCTGTCGAGGAGGACGCGAATGTCGGGCAAGGCGGCAGCGAACTGGCGTACCACCTCGATCGCCCGCTTCTCGACAGTCGCCGCGTCGACCTGCGGGTCATGCCGGGCACCATGCGCGAGTTCCAGGCGTACCTGGTCAACGAGACTGCGCAGCGCGAGGTCGAGGGTGTGGCCGACATAGAAATCTTCGCTGTGCCCCTGCTGCAGGTCGGGCGGTCCGAGGCGCATCGGAAAGAGTGCGCCGCACAGCCGCTCGACGATGTCGCGCAGCGCGTCACGGGAAGGGAATTCGCGGGCTCCCGATTCGAGAGGGCGATGCTGCGCCAGACGCCAGCGTTCGCGAGCGGCGCGCAGATCGCGAACGATGTCATCGAGACCGGAAAGCGCCGAGTTCGAGCGATCAAGTGGTGAACCGGAGGGTGCGTTCATGGATCGATTTCCCGTCGGCGCTCAGTCCTGGACCCAGGGCAGACCATGGTAGCGCCAGCCGCCACTCACACCGCGTTGCCCCTCGGGAGTGATCTCTCCCTCGAAGCCTTCCAGAACATTGTACACTCGCCGGAAGCCAGCACGCGTCGCGGCGGCAGCGGCGGCGGCCGAGCGCTTGCCGCTGCGACAAATGAGGAGAATCACGTCGTCCTTGCCGGCCTTGCTGGCGAGTTCGCGCAGGAAGCGCGGATTCTTGGTCAGGGCTGCGCCGAATTGCCACTGCACCAGCGGCGTGCCGGGAACGTGGCCGACATACCTGTATTCCTCGCTGGTGCGCACGTCGATGAGAATGGCTGCGCCCGCCTCCGCCAGCGCCCAGGCGTCGTGCGGTGGAATCGCGCCGGCATAGGGAAGGTTCTCGCTCGCGGCACGCGCCCCCGCGGCGGCGAGAATGCCGGCAGGATCGCCAACATCCGGAGCCGCAGCGGGAACACATTCGGCGGCGACCGGGGCAAGGTCGAGTTGGGCGGTGGCAAGCATCGAAATCTCCTGGAAATGGAAGAGCGGCCGCCATCGCTTCGGTGACGGCCCGTTGTGAGCACTCTAGCCGGGCGATCCGCCACGGCGAACGAAGAAAAACTGCGTTGCTTATAACATCTTGAC
>NZ_JAMTDV010000002.1:0-2497 GCF_023806565.1 Accumulibacter sp. | reverse complement strand
GGCAGTTGCTCTGGCGCGGCTACTACTCGCCGTATCTCGACCAGTCCAGCGATCCGGACGTCAAGGGTGTCAAGCATTTCGCCGAAGTGATGGTCAACAGCGAGTTCATTACGACCAAACCCGACCTCGACGCCGCGATCGACGTCCGCCTCTACGAGAAGGTACTGAACCAGTTGGCCAGGGAGAATCCGGGCGATCCGTTCTGGAAGAAGCTGCAGAAGGAATTCCGGCAGAAGGACGCCTGCTGAGCATTGGTCTCACGCTGGAGAACGTAAGCTTTGCCTACGGCGACAGGCCCGTACTTCAGGACATCCATGTGCATATCCCGGAAGGTGCGCTGGTCAGTCTGCTCGGCGCCCGCGGTTCGGGAAAGACGACGCTCCTCCGGCTGGCCGCCGGCCTCAACGCAGTGAGCAGTGGCCGGCTGACCTGGAATGGTGTTGCGGTGGTCGGCCCAAGCCTGCAGCGCGGCGTGGTCTTTCAGGACTACGCGCTGTTTCCGTGGCTATCGGTGGTGGATAACATCGAGATCGCCATTGCCAAGGCCAAGCCAACGGTCAGGAAGGCCGAGCGGCTGGTGGAGGCAGGCCAATACCTCAGGGATTTGGGGCTGGAAACGGCGATCGGCAAGTATCCGGGCGAACTTTCCGGAGGAATGCGTCAGCGCGCCGCGATCGCGCGCGCACTCGCGCTCGGTTCGCCCTTGCTGTTGCTGGACGAGCCCTTCGGGGCGCTCGACCCGGTGAATCGCGCCCGTCTGCAGGATCTGCTGCTGGAGGTCTGGGAACTCGCCAGGCCGAGAAAGACCATCGTCTTCGTGACCCACGACGTGGACGAGGCGATTTACCTCGGAGACCGGCTGATCGTCCTTGGCTCGTCACCCGGCCGGGTCATCGCCGACCTGGCGGTGCCCCTGGAGCGCCCGCGCGAGCGACGCAGCCTGCTCGACAGCCACAGCCTGCACGGACTCCGCGAACAGGTGGCGGCAACTCTCCTGGAGGACACGCTGCAGCGCCTCAAGGCCGCCTGAAACGGCCAGACGGCTCGGCAACCATGACCGGCCAGCACAAGGAAAAACACGGATGAGCGATTACATTGCCCTGGCGAAGCAGGAGCTGTCGGTAACCCCAATCCCCGCAGCATCGATCGAGCCCGGTGCGGCACCCGGTCGACTGAGCCATGCACTGGAGTCCGTATCGGTCTGGATCGTTCTGCTCCTCTTCTGGGCGGTCGCTTCCGTTCATCTGCCACAGGGCGAAAACCCGCTCCTGCCCTCGCCCGTGATCACTGCCCAGGCATTGTGGGAATCGCTCCCCGACCTCTGGGCAGGGACCCTGTCGTCGCTTGCCATCCTGATCCCCGGCTTTGCCCTGGCGACGCTGCTGGGAGTCGTTTCGGGCCTGACCGTGGGAACGTCGTCGCGACTGCAGCGCGTCTTCCTGCCGTTCGCCCAGGTCGCAGGGCCGGTGCCGCCGACGGTCTACATTCCATACGCGATCGCCATCCTGCCCACCTTCAAGCTGTCGGCAATTTTCGTCGTCTTCATCGGCGCCTTCTGGCCAATCTTCCAGAACTCGGTTGCCGGAGCGAATGCGCTCGAACAGCGGTATCGCGACAATGCCCGCATCCTCGGCCTGACTCGCTTCGAGTACCAGCGGCGTGTCGTCTTTCCCGCCGCCTTGCCGCACATTTTCACGGGCATGGCGGTGGGACTGGCCTTCTCGTTCATCCTGCTGACCGTCGCCGAACTGTTCGGCGCCAACGCCGGCCTGGGCCGCTTTGTCCAGTATTACGCGGATTTTGCCGACTATCCCAGGATGGTTGCGGGGATTCTGTACACCGGCCTGGTGACATTCCTGGCGATGACGCTGCTCGACGCCGTTCGCCGGCGAGCGCTGTTCTGGTTGCAGTAGCATGCGGCGCCACGCCTCCCGGCCACTATTTCGGCCATGGCTGCGCGTCGCTGCCGGCCTGATGTTCTTGCTGGTCTGCGGCGGGTCCCAGGCAGCGCTTTTCGCGCGAAGCGTTGACAATCTGCAGCGAGAGGCGGAGGCAGCGCACGCCGAAGGAAAGCAATTGGCGGTCGTCCTCACCCTCCCGGATTGCCCCGGCTGCCTGGAAATGGAGAAGACCGTCTACCCCGACCTGCAGACGGAAAAGCGGATCGAACGTCGCTTTCGGACGGTCCGCCTCGATCTGGCGCGCTCTGCACCGATCATCGACGCGCTGGGGCGTGCGGCGACCGCTGCCGATCTCGCCAGGCGGCTCCGCGCCGTGGCTACTCCGTCCTTCCTCTTCTTCGCTGGTGATGGCAGTTTCCTCTACCGCCATACCGGCACCCTCGATCAGGCCGGACTGCGTGATCTCGCCGAATACGTTGCGGGCGCGAAGTTCGAAGAGTTTCCCTACGCGCCGCGCAGCGCTGCCCGCGGCAACCCGGCCGCTCGCCCGCAAGGGACATTGCATGCCTCTCCTCCGCCCGCCAATCTGCCGCTCT
>NZ_JAMTDV010000001.1 GCF_023806565.1 Accumulibacter sp. | reverse complement strand
TTGGCATCGCGCAGAAGGATCAAGAGGACCACCGCCACATGCTGCTGATGATCGATAACTACGATTCCTTCACCTACAACCTCGTCCAATATTTTGGCGAGTTGGGGCAGGAAGTCAGGGTATTCCGCAACGATGCCATCTCGATTGCACAGATCAGGCATCTCGATCCGGCGCTGCTGGTGATCTCGCCAGGTCCCTGCTCGCCGGCACTGGCAGGGATTTCGCTGGCGGCAATTCACGAATTTGCGGGCCGGATTCCGCTCTTCGGGGTATGTCTTGGTCATCAGGCGATCGGTGAGGCTTTCGGCGGCCGCGTGGTGCACGCGCGCCGCCTGATGCACGGCAAGGTGTCGGCGGTACACCATGGCGGCCTGGGTGTCTTCCGTGGTCTGCCGAGTCCGCTGACCTGCACACGCTACCACTCGCTTGCCGTCGACCGCGATTCCTTGCCGGACTGCCTCGAAATCACCGCGTGGACGGACGACGGTGAGATCATGGGGCTACGGCACAGGACGCTGGCGGTCGAGGGGGTGCAGTTCCATCCGGAGTCCATTCTCACCGAGCACGGCCACGATCTCCTGAAAAATTTCCTCGAGGAGCATGGACAATGAAACCCCAGGACGCCCTGGCGCGGGTCATCGAACACCGCGAAATCTTCCACGACGAAATGGTTTCCCTGATGCACCAGATCATGAGCGGCGAAGTCTCGCCGGTCATGATCGCGGCGATCATCGTCGGCCTGCGCGTCAAGAAGGAGACGATCGGCGAAATTTCTGCGGCGGCCCAGGTCATGCGCGAGCTGTCGACCAAGGTGCTGGTCAGCGACCGCAGCCGTCTGGTCGACACCTGCGGCACTGGCGGTGATGGCGCGCAAACCTTCAACATCTCGACTGCGGCGATGTTCGTTGCCGCTGCTGCTGGCGCATGTGTCGCCAAGCATGGCGGACGATCGGTTTCGTCGCAGTCGGGGAGCGCCGACGTGCTCGAAGCATTGGGCGCCAGGATCGACCTGACGCCCGAACAGGTCGGGCGGAGCGTCGATGAAGTGGGGATCGGCTTCATGTTCGCCCCGAATCACCATAGCGCAATGAAACACGCGGCGCCGGTGCGTCGCGAGCTCGGCGTTCGCACCCTGTTCAACATCCTCGGTCCGCTGACCAACCCGGCCGGCGCTGCCAACCAGGTGCTTGGCGTTTTCCATCCCGATCTCGTCGGCATTCAGGTGCGGGTCCTGCAGCGCCTGGGCAGCACGCACGCGCTCACCGTTTTCGGCCGGGAAGGTCTCGACGAAATTTCGATCTCCGGCGAGACTCTGGTCGGCGAACTGAAGAATGGTCGGGTCGAGGAGTACACGATTCACCCGGAGCAGTTCAATCTTCCGGTACACGACCCGCGCGTTCTGCGCGTCGGCAACGTCGAGGAATCGAAAGCGATGCTGCTGGCAGCGCTCGCCGATCGAGGGGGCGCCGTGCGCGACATCGTCGCGCTCAATGCCGGTGCCAGCATCTACGTCAGCGGCTTGGCCAACACGCTCGCCGATGGTGTCGATCGGGCGTTCGAAGCAATCGCCTCGGGCGCGGCGCGCGCCAAGCTCGACGAGTTTGTTGCGTATACGCAGCGCTTCGCAGCCTGATCGAGTGCCTTGTCGAGGAGCGGGAACATGGCCTTGCCACAGCCAGAAAGGCGTTTCGACGCGGCCGCCTACCTCGCCTGGGAGGAGACGCAGGAGGAACGTCACGAGTACATCGCCGGCGAGGTCTTCGCGATGGTCGGCGTGCGGCAGGTACACAATCTCGCTACGCTGAACCTTTACAGCTGCCTGCGTCGGGCGCTGCATGGGAGTCCTTGCCGGGTCTTCGTGGAGGCAGTCAAGGCACGCGTGGAAGCCGCCGACTGCTTTTTCTATCCTGACGTGCTGGTCACCTGCGACGCGCGTGATCGCCTGACACCGGAATACGTCAGCCATCCGCTGCTGGTCGCCGAAGTCCTCTCCGATTCGACGGCGGCGTTCGATCGCGGGCGCAAGTTCGCCGCCTATCGCAAGCTCGACAGCCTGCAGGACTACGTCTTGATCGACCTGGCGGTGCAGCGCATCGAGGTCTTCCGCCGTGATTCCGAGAATCACTGGGTACTGTATGACTATGGCCCGGGCGACAGCGTCGAACTCGCATCGCTGGGCCTGCAACTTGCGGTCGACGAACTGCTCGAAGATACCCGCGAAGATAGCGAGGCGGCATCGCCATGAGCGACATTCTGCAGCGCATTCTTGCCGTCAAGCGCGACGAAGTGGCCGCTGCCAGCAGCGTGACACCGCTTCCGGCGCTGCGCGCTGAAGCGGAGCTGCAGGCCGGCGCACGCGATTTTCTTGCCGCCGTCCGGCAGCGGGTCGGCGAGGGGCAGCCCGCGGTAATCGCCGAAATCAAGCGGGCAAGTCCGTCGAGGGGCATCCTGCGCGCCGATTTTCGGCCTGCGGAGATTGCCGCCAGCTATGCTCGACATCGGGCCGCGTGCCTCTCGGTACTCACCGATCGGCAGTTCTTCCAGGGAGCTCCCGCCTACCTGCGCGCGGCCCGCGAAGCCTGCGACCTGCCAGTGCTGCGCAAGGATTTTCTGGTCGATGAGTATCAGGTATACGAGGCAAGGGCGATGGGCGCCGATGCGATCCTGCTCATCGTTGCCGCGCTCGATCTGCCGGCTCTGCGGGATTTCGCGGCGGTCGCCGGGAGTCTCGGCATGGCTGTGCTCGTCGAAGTGCACGATGCGTGGGAACTCGACGTCGCGCTGCAACTCGGCAGTTCGCTGATCGGCATCAACAACCGCAACTTGCGCAGTTTTGAAGTCCGTCTGGAAACCACTCTGGAGCTTCTTCCCCGTCTTCCTGCCGACCGCATCGTCGTCACCGAAAGCGGCATTCTCGCACGTCGGGACGTGCAACTGATGCGCGACCACGGCGTCAGCGCATTCCTCGTCGGCGAAGCCTGCATGCGGGCAAGGGAACCTGGCGAGGCGCTGGCCGAGCTGTTTGCCTGAGGTTGGAGCTGCATCAGCTGGTGCAGGCAGTGTAGCAGTGGAACTCACTCCTCGATCCACAGCCGTCGGCGTCGTCCGCAAAGGAGACTTCCGGCCAGAACCAGCGCCGACGCAGCAATAATTGCTTTTCGCAGACAGTTTTCGATGCTTGTTGCAAAAACCCAACATCGATTGCTTCGTATTGGACGAAAACCCTTGCGGAACTTGCTCCGGCCAGCGCCGTTTGCCAGAATCGCTGCAACTTCTCGTGTCCTTTTCGAGAGGTCCAGTTTGGTGAAGTGATGTCGGCTTCATCGATCTCAAACCTAGAGGAGATTCACAATGCAAAAGAAACTGATTGCACTGGCAGTCGCCGGCTTGGCCTCGGGCGCTGCGTTTGCCCAGACCAATGTCACCCTGTACGGTGTCGCCGACGTGGGTTATGTCTATAGCTCGGGCAGCGCCGGCCACCTGGGTCCGGTCAATATCGGTGGCAACAACGTCTTCAGCGGCCTGGTTTCGGGCCTGCTGTCGGGTTCGCGTCTCGGCTTCCGCGGTGAAGAAAACCTGGGCAATGGCCTCAAGGCGGTGTTCACGCTGGAGTATGCGCTGAACCTCGACAACAACAGCGGTGTCGGCAACACCGGTGGCCTGAATGCACGCCAGCAGTTCGTCGGCCTGTCCGGTGAGAAGTGGGGTATGGTCGCCTTCGGTCGCCAGTACGCTCCCGGCTATCTGGCCACCGCCAGAAACGATCCGTACGGCGGCGCCCTTTTCGAGCCGCAGTCCTTCCTCTCGCAGCAGGCGGGCAACTCGATCACGCCGAACAGCGCGGCGCGCTGGGACAACGCGATGACCTACACGTCGCCGAACTGGAACGGCTTCCAAGCCAAGGCCATCTATGCCTTTGGCGAGACGCAGGGCACCTATCCGGTGGTCGGCGGCCTGACCTACAACGACAAGCTCACCAGCGTTTCGGATAACGGCAAGTGGGCTCTCGGCTTCAACTATGCCAATGGCCCGATCAACGCCGACGTCGTCTACCAGCAGCGCGAGCACGTGACCACCAACATCGGTGTGTTCAGCGGTTTGGGCAATGGCTTTCCGGCTGTCGTAACCAACCAGTTCAACGCCAACGGCAAGTCGGTCAACGAAGTCTATGTCGGTGGCAGCTACGACTTCAAGGTCGCCAAGGTCATGGGCAGCTGGCAAGGTCAGAACGACCGCAACGACGCCAACCTCGACAACCAGATCTGGTCGGTGGGTGTAGTCATCCCGGTTCTCCAGGCCAGCAACATCCATCTGGCCTGGTCCGAGCTGTTGTGGGATCAGGGTCACGACAACTTCGGCGTGCAACGTCCGCTGAACGGCAATTCGCAGGCGGCTTCGCTCGGTTGGTCGACCGCTTTGTCGAAGCGCACGACCCTGTACGCCGGTTATGTCTGGACCCGGAACGACAACGACAGCACTCCGTCGGGTCCTGTCGCAGGTACCGACGTCACCGGTGCTCGCGGTCAGACCAACAACACCTTCGTTGCCGGTATCAACCACGCGTTCTGATTCGACCGTCCGGTCGTTGGATTGCGGAAACGGGCGCTTCGGCGCCCGTTTTTTTTCGTCTTCTCTTTTGCGAGGACGCGAGTCGGGCGGCGAGGTCCTGGTTCGCTTCGCTACCCCGCCGCTACAGCCGCGCTACGGAGCCACCGGGCGTCCTTGCCGACGGCTTCGGCTGCCCCTGTACTCCCGCAGATCGTCCAATTCTTCCAAGGAACTGTGACGAAAACGCAACAAATGCCCTTGCGCCGGACTTCCTGGGGTGGACAAAGCTTGTCGCAAACGTTCTCGCCTGCCAGAATGAAGCCGTTTCCTGCCGTACGGCTTGGCCAAAGCCAACAGTTCCGAATGGCGGGGCAGTGCTTGGAGTTCCTGTTTTTCCACTTACTGGAGATCAAACATGCAAAAGAAACTGATTGCCCTGGCGGTAGCGGGTCTGGCCTCTGCTTCCGGAGTCGCCGTTGCCCAGACCAACGTCACCCTCTACGGTGTCATCGATGTCGGCTATCTGTACGCATCGGGAAATGCGGGCCGCAACATCCCCGGTAACAATACCTTCAGCGGACTTGTCGATGGTATCGACGCTGGTCCGCGGGTTGGATTCAAGGGAGAAGAGGCGCTGGGCAATGGCCTCAAGGCAGTGTTTACGCTCGAATACGGGATCACGCCGACCCGCAATGGCGGCCTCGGTAACGACGTTGCCAACGGTCTGAATGCGCGCCAGCAGTTTGTCGGGCTGTCGTCCAGCAAGTACGGTACGGTTGCGCTGGGTCGTCAATACGCACCGGGCTTCAACGCCACCGCCAACAACGACGCGCTGGACGCAAGCAACCTCAGCATCCAGTCGAGCCTGAGCGCAATTGCTGGCGACACGATTACGCCGAACAGCCCGGGCCGCTTCAACAATGCAATCACCTACACCAGCCCAACGTTCTCCGGTGTGACGTTCAGCGCGATCTACGGATTCGGCGAGACTCAGGGCACCTATCCTGGCACGAACACGCTGACGTATAACGACAAGACGACCAGCGTTTCCGACAACGGTCAGTGGGGCGTCGGCCTGAACTATGCCAACGGCCCGATCAATCTGGACGCCGTCTATCAGCAGCGGAATTCCGTCGTTGGCAGCCCGGCGTTGAAGCTTCCTGGTAACGGCGACAGCATCAACGAATGGTATGTCGGTGGTACCTACGACTTCCAGGTGGTCAAGGTGTACGCCAGCTACCAGGGGCTGCACAACAACAATGACGGCGCTTTTTATGCGATTGCGCCCAACAACAACTTCTGGACCGTCGGCCTGACCGCGCCGATTGGCCGCGGGACGTTCGGCATCGGCTACGGTCGCATGACGATCGACAACAAGAATATTGACAACGGCAACAGCTGGGGCGCTGGCCTGATGTACACCTATCCGCTGTCGAAGCGCACTGCTCTCTATGCCGCGTATAGCTACTTCAGCAACAGCGACACTTCGATCAATGGGTCGAGTATTGCGAATCCTGGTGCGCTCATCGGTGCGCCGGGCGAAAGCAACTTCGCGATTGGCGCTGGCCTGCGCCACAGCTTCTAGTCGTTGGCTGTAGTCGGTTAGCGGGATCAACGGGCGCTTCGGCGCCCGTTTTCTTGCAGCCATGACTCGCTGTCCAGGCCGCAGTCCAGCTGCGGTCGTCGACAGAATGTCAAGCTCGATCAGACGCTTGCACCGGAGTGCCCGAGTCGCTATAATTCCCGGTCTTGGCAGTAACCACCAGCTTTTCATAGGGACACATATTCATGGCCAATAGCGCACAAGCTCGCAAACGTGCTCGCCAAGCCGTCAAGCAGCGCGCCCACAACACCAGCCTGCGCTCCAGCCTGCGTACCGCCGTCAAGCGGGTGCGGAAAGCGATTCTGGCTGGCGACAAGGCTGCTGCGCAGAGCATTTACCGTGAGTCGGTCGCGGTCATCGATCGCGTCGCCGACAAGAAGATCATCCACAAGAACAAGGCTGCACGCCACAAGAGCCGCCTATCGGCTCAGGTCAAGAACTTGAGCGCCTGATTCTGCCTGGATCGTCCAACCGCGGCGCCTCAAGGCGCCGTTTTCTTTTGCATACGCGTCGCGCTTCGGAGCTGCGACGGCCCACACCGATACCGACCCGCATTTCCCGCTGAGGCGCGGGTGACGGGAGCGATCGATACCCTTGTCGACCGACAGTGGTAGATGTGTGGAGAACCGCTACCCTCGCAGGCTCCTTGCTCAAGGAGAGTCGGTTGTCCTCCGCAACGTATCCGCCACATCGAATGACTGCCCATCCGGAGTATAATTCCTTGATCGAGGCAGCATATTAGGGCGTGCTAATATTACCAGCGTGACGGGGACAGCTATGATGGCGGTAGAAATGGACATCGAACAGGCTCGTTTCAACATGATCGAGCAACAAATCCGCACTTGGGAGGTGCTCGATCCGGAAGTGCTTGACCTTCTGGCGGCAGTCAAGCGGGAGGACTTCGTACAGGAAGGGCTCAAGGCGCTGGCGTTCGCCGATCTGGAGTTGCCGATCGGCCACGGTCAGACCATGTTGCAGCCGAAGGTCGAGGCGCGCATTCTCCAGGAAGCAGCGGTGAAGAATACCGATGTGGTGCTGGAAGTCGGTACCGGCAGCGGTTACATGGCGGCGCTTCTGGCGGCGAAGGCCGAATATGTCCACAGTGTCGAGATTGACCCGGTATTGGCCGAGACTGCACGCGGTAACCTGCGGCGCGCAGGGGTTGCCAATGTCAGCGTCGAGACCGGCGATGCTTCCGAGGGCTGGTCGGGACCGGCGCCGTACGACGTGATCGTCATCTCCGGTTCGCTGCCGGAATTGCCCGAGGCCTTTCTGCAACAGCTCAAGCTGGGCGGCCGCCTCGTGGCTTTCGTCGGCCACCCACCGGTGATGGACGCCCGGCTGATTATCCGCACACACGACAACGCTTTCAACACCATCAACGTCTTCGAAACCGTGGTCGCGCCGCTGACTACCAGGAAGCGGCCAAGCTTCGTCTTCTGACGTCGCGCGTACCAATCGCGATGCGGCACC